>NZ_LPMU01000061.1:0-398804 GCF_001534535.1 Burkholderia sp. MSMB1459WGS
GCGGGCGAAGCGCCGCGCGCGCCGGATGCGCCGGTCGATTACGACAAGGCGGCCGCTCCGGCGCCTGCGTCGGCAACGGCGACGAACGGGTAAGCACGGAGAAGGGCGGGCGCGGTATGCCGCGCCTCGCTTCGAAGCGGCTGTATGCGAAAACGAAAACGCCGCGGACGAAAGTCCGCGGCGTTTTCTTTTGCGCCGGCGAATCGTGCGGAAAGAAGGGCGTCGATGTCGTGACGATGCGTGCGCCGCGTCGCATTGCGTTCGTGCAATCACACCGATCGCGCCATCACACCGATCACGCCATCACACCGATCACGCCATCACACCGATCACGTCGATCGCATCGATCACGTCGATCACACCGTCAGTCGGCATGGCGCATCGTGCATCCGGCGACCCGCCTGCCCGCGTGAAGCGGGATCGCCCGGCACCGTGTCGGGTCCTGCACCCCGAAACAAAAACGCCACGGCATGCCGTGGCGTTCGTCGTTACCGCTTCGCGCCGTCGTCCGGCGCGGCGCGATCAGTGGTGCGCGTCGGCGGGACGCCCGTCGAAGTCGTGTCCGGCGCGCCGAATCTCGCAGCGTGCATCCTTTTCGCCTTTCACGCCGTTGAACACGATGTTCAGGATCACGGCCGTGGCCGATGCGAGCAGGATGCCGCTGTGCAGGATCGGCGCGAGCGCCGGCGGCAGCTTCGAGAAGAAGTGCGGCGACACGACCGGCACGAGGCCCATGCCGACGCTCACGGCGACGATGAACAGGTTGTGCGAGTTGTTCACGAAGTCGACCTTCGACAGCACCTTGATGCCGTTCGCGGCGACCATCCCGAACATCACGATGCCCGCGCCGCCGAGCACGAACGGCGGCACCGACGCGACGACCTGCGCCATCTTCGGGAACAGGCCGAGCAGCACGAGGATCACGCCGCCCGTCGCACACACGAAGCGGCTCTTCACGCCCGTCACGCCGATCAGGCCGACGTTCTGCGAGAACGACGTATGCGGGAACGAGTTGAAGATGCCGCCGATCAGCGTGCCGAGACCGTCGACGCGCAGGCCGCGCACGAGGCGCTCCTGGTTGACCGGACGATCGACCATGTCGCCGACCGCGAGGAACATGCCGGTCGATTCGATGAACGTGACGAACATCACCGTGACCATCGTCACGATCGACAGCGGATCGAAGTGCGGCAGGCCGAAGTGGAACGGCATCACGAAGCCGACCCACGGCGCATGCGCCACGCCGTCGGTGTTCACGCGGCCGATCGCGAACGCGATCACGAAGCCGGCGACGATGCCGAGCAGCACCGAGATGTTCGCGATGAAGCCGCGGCCGAACTTGTTGATCAGCAGGATCAGCGTGAGCACGAGCAGCGACAGGCCGAGATAGACCGGGCTGCCGTACTCGGGGTTGCCGACGCCGCCGGCCGCCCAGTTGATGCCCACTTCCATCAGCGACAGCCCGATCACGGCGATCACCGTACCGACGACCACGGGCGGGAAGAACCGCAACAGCTTGCCGATCATCGGCGCGAGCACGATGCCGATGATGCCGGCGGCGATGGTCGAGCCGAAGATGTCGAGAATGCCGAGGCCGGGGTTCGTGCCGATCGCGATCATCGGGCCGACCGCCGCGAACGTGCAGCCCATGATGACGGGCAGGCGGATGCCGAAGATCCACAGGCCGAGCGTCTGGATCAGCGTGGCGATGCCGCACGAAAACAGATCGGCGCTGATCAGGAACGCGATCTGGTCTTTCGGCAGCTTGAGCGCGGCGCCGACGATAAGCGGCACGGCGACGGCGCCGGCGTACATGACGAGGACGTGCTGCAGGCCAAGCGTTACCAGCTTGCCGGTCGGCAGCACCTCATCGCACGGATGGACCGTGTTCGATTGCATCTGTCTCACTCCATGATCTTGTTTTCGGGGTGATACGAAGTTATTCGGAATGTGTCCATGCAACAAGAGCACTGGGTTCTATTCCGCTCTTTGCTGGTTCGATATGCCATTTCGGCATGGAGCCGGGGATCGATCATCGGGAAACTGCCGCGGGAGTGAGGTGTACCGGTTTTATAGCGCTTCAAAATAGCGCCGGCCCCCATGTCAAATATGGGTCGCTTTATGGTGTGTATCGGGCGGCCCGCATAGTGGCAAAAAGCGGGGTGGGGAAATCGCGCCGGGTTAACCCGCGAACGGCCGCTTTCGCGTGCAAGGTGCAGCCCGGTGGAGCGCCTCGACCCGACCGCACTTTCGATGCGCCGAAGCGGCGGCCAAAACCGGGGCGCGCGTCGCGATCCCGTTATCATCGATACCCGTTCATACGACTCCCCCTTCACGTCATGCGCCTGCTCGGAATCGACCTCGGCACCGGCTCCGTCAAACTCGTCACGCTCGATGCCGACGGCGTCGAGCGGGCGGTGGCGAGCGAACCTTATGGGTTGTCGTCGCCGCAGCCCGGCTGGGCGGAAATCGCGCCCGACACGTGGTGGCAGGCGCTCGTGCGCGCGGCCGCGCGGCTGCCGGCCGACGAGCGTGCGCAGGTGGCGGCGATCGGTTTTTCGGGCCAGATGCATGGTGTCGTGCTGATCGACGCGGCCGGCCAGCCGGTGCGACCCGCGCTGCTGTGGCCCGACACGCGCGCGGCGCGCGAGGCGGAGGCGGCCGGCTGGCCGGCGTCCGGATCGCCCGTCGCACCGAACCCCGTGGCGCCCGGCATGGCGGGCCCGCTGTTGCGCTGGCTGGCGACGCACGCACCCGATGCGCTGCGTGCCGCGCGCTGGGCCGTGCAGCCGAAGGACTGGCTGCGCATCGCACTCGGCGGCGACGTGGCGGCCGATCCGAGCGACGCGTGCGCCACCGCGCTCGCGACGCCCGACGGTGCGTGGGATATCGCGTTGATCGACGCGCTCGGCCTGCCGGCCGACCGCTTCGCGCCGGTTCATGCGTCCACCGCGCGCTGCGGCGTGCTCGGCGCGCAGGCCGCCGCAGCGCTCGGCCTGCCGGCCGGCGTACCGTTGGCGACGGGCGCGGCCGACACCGCGTGCGCGGCGCTCGGCAGCGGGCTGGCCGCGGCAGGCGATGCGCTGCTGACGACCGGCAGCGGCGGGCAGATCGTCGTGCTCGCGGATGCGCTGCCGCCCGCGCGGCGCGGCTTGCATCGCTATCGTGCGGCGGCGGGCGGCGGCTATTACACGATGGCGGCGATGCAGAACGTCGGGCTCGCGCTCGAAGCCGTGCGCGGCTGGCTCGGCTACGCGCGCTGGGCCGATGCGTATGACGACGCGTTCGCGCAGCCGGCGTCCGAACGGCTGTGCTTCCTGCCGTACCTGACCGGCGAGCGTTCGCCGTGGATGAACCCCGATGCGCGCGGCGGCTGGCTCGGCCTCGGGCTCGGCGATACGCGCGGGGCGATGATGCGCGCCGCGTTCGAAGGCGTCGCGTTCGCGTTGCGCGCGGGGCTCGATGCGATCCGCGAGGCCGACCGCGGCGACGCGGTGACGACGCTCCGCCTCGCGGGCGGCGGCTCGGTCGATCCGCGCTGGCGCCAGTTGCTCGCCGACGCGCTCGGCGCATCGCTGCAGGCGATCGATTGCCCGAACGCCGCGACGCGTGGCGCGGCGCTGCTCGCGGGCGTCGCGATCGGGCATTGGCGCGAGGATGCGTTGCACGCGCTGGCGCCGAGCGCGTCGCCGGTTGCCGCGCCGCACGACGACCGCCTGCTGGCTGCGCGCCACGCGCGCTTCGTCGATCTGTACGCGCGCACGGATGCATGGTTCACGACGGGCGTTTAAACTCGGGCACTTGTTCTTTTGCGTCAGCGATGACGCATCCTGGCAAGCCGGCGACCGTTTCCCGCACGCGATGCGCGGCGGGAGCAGCCATCATGGCGAGCACGAGATTCTTGTGCCGTGCCGCGCGGCACGGCTTCGACCGATTTGCACGAACCCCTGCAGGCGCCGCACGCCGGCTCGGGCCGATCTCACAGACATACAGGAGTGACACGATGAAAACGAAAGCCGCGATTGCATGGAAGGCGGGTGCGCCGCTGACGATCGAGGAAGTCGATCTCGAAGGGCCGCGCGCCGGCGAAGTGCTGATCGAAGTGAAGGCGACGGGCATCTGCCACACCGATTACTACACGCTGTCGGGCGCCGATCCGGAAGGGATCTTCCCGGCGATCCTCGGCCATGAAGGCGCGGGCGTGGTGGTCGACGTCGGCCCCGGCGTCGGCACCGTGAGAAAGGGCGACCACGTGATTCCGCTCTACACGCCCGAATGCCGCGAGTGCAAGTTCTGCCTGTCGCGCAAGACCAACCTGTGCCAGAAGATCCGCGCGACGCAGGGCAAGGGCCTGATGCCGGACGCGACGTCGCGCTTCTCGCTCGACGGCAAGCCGCTGTTCCACTACATGGGCACGTCGACGTTCTCGAACTACATCGTCGTGCCGGAGATCGCGGTCGCGAAGGTGCGCGAGGACGCGCCGTTCGACAAGATCTGCTACATCGGCTGCGGCGTGACGACGGGCGTCGGCGCGGTCGTGTACTCGGCGAAGGTCGAGGCCGGCGCGAACGTCGTCGTGTTCGGCCTCGGCGGAATCGGCCTGAACGTGATCCAGGGCGCGAAGATGGTCGGTGCGGACAAGATCATCGGCGTCGACATCAACCCGAAGCGCGTCGAGCTCGCGAAGAAGTTCGGGATGACGCACTTCATCAACCCGAACGAAGTCGAGAACGTCGTCGACCACATCGTGCAGCTGACCGACGGCGGCGCCGACTACTCGTTCGAATGCGTCGGCAACGTGAAGCTGATGCGCCAGGCGCTCGAGTGCACGCACAAGGGCTGGGGCCAGTCGTTCATCATCGGCGTGGCCGCGGCTGGCGAGGAAATCGGCACGCGTCCGTTCCAGCTGGTGACGGGCCGCGAATGGAAGGGCTCGGCGTTCGGCGGCGCGCGCGGTCGTACCGACGTGCCGAAGATCGTCGACTGGTACATGGAAGGCAAGATCAATATCGACGACCTGATCACGCACACGCTGCCGCTCGAGCGGATCAACGAAGGCTTCGACCTGATGAAGGCCGGCGAGTCGATCCGCTCGGTCGTGCTGTACTGACCGGGGGCATACCGCCATGCTCGAACTCGTTTCCTCGCATGCGTGCCACGGCGGCGAGCAGCGTTTCTACCGTCACGATTCGGCGGCCATCGGCCTGCCGATGAAGTTCTCGGTGTACCTGCCGCCGCAGGCGGCGCACGGGCGCGTGCCGGCGCTGTTCTATCTCGCGGGGCTCACGTGCACCGACGAGACGTTCGCGATCAAGGCCGGCGCGCAGCAGTACGCGGCGCAGCACGGCATCGCACTCGTGATGCCCGACACGAGCCCGCGCGGCGCGGGCGTGCCGGGCGAGACCGATGCATGGGACTTCGGTGTCGGCGCGGGCTTCTACGTCGATGCGACCGAAGCGCCGTGGTCGACGCATTACCGGATGGAGTCGTACGTGACGGGCGAGCTGCGCGAGCTCGTCGCGGCCGAGCTGCCGATCGACGGCGCGCGGCTCGGGATCTTCGGCCACTCGATGGGCGGCCACGGTGCGCTGACGCTCGCGTTGCGTCATCCGGGCCTGTACCGGTCGGTGTCGGCGTTCGCGCCGATCGCCGCGCCGACGCGCTGCCCGTGGGGCGAGAAGGCGTTCTCGGGCTATCTCGGCGCCGATCGCGAAGCGTGGAAGGCGCACGACGCGAGCGAGCTGGTCGCGCGCGCCGATGCGCCGAAGTTCGCTGAAGGTATCCTGGTCGATCAGGGGCTGGCCGATCAGTTCCTCGCGAACCAGCTGAACCCCGACGTGTTCGAAGCCGCGTGCGCGAAGGCCGGCCAGCCGCTGACGCTGCGCCGCCATCCGGGCTACGACCACGGTTACTACTTCATCTCGACATTCATCGCGGATCATCTCGCGCATCACGCGCGCGTGCTGGTGCGGTGAATATCGGCGCAAGCAGGTCACGCATCCGGTTCGCATGAAAGAACGCCGGCGCTACCCCTTCGGGCACGCCGGCGTTTTCATTGGCATCGGGCGGCGATCGCCGGGCCGCGATCAGTTGCGCCGCAACAGGCTCGCGCCGTACACGAGCGCCGACAGCGCGGTGATCCAGAAGCTCGTCGGCCAGTCGGTGTGATAGGCGAGGACGATGCCGGCCCACGCTTCGAACAGCGCGAACAGCGCGGCGAGCAGCACGCCCGTCGACAGGCGCGTCGACAGGTTCTGCGCGGCCGCCGCCGGCCCGACCAGCAGCGTGAACACGAGCAGCACGCCGACGATCTGCGTCGCCGCGGCCACCGCGAGCGCGCACACCGCGAGGAACAGCATCGACACCGTGCGCAGCGACACGCCCTTGGCTTCGGCCAGCTCGGGCTGCAGCGACGCGAACAACAGCGGCCGCGCGATCAGCGCGAGCGCGGCGAGGCTCACCGCGCCGATGCCCGCGAGCACCGCGAGGGTGTCGCGGCTGACCGCGAGCACGTTGCCGAACAGCAGCGCGGTGACCTGCGTCGCGAACGACGTGTAGAAGTGCAGGAACAGCAGGCCGAAGCCGAGCGCGCCGGACAGGATCACGCCGATCGCGACGTCGCGGCCCGCGAGCCGCTCGCCGAGCGCGCCCATCCCGATCCCGGCCGCGAGCGTGAAGCCGACCATCCCCCAGATCGGCGAGATGCCGAGCAGCACCGCGCCCGTCGCGCCGGTGAAGCCGACGTGCGACAGCGCGTGGCCGGCGAAGGTCTGCCCGCGCAGCACCAGGAAATAGCCGACGATGCCCGCGAGCACCGCGACGATTCCCGACGCCGCGAAGGCGTTGATCATGAAGTCGTATTCAAACATCGTGCGAATGCCCGGGATGGGCGTGTCCATGGTGATGATGGCCGTGTCCGCCGCCACCGCCGTGCGAATGATCGTCGTCCTCGTGTTCGTGATCGTGCTTCTCGATCTCGACGTCGCCCGACATCACGAAGATCTTGCCGTTCACGCGCATCACGTCGATCGGCGATCCGTAGAGCCGCGACAGCACGGGCTTCGTGATCACCTCGTCGACGGTGCCGAGCGCCGCGACGCCGTTGCCGAGATACAGCACGCGGTCGAGCGCGTTCAGCAGCGGATTCAGTTCGTGCGCGGAGAACAGCACGGTGATGCCGAGCTCTCGCTGCACGTTGCGCACGAGTTCGACGACGCCGCGCTGGTGGTTCGGATCGAGGCTGATCAGCGGCTCGTCGAGCAGCAGCAGCTTCGGGTTGCCGAGCAGGCATTGCGCGAGCAGCAGCCGCTGCCGTTCGCCGCCCGACAGTTCGGACAGCGGCCGGCGCGCGAGCGACGAGCCGCCGACGAGGTCGAGCACGCGATCGACGTCGCGGCGCGTGGCCGCGTTCGTGTGCGGCAGGCCCCAGCGGTGGCCGTCGGCGGCCATCGCGACGAAGTCGTAGCCGCGCATCCGGCGGTTCGCGAGGCCGCTCCTGATCTGCGGCATGTAGCCGATCGACGCGTTGCCGCGCACGACCGGCACGCCGCCGACCGACAGCGTGCCGGCCGACACGGGGATGAGGCCGAGCACCGCGCGCATCAGCGTCGTCTTGCCCGCACCGTTCGGCCCGAGCACGCCGACGAATTCGCCGGGCTCGATCGAGAAACTCACGTCGCGCAGGATCGTGCGGCCGCCCAGTTCGAGCGTGACGCGATCGACGGCGAGGGCGTGGGGAGTGACGGTCATGTCGTTACGGTCGTCCGTTACTTGCCGGCCGAAAGCGCGTTGCCGAGCGCGTCGAGCTGGCCGGCCATCCATTGCTGGAAGGTCTTGCCGGCCGGCAGCGTCTCGGTGACGCTGACGGTCGGCACGCCGCCGTCGCGCGCGACTTTCAGCATGCGCTTGGTCATCGGCTCTTCGGCCTGGCTGTTGTAGATCAGCACGCGCACCTGCTTCTTGCGCAGGTCGCCCTCGAACGCGGCGACGTCCTGCGCGCTCGCCTCGGTGTCGTTCATCGTCGCGAGCTGGAAGCGCTGGTTGCGCATGTCGAGGCCGATCGCGTCCGACATGTAGCCGAACACGGGCTCGGTGGCCGTCACGGGCACGCCCTTGTACTTCGCGCGCAGCGCGGCGACCTTGTCGTCGACGGGCTTCAGCGACGCGACGAACTTCTGCAGGTTCGCGTCGTACTCGGCCTTGTTCGCCGGGTCGGCGCGGCCGAGCTCGGCCGCGATCGCGCGTGCGGCCACGGGCATCGTCGCCGGGTCGTACCACAGATGCGGGTTGTCGCCGGCCTTCTTGCCGACGAGATCGGCGACGACGATCGTCGCGCGCTTCGCCTGCTTCGACGCGCCGAGCAACTTGGCCATCCACGGATCGTAGTTCGCGCCGTTGTAGATCACGACCTGCGCGTGCTGGAGCGCGCGGGCGGTCTTCGGGCTCGCTTCGAACAGGTGCGGATCCTGGTCGGGATTGCTGAGGATGCTCGTGACCGCGACGTGATGGCCGCCGATCTGCGAGGCGACGTCGCCGTAGAAATTCTCGGCGGCGACGACGTTGACGGTCGCGGCCTGCGCAAGCGCGGGCGCGGCGAACGACAGCGCGGCGACGGCGGCGGCCAGCCAGCGGACAGGCGACAGGGCGCGCCGCGGCGCGCGCTTCAGGGCAATGGACATGGAACTCCTCGTTGGAAGGGCGGCGCGTGCGCCGCGCGAGTCGGCGTCAGCGTTGCGCGGGCTTGCGCTTGCAGTGCCCGCACAGGCCGCTCAGCTCGACGACTTGGTGGTGGACTTCGAAACCGTGCGCGGGCCCGCTCGCGGACAACTGCTTCGCGAGGTCGCCGCCGGGAATCTCGACGGTGTCGCCGCACGCATCGCAGATCAGGAACTGGCCTTCGTGCGGCACGCCGATCTCGCAGCATGCGAAGAACGCGTTCTTCGATTCGATCCGGTGGATGAAGCCGTGCTCGACGAGGAAATCCAGCGCGCGATAGACGGTCGTCGGCGGCACGCGGCCGCGTTGCGGTTCGAGTTCCGCGAGCAGGTCGTACGCGCCGATCGGGCGCTGCGCGGCCAGCACGCGTTCGTAGACCTGGCGGCGCAACGGCGTCCACGCGAGCCCGTGCTCGGCGGCGAATGCGTCGGCCCGGGACAGCCGGGCGTCAATGGACGATGAGGTAGCCATGGCATGAAGCAGGCGCTGAAACAAAGTACAGCGATGATATAACGTATCGCCGCGCCATGCAGCGCGAATTCCGTTTCCCGCCCTTGCTTCCCGCCGTCGCTGCGTCCCTTTCACCGTCAACGCCACTGCGCCGCACCGTGCACCGCGCGCCCTTGCCGTGCGGGCGCGGCGGGGCATCGCCGGGCGCGGCCGTGCCGCAGCGCGTCATAGAAAGCCGTCATGTCGTCTTGACAGCGCGTATCGCGTATCCGATCATTCGATCACCAACAGAGCAATTGATCTGTCCGCGAGCGTTCGCTCACTTCGCGACCGTCGTGCAACAGAACGAACCGGAGACAACCAGTGAGACTGGCAGACAAGGTCGCGATCCTGACGGGCGCCGCAAGCGGCATCGGCGAGGCGGTCGCGCAACGCTATCTGGACGAGGGCGCGCGCTGCGTGCTGGTGGACCTGAAGCCTGCGAGCGGCTCGCTCGCACGGCTGATCGAGGCCAGCCCGGGCCGCGCGGTGGCCGTCACGGCCGACGTCACGCGCCGCGACGACATCGCGCGGATCGTCGCGACGGCGGTCGAGCGCTTCGGCGGCGTCGACATCCTGTTCAACAACGCGGCGCTGTTCGACATGCGCCCGCTCCTCGATGAATCGTGGGACGTGTTCGACCGGCTGTTCTCGGTCAACGTGAAAGGGCTGTTCTTCCTGATGCAGGCCGTCGCGCAGCGAATGGTCGAGCAGGGGCGCGGCGGCAAGATCGTCAACATGTCGTCGCAGGCCGGCCGTCGCGGCGAGGCGCTCGTGTCGCACTACTGCGCGACCAAGGCCGCGGTGATCAGCTATACGCAGTCGGCCGCGCTCGCGCTCGCGCCGCACCGGATCAACGTGAACGGCATCGCGCCGGGCGTCGTCGACACGCCGATGTGGGAGCAGGTCGATGCGCTGTTCGCGCGTTACGAGAACCGGCCGCTCGGCGAGAAGAAGCGGCTCGTGGGCGAAGCCGTGCCGCTCGGCCGCATGGGCGTGCCGGGGGACCTGACGGGCGCCGCGCTGTTCCTCGCGTCGTCCGACGCCGACTACATCACCGCCCAGACGTTGAACGTCGACGGCGGCAACTGGATGAGCTGACATGCCGCCGCTCGCATGCGCAACCCGGGCGGATTCGCTGCACGCGGCCGCCGCCGCACGAGGACACGCCTGATGGCCGAGATCGTCGTCGCCGGCGAGCTGCTGGCCGAATTCGTCGCCGCCGAGCGCGGCCAGGGCTTCGATACGCCGGGCCTGTTCGCCGGACCGTTCCCGAGCGGCGCGCCGGCGATCTTCGCCGATCAGGCCGCCCGGCTCGGCGCGCGCGTCGCGTATGCGGGCTGCGTCGGACGCGATGCGTTCGGCGACGCGATCGTCGCGCGGCTCGCACGCGACGGCGTCGACGTCGCGCGCATCCGCCGCGTCGCCCGTCCGACCGGCACCGCGTTCGTCGCGTATCGCGACGACGGCTCGCGCAGTTTCGTCTTCACGTTGTCGACCAGCGCGGCTGCGTGCGTGGATGCGTCCGACGTCGACACCGCGATGTTCGACGGCTGCCGCTATTTCCACGTGATGGGCTCGTCGCTGACGAGCGAATCGGCTATCGCGGCGGTGCAGCGCGGCGTGATCGAGGCCGCGCGCGCCGGCGCGAAGGTGTCGTTCGATCCGAACGTGCGGCCCGAGATGCTGAGTTTTCGGCCGATGCGCGCGGCGCTCGACGAGATGCTCGCCGCGTGCCACCTGTTCCTGCCGAGCGAAGCCGACCTGCCGTTCTTCTGCGGGCCGCAGCCGGCCGAGCGCGCGATCGCGGGCCTGCTCGCGACGCATCCGCTGCTCGAGCGCGTCGTGCTCAAACGCGGCGCGCAAGGCAGCGTCGCGTTCGATCGCGCGCACCGGGCGCAGGCGCCGGCGTTCGCGGTCGACGAAGTCGATCCGACCGGCGCCGGCGACTGTTTCGGCGGCACGCTGGTCGCGAGCCTCGTCGCGGGCCTGCCGATCGATGTCGCGTTGCGCCGCGCGAACGCGGCGGGCGCGATCGCGGTCACGCGGCGCGGCCCGATGGAAGGCAACAGCAGCGCGGCCGAGATCGACCGTTTCCTGACCGAACGAGGTATCGCATGTCCGGCCTGACGACCGTTGCCGAGCGCACGCGCACTGCGCACGCGGACACCGTGCTGCGGATGATCTTCGACGCGAACCGCGCGGACGCGCAGCGCGGCATCTATTCGATCTGCAGCGCGCACCGGCTCGTGCTGGAGGCCGCGTGCGAAACCGCGCGCACCGACGGCTCACCGCTGCTGATCGAGGCGACCTGCAATCAAGTGAACCATCTCGGCGGCTATACGGGCATGACGCCTGCCGATTTTCGCCGCGACGTCGATGCGATCGCCGCGCGCTGCGGGCTCGCGCCGTCGGCGCTCGTGCTCGGCGGCGACCATCTCGGCCCCAACCCGTGGCGGCATCGCCGCGCGGCCGACGCGATGCGCGAGGCCGGGGCGATGGTCGCCGCGTATGTCGAAGCCGGGTTCGAGAAGATCCATCTCGATGCGAGCATGGCGTGCGCGGACGATCCGGCGCGGCTCGACGATCGCACGATCGCCGCGCGTGCGGCCGAGCTGTGCCGCGTCGCGGAAGACGCGGCGGCGCGCGCCGGCGTCGCGCCCGTCTACGTGATCGGCACCGAGGTGCCGACGCCGGGCGGCGAGGTGAGCGACGATGCGATCGCGCGGATCGCGGTCACGCGCAGCGACAGCGTCGCGGCGACGCTCGACGCGCACCGCCGCGCGTTCTCGGCGGCCGGGCTCGACGACGCATGGACACGCGTCGTCGCGATCGTCGCGCAGCCGGGCGTGGACTTCGACGATCGCCACGTGCTCGACTACGACAGCGCCAAGGCAGCGTCATTGGGCGCGAGTATCCTGCAGACGCCGCGCCTCGTGTTCGAAGCGCATTCGACCGATTACCAGACCGAAGCCGCGCTCGCCGCGCTGGTGCGCGACCACTTCGCGGTGCTGAAGGTCGGCCCCGCGCTGACGTTCGCGCTGCGCGAGGCGCTGTTCGCGCTGACGTTCATCGAGGACGCGCTGATCGACGACGTCGCGCAGCGCTCGCGGTTGCGCGACGTCGTCGATGCGGCGATGCGCGCGCAGCCCGAGCACTGGGCGCCGTACTATCGCGGCGACGAGACCGCGCAGCGGCTCGCGCGCCAGTTCAGCTACAGCGACCGCATCCGCTATTACTGGCTGCAGCCGGCCGTCGCGGCCGCGGTCGAGCAACTGTTCGACAACCTCGCGCGGCAGCCGGTGCCGGAGACGCTCGTCGCGCAGTGGCTGCCGGACGTTTATGCGGCATGCCGCGCGGGCGGCCTCGCGAAGGCGCCGCGCGCATGGGTGTGCCACCGGATACGCGACGTGATCGCGCACTATGCGCGCGCGTGCGGCATGCAGCGGCCGGCATGACGGGCCGCGAAGGAAACGATGCAACACCGACGCAAGACCGACGACATTTCGAACAATCACAGGAGACATGCCATGCAACGAAAGATGCTCGACGCCGCCGCACGCTGTTTCGCCGGAGCCGCGCTCGCGACGGCGGCCTGCGCGGCGTCCGCCGGCACGCTGACGATCGCGACGCTGAACAACCCCGACATGATCGAGTTGAAGAAGCTGTCGCCGGCGTTCGAGAAGGCGAACCCCGACATCAAGCTGAACTGGGTGATCCTCGAGGAGAACGTGCTGCGCCAGCGCGCGACGACCGACATCACGACCGGCAGCGGCCAGTTCGACGTGATGGCGATCGGCACCTATGAAACGCCGCAGTGGGGCAAGCGCGGCTGGCTCGCGCCGATCACGGGGCTGCCCGCCGACTACGACCTGAACGACATCGTGAAGACCGCGCGCGACAGCCTGTCGTACAACGGCCAGCTCTACGCGCTGCCGTTCTACGTGGAAAGCTCGATGACGTTCTACCGCAAGGACCTGTTCGCGGCGAAGGGGCTGAAGATGCCCGACCAGCCGACCTACGACCAGATCGCCGAATTCGCGGACAAGCTCACCGACAAGTCGAAGGGCACCTACGGGATCTGCCTGCGCGGCAAGGCCGGCTGGGGCGAGAACATGGCGTACGTGTCGACGGTCGTGAACACGTTCGGCGGGCGCTGGTTCGACGAGAACTGGAACGCGCAGCTGACGTCGCCCGAATGGAAGAAGGCGATCAATTTCTACGTGAACCTGCTGAAGAAGAACGGCCCGCCGGGAGCGAGCTCGAACGGCTTCAACGAGAACCTGACGCTGACCGCGTCCGGCAAGTGCGCGATGTGGATCGACGCGACGGTCGCGGCCGGGATGCTCTACAACAAGCAGCAGTCGCAGGTGGCCGACAAGATCGGCTTCGCGGCCGCGCCGGTTGCCGTCACGCCGAAGGGCTCGCACTGGCTGTGGGCGTGGGCGCTGGCCGTGCCGAAGACGTCGAAGCAGCAGGATGCCGCGCGCAAGTTCGTCGCGTGGGCGACGTCGAAGCAGTACATCGAGATGGTCGGCAAGGACGAGGGCTGGGCCTCGGTGCCGCCGGGCACGCGCACGTCGACGTATCAGCGCGCCGAGTACAAGGCCGCCGCGCCGTTCTCGGATTTCGTGCTGAAGGCGATCGAGACGGCCGACCCGAACGATCCGTCGCTGAAGAAGGTGCCGTACACGGGCGTGCAGTACGTCGGGATTCCTGAATTCCAGTCGTTCGGCACGGTGGTCGGCCAGTCGATCGCGGGCGCGGTCGCGGGCCAGATGTCGGTCGACCAGGCGCTCGCCGCCGGGCAGGCGGCCGCCGACCGCGCGGTGCGGCAGGCCGGCTACAAGAAGTAACGCGCAAGCCGTCGCGCGGCTCGCATCGTGCGCCGTGGCGCACGGCGCGAGCCGGCGAAGCCGACAGGCGGGCAGGCCGTTCGCGCCCGCGCATCAACCGGAGGGACTCCGATCATGCGTCACCTGCGTCTTCCCCTGAGTCACGCGCCGTCGGTCGGCGACGCGTCGTCGCCGCCCGGCGCGCCGCGCCGTGCGCGCGCCGGCGCGAGCTGGCTCGTGTCGCCGTCCGTCGCGGTGCTGCTGCTGTGGATGTCGATTCCGCTCGCGATGACGATCTGGTATTCGTTCTCGCGCTACAACCTGCTGAACCCGGACGTGAAGGGCTTCGCCGGGCTCGACAACTACCGTTTCCTCGCGACCGATCCGTCGTTCCTGCCCGCGATCTGGCACACGCTCGTGCTGATCGGCGCGGTGCTCGCGATCACCGTGGTCGGCGGCGTGCTGATGGCCGTGCTGTTCGACCGCAAGTTCTACGGGCAGGGCATCGCGCGCCTGCTTGCGATCGCGCCGTTCTTCGTGATGCCGACGGTGTCCGCGCTGATCTGGAAGAACATGATCCTGCATCCGGTGTACGGGCTCGTCGCGAACGCGATGCGCGCGCTCGGGATGACGCCGATCGACTGGTTCGCCGATTACCCGTTGACTGCGGTGATCATCATCGTCGCGTGGCAGTGGCTGCCGTTCGCGTTCCTGATCCTGTTCACCGCGATCCAGTCGCTCGACCAGGAGCAGAAGGAAGCCGCGCGCATCGACGGCGCCGGCCCGGTCGCGATGTTCTTCTACATCACGCTGCCGCACCTGAAGCGCGCGATCGCCGTGGTCGTGATGATGGAGACGATCTTCCTGCTGTCGATCTTCGCGGAAATCTATACGACGACGGGCGGCGGCCCCGGCGACGCGACGACCAACCTGTCTTACCTGATCTACGCGCTCGGCCTGCAGCAGTTCGACGTCGGCCTCGCGTCCGCGGGCGGCATCATCGCCGTCGTGGTCGCGAACGTCGTGTCGTTCTTCCTCGTGCGGATGCTCGCGCGCAACCTGAAGGGGGAGTACGAGAAATGAGCGACCTGACCTTCGAAGGCCGGCGCACGCCGGCCGTGTTCGACCTCGTGCGGCGCGCGCTGCCCGGCACGCTCGCATGGCTGATCGCGCTGCTGCTGTTCTTCCCGATCTTCTGGATGGCGATCACCGCGTTCAAGACCGAGCAGCAGGCGTACGCGTCGACGCTGTTGTTCATGCCGACGCTCGACAGCTTCCGCGAGGTGTTCGCGCGCAGCAACTACTTCGCGTTCGCATGGAATTCGGTGCTGATCTCGGCCGGCGTCACGGTGATCTCGCTGCTGTTCGCGGTGCCGGCCGCGTACGCGATGGCGTTCTTCCCGAACCACCGCACGCAGAAGGTGCTGCTGTGGATGCTGTCGACGAAGATGATGCCGTCGGTCGGCGTGCTGGTGCCGATCTACCTGCTGTGGAAGAACTCCGGGCTGCTCGACACGGTGTCGGGGCTCGTGATCGTCTACACGCTGATCAACCTGCCGATCGCGGTATGGATGACCTTCACGTACTTCAACGAGATCCCGAAGGACATTCTCGAGGCCGGGCGCATCGACGGCGCGTCGACGTGGCAGGAGATCGTCTACCTGCTGATGCCGATGGCGCTGCCGGGGCTCGCGTCCACTGCGCTGCTGCTCGTGATCCTGTCGTGGAACGAGGCGTTCTGGAGCATCAACCTGTCGAGCTCGAACGCCGCGCCGCTGACCGTGTTCATCGCGTCGTACTCGAGCCCCGAAGGGCTGTTCTGGGCGAAGCTGTCCGCCGCTTCGCTGCTCGCGGTCGCGCCGATCCTGATCGTCGGCTGGCTGTCGCAGAAGCAGCTCGTGCGGGGGCTCACGTTCGGGGCGGTCAAATGAGGAGGCCAAGCGCAGGGACGAACGTGCTGATCTGCGATTGCGACGGCGTGCTGATCGACAGCGAGGCCGTGGCCGCCGACGTGATCGTGCGCGAACTCGATGCGCGCTGGCCGGGCGTCGATGCGCGGCCGGCCGTGATGCCGCTGCTCGGGCTGCGCATCGAGCGCGTGCTGGCAGGCGCGAGCGACGCGGTGGGGCGCACGCTGTCGGCCGACGACGTCGACGCGATCCGCCGCGCGGTCGAGGCGGCCGCCGTCAACGCGCCGATGGTCGACGGCATCGATGCGGCACTCGAGGCGATCGAGCTGACGACCGCCTGCGCGAGCAACAGCTATCGCGCGTACGTCGAAGCGGCGCTCGCGCGCACCGGGCTCGCGCGCTTTTTCGGCGACCGGCTGTTCTGCGCGGATTCGGTCGCGCGGCCGAAGCCGGCGCCGGACGTGTATCTGGCTGCCGCGCGCACGCTCGGCGCGGCGCCCGCGAACTGCCTCGTCGTCGAGGACAGCGTGACCGGCATCACCGCGGCGGCCGCGGCCGGCATGACCGTGCTCGGCTTCGTCGGCGGCGGGCACGCGTCGGCCGCGCAGATCGACGCGCTGCGCGGCATCGGCGCGCGCCACGTATTCGACGACATGCACGAGCTGCCCGGCTACGTCGCGCGCTGGCAGGCGACGGGCGCGGTGCTGCCGAACTAGCAACGATCGAGCGCCGCCGGCCAGGCGGTGCATCACGAACGAACGGAGACAGATCATGGCAAGCGTGCTCCTGCGCAACATCGCGAAGCGCTACGACGACACCGAAGTGCTGCGCAACGTGAACCTCGACATCGCCGACGGCGAATTCGTCGTATTCGTCGGGCCGAGCGGCTGCGGCAAATCCACGCTGATGCGGATGATCGCCGGCCTCGAAGACATTTCGAGCGGCGACCTGCTGATCGACGGCGCGAAGGTCAACGACGTGCCGAGCGCGAAGCGCGGCATCGCGATGGTGTTCCAGTCGTATGCGCTGTACCCGCACATGACGCTGTACGACAACATGGCGTTCGGCCTCAAGCTCGCGGGCGCGAAGAAGCCCGAGATCGACCAGGCCGTGAAGCAGGCCGCGAAGATCCTGCACATCGATCACCTGCTCGACCGCAAGCCGAAGCAGTTGTCCGGCGGACAGCGGCAGCGCGTCGCGATCGGCCGCGCGATCACGCGCAAGCCGAAGGTGTTCCTGTTCGACGAACCGCTGTCGAACCTCGACGCCGCGCTGCGCGTGAAGATGCGGCTGGAATTCGCGCGGCTGCATGACGAGCTGAAGACGACGATGATCTACGTGACGCACGACCAGGTCGAGGCGATGACGCTCGCCGACAAGATCGTCGTGCTGTCGGGCGGCGCGGTGCAGCAGGTCGGCACGCCGAACACGCTGTATCACGCGCCGGCGAACCAGTTCGTCGCGGGCTTCATCGGCTCGCCGAAGATGAACTTCCTGAAGGGCACGGTCGAATCGGCCGATGCGACCGGCGTGCTCGTGCGGTTCGATAGCGGCGAGACGCAGCGTGTCGCGGTCGACGCGGCCGGGCTGCAGCGCGGTGCGGCCGTGACCGTCGGCGTGCGGCCGGAGCACCTGCTGGTCGATGCGGCGGCGGCCGGCGTCGCCGCGCGGACGATGGCCGTCGAATCGCTCGGCGACGCGGCGTATCTGTATGCGGAGTCGGCCGTCGCGCCGGACGGGCTGATCGCGCGAATTCCGCCGCTCGACACGTATCGCACCGGCGAGGCGCTGCGCGTGCATGCGCTGCCCGAGCACTGCCATCTGTTCGACGAGCACGGGCAGGCGTTCCGGCGGCTGAGCGCGCACGCGAAGGCGGCTTGACCGCCGCGCGCCGGTTACAACCGCAAATGCTCGGCCATGTAGTCGACGAACGCGCGCAGCTTGGGCATCGGATGGCGGCCTGACGGCCACAGCACGTAGAACGGCGTGCGGCTCGCGACGTGGTCGTCGAGCACCGCGCGCAGCCTGCCGTCGGCGAGCGTGTCGCGTACGAAGAACTCGGGCAGGCATGCGATGCCGAGCCCGCGCAGCGCGAAGCACAGGCGCGTCTCGGCGTTGTTGCTGACCATCGAGACGGGTACCTCCGGCGGCGTGCCGGTGCGCGGCGCGCGCAGCGGCCAGATCTCGAGCTTGCCGCTGCTCGGGAAGCGGTAATGCAGGCAGCGATGCTGCGCGAGATCGGCCGGCGTGCGCGGCGCGCCGTGCCGGTCGAGATAGTCGGGCGACGCGACCAGGTGCTGGCGGAAGTGGCCGAGCAGCCGCGACGACAGTCGCGAATCGGTCGGCCGGCCGGTGCGCAGGACCACGTCGAAGCCTTCGTCGATCACGTCGACGATCCGGTCGCTGAAATCGATGTCGAGCTCGATCTCCGGATACGCGGCCATGAAATCGGCGAGCACCGGCAACAGCAGCGTGCCGATCGTCGGCAGGCTCACGCGCAGCCGCCCGCGCGGCGCCTCGACGCTCTGCGTCAATTCCCGCTCGGCCGCGTCGATTTCGGCGATCACGCGCCGGCACCGTTCGAGAAAGCGCGCGCCTTCGGCCGTCAGCGTGATGCTGCGCGTGCTGCGGTGAAAGAGCCGCACGTTCAGGCGCGCCTCGAGGCGCGCGATGCGCTTGCCGATCGCCGACGCCGACAATCCGAGCGCGCGGCCGGCCGCGACGAAGCTGCGCGTTTCCGCGACCTGGACGAACACGACGAAACCGCCAAGATTTTCCATGCAGGGCCTCGATTACGGACATCGATGTCCGGAGTGTCCGGAACTCTAACCCGGTTTTTCTTCCGGTGCCGGCTCCTTACGATGGGCGTTCCTTCACTGTTCGAGGTCACGCCATGTCATCGCTGCCTGTCACCACGCACCGCAGGGAACCGGACGCCGCGCTGCGCGCGCGGCTCGACGCCGTGCTCGATCGCGCGCTGGCCGACGCGCGCGTGGTCGGCGCGGTCGTGCTGGTCGCGCGCGACGGCGAATTGCGTTATGCACGCGCGGCCGGGCTGGCCGACCGCGAAGCCGGCACGCCGATGCGCGAGGACACGCTGTTCCGGCTCGCGTCGGTATCCAAGCCGATCGTGACGGCCGCCGCGATGCGGCTGGTCGCGGCATCGAAGATCGGGCTCGACGAACCGGTTGCGCGCTGGCTGCCCGCATTCACGCCGACGCTCGCGGGCGGCGCGCCTGCCGACATCACGCTGCGCCATCTGCTGTCGCACACGGCCGGGCTCGGCTATCGCTTCCTCGAAGCCGACGCCGACGGGCCGTATGCGCGCGCGGGCGTGTCCGACGGCATGGACGTCGCCGGACCGTCGCTCGCGGAGAACGTGCGGCGCGTCGGCGGCGTGCCGCTGCGGTTCGCGCCCGGCACATCGTGGCACTACTCGCTCGCGACCGACGTGGTCGGTGCGCTGATCGAGGCGGTCGACGGCCGGCCGCTCGCCGACGCCGTGGCGGCGCTCGTGACGGCGCCGCTCGGGATGACCGACACGGCGTTTTTCACGCATGACGCGGCGCGCCTGGCGACGCCTTACGTCAGTACGCCCGGCGTGCCGCGCCGCATGACCGACGACGATCTCGTCCCGGTGTACGAGGGTACGGTCGGCATCCGTTTCGCACCGGCGCGCGCGTTCGACGCGGCCGCGTGGCCGTCGGGCGGCGCCGGGATGATCGGTACGGCGGCCGACTGCATGACGCTGCTCGATACGTTGCGCACCGGGCGCGACGGTTGGCTCGCGCGCCGCTGGATCGACGAGATGTCGCGCGTTCAGCCGGGCGCGCACGATCTGCCGGACGCGCCGGGGTTCGGCTTCGGACTCGGCTTTTCCGTGCTGCATGACCCGGTGGCCGCGCAATCGCCGGAATCGGTCGGCACGTGGCGCTGGGGCGGCGCCTACGGGCATGCGTGGTTCGTCGACCGGGCGGCCGGGCTGACGGTGGTGGCGCTGACCAATACGTTGTACGAAGGGATGCACGGGCGCATCGTCACCGACGTGCGCGATGCGGTGTATGGCGTCGACGACCGGAGTGCGCAATGAGCGAGTGCATATCCGTCTCCAGCCGCGCCGTCGATCGGGCTGCCGATCCGTCCACGCCGGCCCGTGCTCACCTGCCTGTCGCGAACCTGCTTGCGCTGGCCACCGCCGGCTTCATCACGGTGCTCACCGAAGCGCTGCCGGCCGGCCTGCTGCCGCCGATGAGCGCCGACCTGCGCGTGACCGAGGCGCTGATCGGCCAACTGGTGACCGCCTACGCGCTCGGCTCGATCGTCGCGGCGATTCCGCTCGTCGCCGCGACGCGCGCGATGCGCCGGCGCCGCCTGTTGCTCGCGGCGCTGGCAGGCTTCGTCGTGTCGAACGCGCTGACGGCCGCGTCGCCGTATTACGCGCTCACGCTTGCGGCCCGGTTCGTCGCGGGGATGTCGGCCGGACTGCTGTGGGCGCTGCTGGCCGGCTATGCGAGCCGGATGGTCGACCCGTCGCTGCGCGGCCGCGCGATCGCGGTCGCGATGCTCGGCATACCGGCGGCGATGTCGATCGGCATTCCGGCCGGCACCGCGCTCGGCGCGACGTTCGGCTGGCGCATCGCGTTCGCCGGTATTTCGGCCGCGGCGCTCGCGCTGATCGGCTGGATCCGCATGCGCGTACCCGACTATCCGGGCCAGCAGGCCGGCGCGCGCGAGCCGGTGCTCGGCGTGATGACGCTGCCCGGCGTGCGCCCGGTGCTGACGGTGATGTTCGCGTACGTGCTCGCGCACAACATGCTGTACACGTACGTCGCGCCGTTCCTCGCGGGCGTGCGGATGGGTACGCAGGTCGATGTGGTGCTGTTCGTGTTCGGCGTCGCGTCGCTCTTCGGCATCGCGCTGACGGGCGCATGGATCGGCGCCGCGCAGCGACGCCTCACGCTCGCGAGCATCGCGCTGTTCGCGCTGGCGGCGGCGATGCTCGGCGCCGGTTCCGGGATGACGACCGTCTATGCGGGCGTCGTGCTGTGGGGGCTCGCGTTCGGCGGCGCGCCGACGCTGTTCCAGACGGCCACCGCGAACGCGGCGGGCGAATCGGCCGACGTCGCGCAGTCGATGCTCGTGACGGTGTGGAATCTGGCGATCGCCGGCGGCGGCATCGCGGGCGGGATGCTGCTCGGCGCGACGGGCGCCGGCGCGATTCCGTGGGTGCTCGTCGCGCTGCTGGCGCTGGCATGGGTCGGCGCGTGGCGTGCACGCCGGCATGCGTTTCCGGCGCCGGGCGCGGCCTGAGCCGGCGCGTGCGACGGCGGCGTCAGGCCGCCTTCGCGGCGAGCGCGGCGCGCGCGCAGGTTTCGTCGGTGACGAGCCCCGACAGCCAGCCGCCGCGCAGCGCGGCAATCACCGCGTCGTGTTTCTTCGGGCCGCCGGCGAACGCGATCGTCGGCCGCTTCGGCGGCGTGGCGAGCGCGACGCTCGTCACGCGTGCGCTCGTCGACACGGTGATCTGCGTGCCGTGCGCGTCGATCGGCACGCCGAGCAGTTCGGCCACCGCGCCGAGCGCGGTCATCTCGTCGCGCTCCTGCTCGGTGATGAAGCCGTCTTCGTAGAGCGGGCAGTGCGGACCGATGTTGCCGATCCCGACGAACGCGACGTCCGCCTCGCCCGACAGCGCCTCGACGATCCGGTACAGCCGGTGATTGCACCACTGCGCGCGCTCGGCGTCGCTGTCGGCGAACAGCGGCGCGGGCAGCAGGAAATGCTTGCTGCCGGTTTTCTCGGAGATGTACTGCGCGACGTCGTAGCGGTTCGACGAGCCGTCGGCCGCGATCGCGCCGACCATCGACACGAGCCGGTGCTGCGGGCGGTCGATCTGCGCGATCTGCGCGACCGCGGCCTTCAGCGTTCGGCCGCTGCTGACCGCGATCACCATCGGCCGCGTTTCGTTCAGGTAGCGCTCCATCACCTGCGCGCCGGCGACCGCGAGCTTGCGGTCGATCGCGTCGGGCGCATCGGCGTCGACGGGCACGACTTCGCACATCGCGAGGCCGTAGCGTTTCGACAGCTGCGCGCCGAGATCGAGACAGTCGGCGAGCCGGTGATCGACGCGCACGCGGATCAGGTTCTTCTCGACCGCGAACGCGACGAGGCGCTGCGCGACGGGGCGCGACACCTGCAGTTTTTCGGCGATTTCGTTCTGCGTGTCGCCCGCGACGTAATAGAGCCACGCGGCGCGCGTGGCGAGATCGAGTTTTTCTGAGGACTTGGACACGATAGCGATTCGGTTCGGATCTGGGGGGCCGCCCCGTGGGCCGGCCGGCGGGCCGCATGACGGCATCCACTGTACCGCATGTCGCACGCACGGCCGGCGGGCGGCCGTGCGTGCGCGGCGCCTACGCGAGCCGTGCGCGCGACGGTTCGTACAACGGCCGCACGTGACGGTACAGCGTACGGAACGCATCGAGGCGCTCGCGCAGCCGCGCATGGCGGGCGGCGTCCGGTGCGTATTCGGCGCGCACCGGCGGCTTGGTCAGCACCGTCTGCGGATCGCCGCCGACGGCTAGCCACCCGAGCCGTGCCGCGCCGAGCGCCGCGCCCGTTTCGCCGCCGCCGATCTGGCGCGTGCGCACGTTCAGCGCGTCCGCGATCAGTTGCGCCCAGAACGCGCTGCGCGCGCCGCCGCCGATCAGCGACAACTGGTCGGTTTCGACGCCGGCCGCATGCAGCGCGTCGAGGCCGTCGGCGAGGCCGAGCGTCACGCCTTCGAGCACCGCATAGCCGAGGTGCGCACGCTCGGTCGCGTGCGTCATCCCGAAGAACGCGCCTTGTGCGTACGGATCGTTGTGCGGCGTGCGTTCGCCCGACAGGTAGGGCAGGAACAGCGGCGCCGCGGCGAGCGCGTCGGCGTCGAGCGCCGCGACTTCGGCGAGCAGCGCGGGCTCGTCGGTACCGGTCAGCTTGCAGACCCAGCGCAGGCAGCTCGCGGCCGACAGCACGACGCTCATCAATTGCCAGCGATCGGGAATCGCATGGCAGAACGCATGCACGGCCGAGGCGGGATTCGGCATGAAGCGGTCGCCGACCACGCTCAGCACGCCGGACGTGCCGAGCGACACGAAGCCGTCGCCCGCGTGGATCGCACCGATGCCGAGCGCGCTCGTCGCGTTGTCGCCGCCGCCGCCCGCGACCGGGACGGCTTCCGACAGCCCGAGCTCGCGTGCGACGTCCGCGCGCAGCGTGCCGGACGGCGCGTTGCCCTCGACGATGCGCGGCATCTGCTCGCGTGTCATCCCGCACGCGGCGAGCAGCGCATCGGACCAGTCGCGGCGTGCAACGTCGAGCCACAGCGTGCCGGCCGCGTCCGACGGGTCCGACACTTTCGCGCCGGTCAGCCGGAATCGCAGGTAGTCCTTCGGCATCAGCACGCATGCGGTTGCGGCGAACACGTCGGGTTCGTGCTTCGCGACCCACAGCAGTTTCGGCGCGGTGAAGCCGGGCATCGCGAGGTTGCCGGCCAGCGCATGGAGATCGGGTGCGCGCTCGGTGAGCAGCGCGCATTCGTCGGCGCTGCGCATGTCGTTCCACAGGATCGCGGGGCGCAGCACGCGATCGTCGCGGCCGAGCAGCACCGCGCCGTGCATCTGGCCCGACAGGCCGATGCCGCGCACCTGCGCGAACGCCTGGGGGTGTCGCTCGCGCAGTGTCGCGAGCGCGGCGAGCGTGCCTTGCCACCAGTCGTCCGGATGCTGTTCGGCCCAGCGCGGATGCGGTCGCGACACCGTGAACGGCGAGCCGGCGGTGCCGACGACCGCGCCGTCCGGGGCGAGCAGCAGCACCTTCACTTCCGAGGTGCCGAGGTCGATGCCGAGATACATGTGCGATCCGTTCCGTCAGAGAGGAGCCGCTACTTTAGCCGTGCCGCGCGGCATGTGCCAAGCGGGTTCGCCCGGCTGCGCGGCCGGGCGCCGGCGCGCGCGTCGTCAGCGCGCGGCGAGCCATGCGTCGACGCGCGCGAGCCCGGCGCGCAACGCGTCGAGCAGCGCGGCGTTGCCGGCCAGTGACCCCCACAGCGCGCGGTCAGTGCACAGCGCGACGACCGGGTCGTCGGCGTCGACGATCGCACGCGCGGCGCTTTCGTCCATCACGCCGTCCTGGTACGCATACGGCAGCGTGCCGCGTGCCCAGCGCTCGAGAAAGCGCAGGAACAGCGCGGGCAGCACGGCGGTGGCGACCGGCGCGGCGCCGCGCGCGAACGATTCGACGAGCGTCGGCGCGATGAAGCCGGGGATCTTCGAGAAGCCGTCGGCCGCGACGCGCTGGTTCGTGTCGAGCACGTACGGGTTGCCGAAGCGCTCGAGCACGACGTCGCGGTAGCGCGCGAGATCGAGCGGGCTCGGCGTCAGGCACGGGATCACGTCCTGCGTCACGTAGTCGTGCGCGAAGCGACGGATCGCCGCGTCGTGCGTGCCTTCGTGGATATACGTATGGCCCGCCAGCGTGCCGGCCCATGCAATGCAGCTGTGGGTCGCGTTGAGGATGCGGATCTTCGCTTCCTCGTACGGATGCACGTCGTCGACGAGTTCCGCGCCGGCTAGCTCCCAGCGCGGCCGGCCGGCCGCGAAACGATCCTCGATCACCCACTGGATGAACGATTCGCCCATCACCGGGCACGCGTCGTCGACGCCGGTGGCCGCGCGTACGCGCTTGCGCACGTCGGCGGTCGGGCGCGGCGTGATGCGATCGACCATCGCGCTGGGCGTCGCGACGTTCGCATCGAACCACGCGACGAGAGCCGTTTCGCCGCGCCGTTCGAGGAATTCGCGCATCCCCGCGCGAAAGCGTGCGCCGTTGTTGCGCAGGTTGTCGCAGCTTTGCAGCGTGAGCGGGCCGGCGCCGCGCCGCACGCGTTCGGCGAGCAGCGCCGCGAGCGCACCGTACAGCGTGGTGCGCGCGCCCTGCAGGTCGGCGGCGACATCGGCGTTCGCGAGGTCGAGCCGGTCGTGTTCGTCGAGGTAGTAGCCGCCTTCGGTGACGGTGAACGACACGATCCGGCAAGCCGGATCGGCGCCGGCGTCGATCAGCGCGGCGAGATCGATCGACCACGGCAGCACGCGCGTGATCGAGCGGATCGTCTCGTAGGCGCGCTCGCCTTGCGGCGTGACGGTTTCGAGCGTGTACGCGCCATGTTGCGCGGCGAGCGCGTCCATCGTCGCGCGCATGTCGTCGCGAATGTTGCCGACGGTCAGCGACCAGCGTTCGTCGGCCGGCACGGCCGCGTTCACGCGATGCAGATACCACGCCTGGTGCGCGCGGTGAAACGAGCCCGCGCCGATGTGCAGCAGCACGGGCGTGCGGGCGGAGGGCGAGTCGCTCATGCGGTGTCTCCTGTTCCTGCCTGTCTATCCTGTCGAATACGATCATTTGCTCTTTATGTGAGCGAATGATCGTATTCGGGCGAACGAAAGTCAAGGCGGGGACACGGCATTTCGATGGTGCGCTGCGGCGCGGGTGGGGCGGGCACGCGAGCAGGCGCGACGCAGCCGGCGGAAAAGCGTCAGCACCCCTCGCGCGTGAGCGCGACGAGTTCGTCGAGCAGCTTGCCGGCCGGCCCCGGCAGGATCCCGTGGCGGCGCCGGAATGCGGTGAGCGTGCGCACCGCGACCACTTCGCGCACCGGCAGCGTGTCGATCGTGCCGGCGCGCCGTTCGGCGCCGTACATTGGCTCGGCCATCCAGCAGAGGAATCCCGCATGCGCGACCAAGCTTTTCAGCGTCGTGACCGAGCGCGTCTCGACCGCGATGTCGGGCAACGGGAGGCCGTGTGCGTCGAAGGTCGCGCGCATATGGTCGAACGGCGCGGTGCCGCGCGGCGGAATCGCCCAGCGCGCATGCAGCGTATCGGCGAGCGTCGGCGGGCGGCCGAGCGCGCGCAGCGGATGGTGCGGCGCCGCAACGATATGGCTGCGATCTTCCCAGCGGCATTCGGGAATCGCGACGATCTCGTCGGTATCGGGCCCGTGCGCGGACAGCGCGAGGTCGATCTCGTGCTTGACCAGCCCTTGCGCGAGCCGGTCCCACACGCCTTCGATGATTTCGACGCGCAGGTTCGGCCAGCGGTCGAGCACGCGGCCGACCGCGACCGGCAGCACGAGGCTCGCGATGCTGCCCACCGTGCCGACCTTGATCGTGCCCTTCGCGAACCCGCGCATCGCGTCCAGTTCCTCGCGCGCATGCTCGGCCTCGTGCTGCAGCAGCGTCGCGTGCGGCAGCAACGCTTCGCCGAACGCGGTGAGCTGCACGCCCTTCGAATGGCGCTCGAACAGCGGCGCGCCGACCTGCTCCTCGAGCCGCTTCAGGATCCGGCTCAGCGCCGGCTGCGTGACGTGCAGCGCGTCGGCCGCGCGGCCGAGGCTGCCGCACGCGACGATCGTCGTGAACGCACGCAATTGTCGGAGATCGAAAGTCATGCCGGGACGTAATGGCTTTTCGCAGAAAATACAGTATCCGCGAATGGCTTGCGCTTCGATACTGTGGAAACCGCCAAGCCATCGAGGAGACGCCCGAGCATGTCCGGCACCCCGTCCCAATCCGCCGTATCGATCACCGTTCGCGATGCCGTCATCGACCTGTTTCGCCAGTTCGGCATCGACCGCGTGTTCGGCAATCCCGGCTCGACCGAGCTGCCGATGTTTCGCGACTTCCCCGACGATTTCCGCTACGTGCTCGGCCTGCACGAAGCCGTCGTGGTCGGGATGGCCGACGGCCATGCGCAGGCCACCGGCAATGCAGCGGTCGTCAACCTGCATTCGGCGGCGGGCGTCGGCAACGCGATGGGCAACCTGTTTACCGCGTTCAAGAACCGCACGCCGCTGATCGTCACCGCAGGCCAGCAGGCGCGCGCGATTCTGCCGTTCGATCCGTTCCTCGGCGCGACGCAGGCCGCCGAGCTGCCGAAGCCGTACGTGAAATGGAGCATCGAGCCCGCTCGCGCGCAGGACGTGCCGGCCGCGATCGCGCGTGCGTACCGTATCGCGATGCAGGAGCCGCGCGGCCCCGTGTTCGTGTCCATCCCGGTCGACGACTGGGACCAGCCGGCCGAACGGCTGCCGCGGCGCGACGTCAGCAGTATCGTGCGGCCCGATCCCGACGCGCTCGCGCGGCTCGGCGACGCGCTCGACGCCGCGCGGCGCCCGGCGTTCGTGGTCGGCGCGGCCGTCGATCGCGCGGGGGCGTGGGACGACGCCGTGCGTCTCGCCGAGCGGCATCGTGCGCGCGTGTACGTCGCGCCGATGTCGGGGCGCTGCAGCTTTCCCGAGGACCATCCGCTGTTCGCCGGCTTCCTGCCCGCGATCCGCGAGAAGATCGTCGCGCGGCTCGCCGGGCACGATCTCGTGTTCGCGTTCGGCGCGCCCGCGTTCACCTATCACATCGAAGGCTTCGGTCCGCACGTGCCGCCGGGCGCGATGCTCGTGCAGCTCGTCGACGATCCGGGCGTCGCCGCGTGGACACCGTCGGGCGATGCGGTCGTCGGCAACCTGCGGCTCGCCGCGCGCGATCTGCTGACGCGGCCCGCGCCGCCCGAGCGGCCGATGCCCGCGCTGCGCCCGCCGCACGTCCGTGTCGACACGCCCGCCGCCGGCGAGCGCATGTCGGTCGCGTTCGCGCTGCAGACGCTCGCCGACGTGCGCGACGCGCAGGACATCGTCGTCGAGGAGGCGCCGAGCGCGCGGTCGGTGATGCAGGAACATCTGCCGTTCACGCGCAGCGGCACGTTCTACACGATGGACAGCGGCGGCCTGGGCTACGGGATGCCGGCCGCCGTCGGCGTCGCGCTCGCGCAGCCGGGCCGGCGCGTGATCGGGCTGATCGGCGACGGCTCGAGTCTGTACTCGATCCAGGCGCTGTGGAGCGCCGCGCAGCTGAAGCTGCCGATCACGTTCGTGATCCTGAACAACCGGCGTTACGCGGCGCTGCAGGACTTCGCGCCCGTGTTCGGCTTCGGCCCCGGCGATCCGGTGCAGGGCACCGATCTGCCCGACCTGGATTTCGTCGCGCTCGCGCAAGGGATGGGCTGCCGCGGCGTGCGCGTCGCCGACGCCGCACGCCTGCGCGACACGCTGACCGACGCGCTGCGGGCCGCGACGCCGGTCGTCGTCGAAGTCGAGATTGCCTGACGCGCCGCGCGTGTCTTTCCGGAGATGCCATGCAAACCGTAGCGATGCTGATCGGCGGCGAACGCCGCCACTCGTCCGGCGGCGCGACCTTCGTGCGCCGCAACCCGCTCGACGGCGAAATCGCGTCGGTCGCGCCTGCGGGCACCGTCGACGATGCGTGCGCGGCGGCCGACGCGGCCGCGCGTGCGTTTCCCGAATGGGCCGTGCTCGGCCCCGGCGCGCGACGCGCATTGCTGCTGAAGGCGGCCGCCGCGCTCGAAGCGAAACACGAGCAGTTCGTCGCCGCGATGGCGGCCGAGACGGGCGCCTCCGCGCTGTGGGCCGGCTTCAACGTGAAGCTCGCGGCGAGCGGGCTCGTCGAGGCCGCGTCGCTCACCACGCAAGTCGGCGGCGCGCTGATCCCGTCCGACGTGCCCGGCTCGCTCGCGATGGGCGTGCGGCAGCCGGCCGGCGTCGTGCTCGGCATCGCGCCGTGGAATGCGCCGGTGATTCTCGCGACGCGCGCGCTCGCGCTGCCGCTCGCATGCGGCAACACGGTCGTGCTGAAAGGCTCGGAACTGTGCCCCGTCACGCACGGGCTGGTCGTCGAGGCGCTGCAGGAGGCCGGGCTGCCGCCGGGCGTCGTCAACTTCGTGACGAACGCGCCCGACGACGCGGGCGCCGTCGTCGACGCATTGATCGCGCATCCGGCCGTGCGCCGCGTGAATTTCACCGGCTCGACCCGGGTCGGGCGGATCGTCGCCGAAGCATGCGCGCGCCATCTGAAACCGTCGGTGCTGGAACTCGGCGGCAAGGCGCCGTTCGTCGTGCTCGACGATGCCGATCTCGACGCGGCGGTCGACGCGGCCGCATTCGGCGCATTCGCGAATTCCGGGCAGATCTGCATGTCGACGGAGCGCATCGTCGTCGACGCATCGATCGCCGATGCTTTCGCAGCGAAGCTTGCCGCCAAGGCCGCATCGCTGCCGCTCGGCGACCCGCGCCACGGGCCCGTCGTGCTCGGTTCGCTGATCGACGCGAAGGCCGTCGAGCGCTGCAACGCGCTGATCGACGATGCGCTCGCGCACGGCGCGACGCTGCTGTGCGGCGGCAAGGCCGACGGCACGCTGTTTCCCGCGACGCTGCTCGATCACGTGACGCCGGCGATGCGCATCTATGCGGAAGAATCGTTCGGCCCGGTGAAGGGTATCGTGCGCGTCGACGGCGAGGACGCCGCGATCCGCTGCGCGAACGACAACGCGTTCGGGCTGGCGTCGGCCGTGTTCAGCCGCGACGTCGCGCGGGCGCTGCGTATCGCCGCGCGCATCGAATCGGGCATCTGTCACGTGAACGGCCCGACCGTGCACGACGAGGCGCAGATGCCGTTCGGCGGCGTGAAGGACAGCGGCTTCGGCCACTTCGGCGGCCAGGCCGGCATCGCCGCGTTCACCGACCTGCGCTGGATCACCGTGCAGACGGCGCCGCGCCACTATCCGTTCTGACGAGGCCGCCGACGATGAGAATCGCGATTCTGGGCGCGGGCGCGATGGGCTCGCTGTTCGGCGGGCGGCTCGCCGAAAGCGGCGAAGCCGTCACGCTGATCGACGTGAACGATACGCATCTCGATGCCATCCGTCGCGACGGGCTGCGCATCGACGACGATCGCGGCGAGCGGCGCATTCGCACGCTGCAGGCCGTGCGGCCGGAAGTCGCGAACGCGCACGCGGCCGCCGCGCCCGACACACCGTTCGACCTGCTGATCGTTTTCACGAAATCGCTGCACACGCGGGCGGCGCTCGACGGCGTGCGCGCGCTGCTGACGGCGGGCACGTTCGTGCTGACGCTGCAGAACGGGCTCGGCAACGTCGAGACGCTGAATGCGTTCGTACCGATCGAGCGCATCCTGGTCGGCGTGACGACGTGGCCGGCCGATGCGGCCGGCCCCGCGCACGTGCGCTCGCACGGCGCCGGCACGATCCGCATGATGACGGCCGACGGCGCGGCGCGCCCGTTCGCGACGGCCGTGGCCGACGCGTTGTCGCGCGCGGGGCTCGCGTGCACGCTCGATCCCGACGTGTGGGCCGCGATCTGGGAGAAGGTCGCGTTCAATGCGGCGCTCAACACGCTGTGCGCGGCGACGGGCTGCACCGTCGATCAGCTTGGCCGTCATCACGACGGGCCGCGGCTCGCGCTGGCGATCGCGGCCGAGACTGCCGCCGTCGCGCGCGCGAAGGGCATTGCGGTCGACGGCGAACGCATTGCGCGCAACGTCGAGCATGCGATCCTCGAACATCGCGGCCATCGCCCGTCGATGCTGCAGGACGTGCTCGCGGGCCGCCGCACCGAGATCGACGCGATCAACGGCAAGGTCGTCGCGGCCGCGCGCGAAGCGGGCGTCGCGGTGCCGCATGCCGAGACGCTGCTCGCGCTCGTCCGGCTGATCGACGCACGGAAGAACTGAGCAGCAGGCCGGCGGCCGGCTGGCGCCGCGTGACGAGACGGATGCCGCGCACGCGGGGCGATGGCGCCGGATCGTGAAGAGCAGGACAGGACGCCGGCGCCGATGCATGCGCACCGGCCGGCTGCGCAGTACGAGATCCGGGCACGCGTGTGCGCCAGCCCGGACAACAGGAGGCGCCATGAAAGCCATCGAATACCGTTGTCTTGCCGCGCGCCGTTCGCGCACGTTGCCGCCGACGTGCGGCGCCCGGGAGGTCGCATGAGCACGCGCGACCCGCTGGACGGACGGCTGCCGCCGTCGGTCGACGTCGGCACGACGCTCGACGACGGGCCGTTCACGGCGATGCAGCGCGGCGTGGTGCTGCTCGCCGCGCTCGCGATCGTGCTCGACGGCTTCGACGGCCAACTGATCGGTTTCGCGATTCCCGTGCTGATCCGCGAATGGGGCATCACGCGCGGCGCGTTCGCGCCGGCCGTCGCGGCGGGGCTGATCGGAATGGGTATCGGCAGCGCGTGCGCGGGGATCGTCGCGGATCGCTTCGGCCGCCGCCAGGCCGTGATCGGCAGCGTGTTCCTGTTCGGCATCGCGACCTGCGCGATCGGGTTCGCGCCCGACGTCGCGACGATCGCGATGCTGCGCTTCTGTGCAGGGCTCGGGATCGGCGGCGCGCTGCCGACGGCCACCACGATGACCGCCGAATACACGCCCGCGCGGCGCCGCACGATGATGGTGACCGCGACGATCGTTTGCGTGCCGCTCGGCGGGATGCTGGCCGGCCTGTTCGCGCACGAGGTGCTGCCGCGCTACGGCTGGCGCGGGCTGTTCTTCGCGGGCGGCGCGTTGCCGCTCGTGTTCGGCTTCGTGCTCGTGCGCGCGTTGCCCGAATCGCCGCGCTATCTCGCGCGGCGCCCCGCACGCTGGCCGGAACTCGGCGCGCTGCTCGCGCGAATGCAGCGGCCGGTCGCGCCCGGCACCGTGTTCACCGATACGAAGGACGCCCGCGCGCCCGGCAGCCGCGGCGGCTTCGGCGCACTGTTCGCGAGCGGCCACGCGCGCGACACGATCGCGCTGTGGTGCGCGTTCTTCATGTGCCTGCTCGCCGTGTACGCCGCATTCAGCTGGCTGCCGACGATGCTCGCGGCGAGCGGGTTGAGCGTGTCGGTCGCAGGCTCGGGACTCACCGCGTACAACCTCGGCGGCGTGGTCGGCGCGCTGCTGTGCGCGTGGGCGATCGCGCATGCGGGGTCGCGCTGGCCGCTCGTGCTGTGCAGCATCGGCGGCGCGGCGAGCGCGGTGTGGCTGATGGGCGTCGATGCGAGCCGCCATACGGGCTGGCTGATCGTCGGGCTCGGCTTGCACGGGCTGTTCGTCAATGCGGTGCAGTCGACGATGTATGCGCTGTGCGCGTACATCTACCCCACGGCCGTGCGCGCGACGGGCACCGCGAGTGCGCTCGCGTTCGGCCGGCTCGGCGCGATCCTCAGCGCATTCGCGGGCGCGATCGTGATCACGGCGGGCGGCGCGGGTGCCTACCTGACGATGCTGGCCGTTGCGATGGGTGTGGTCTGCGTCGCGCTGCTCGCGGTGCGGCGGCACATTCCGCGGCTGTCGCGCGCGCATGCGCCGCCGCGCGAAGGGGAGGAGCTCGCTCGGACGTCGTCGTGACGGCGCCCGAGCGACGTGCGTTACAGCGTGGTGCGCACGTGCCAGAGTTCTGGGAACAGCACGACGTCGAGCATCTTGCGCAGGTACGGCGCGCCGCTCGTGCCGCCGGTGCCCTGCTTGAAGCCGATGATGCGCTCCACCGTCGTCACGTGACGGAAGCGCCACTGGCGGAACGCATCCTCGAGATCGACCAGTTCCTCGGCCATCTCGTACAGTTCCCAGTGCTGCTGCGGATGACGATAGACCTCGAGCCACGCGGCCTCGACCGTTTCGTCGTGACGCGTCGGCTGCGTCCAGTCGCGATCGAGCCGCTCGGGCGCGATGGGGAACCCGCGCCGCGCGAGCAGGCGCACGACCTCGTCGTAGAACGACGGCGCCTCGAGCGTCGCGCGCACCTGTTCGAGGATGTCGGGCCGGTGCGCATGCGGCTGCAGCATCCGCGCGTTCTTGTTGCCGAGCAGGAATTCGAGCTGGCGATACTGATACGACTGGAAGCCCGACGACTGGCCGAGATACGGCCGCATCGCCGAATACTCGGACGGCGTCATCGTCGACAGCACGTTCCACGCCTGCACCAGTTGCTCGAGGATGCGCGACACGCGCGCGAGCATCTTGAACGCGGGCGGCAACGCGTCGGCGCGCACCGCATCGAGCGCGCCGCGCAGCTCGAACAGCGCGAGCTTCATCCACAGCTCGCTCGTCTGATGCTGGATGATGAACAGCATCTCGTTGTGATCGGGCGACAGCGGATGCTGCGCGTCGAGGATCGCATTCAGCGACAGGTAGTCGCCGTAGCTCATCGACTTCGAGAAATCGAGCTGCGCGTCGTGCCAGCCGCCTTCAGCGGCATCGCCCGGCACGTGCGGCGCTTCGTGCGCGGCTTGCGCCGGCTGGGCCGCACGTGCGCCCGAGAACGGACAGCCTGCCGGCGCGTCGCCGCCGGGGGGCTGCATATGACCAGAATTCACGACTTTCTCCAGATTTGAATGACGAACGCGCGGCGCATGCACCGGCGGCGCGCCGCGCAAAACCGCTCAGGTCACCGCGCCGCGTTCGGCGAACTCGGGCGCCTTCCACGCGTCGGTGGCGAGGATGTCGCGCAGCGTCTCGACCGCGTCCCATACGTCGGCGAAGCGCGTATAGAGCGGCGTGAAGCCGAAGCGCAGCACGTACGGCTCGCGGTAGTCGCCGATCACGCCGCGCGCGATCAGCGCCTGCATCACTTCGTAGCCGTGCGGATGCTCGAAGCTCGCCTGCGAGCCGCGCTGGTGATGCGCGCGCGGCGTGACGAGCTTCAGCGACAGGCCCGCGCAGCGTTCTTCGACGAGCGCGATGAACGCGTCGGTCAGCGCGAGCGACTTGCGGCGGATCGTCTGCATGTCGGTCTGCAGGAATACGTCGAGCCCGCATTCGACCATCGACATCGACACGATCGGCTGCGTGCCGCACAGGAAGCGCGCGATGCCCGGATCGGGCGCGAAGCCCGGCTGCATCGCGAACGGTGCACGGTGGCCCCACCAGCCCGACAGCGGCTGCGAGAAATGCGCGAGATGGCGTTGCGGCACCCACACGAACGCGGGCGAGCCGGGGCCGCCGTTCAGGTACTTGTACGTGCAGCCGACCGCGCCGTCCGCGCGTGCGCCGTTCAGGTCGACCGGCACCGCGCCGGCCGAGTGCGCGAGATCCCACAGCATCAGCGCGCCCGCGTCGTGCACGAGCTGCGTGACGGCCGGCATGTCGTGCATGTAGCCGGTGCGGTAGTTCACGTGCGTGATCATCGCGACGGCCGTGTCCGCGCCGAGCGCGTCGGGCAGGTCGGCCGGATCGTCGATCAGGCGCAGCTCGTAGTGGCCGCCGAGCTGCTCGATCAGCCCTTGCGCGATGTACAGGTCGGTCGGGAAGTTCGAGCGTTCCGACACGATCACGCGGCGCTCGGGCGCACGCTCGGCCTGGTGGCGCAGCATCGCCGATAGCAGCTTGAACAGGTTGATCGAGATGGTGTCGGTGACGACCGTCTCTCCGGGCGCGCCGCCGATCAGCGTCGCGAGCTTGTCGCCGAGGCGGCGCGGCAGCGCGAACCAGCCGGCCGTGTTCCAGCTGCGGATCAGGCCTTCGCCCCATTCGGCGCCGATCGCCTGCTGCGCGCGGGCAGCCGACGCGCGCGGCTGCGCGCCGAGCGAGTTGCCGTCGAGGTAGATCACGCCGTCGGGCAGCGAGAACTGGTCGCGCAGCGGGGCGAGCGGGTCGTCGCGGTCGAGCGCGAGCGCGTCTTCACGGGTCTTGATCATCATGATGGGGGTCGTAGGTCGGGTAATCAGGAAGCCTGCGAGGAAGCCCGCGCGGGCAGTGCGCGCAGCACCGCGCGCACGGGGCTCGCGTCGAGCGTCGCGAATTTCAGCGGCAGCGCGATCAGTTCGTAGTCGCCGGCCGGCACGTCGTCGAGCACGATTCCTTCGAGGATCGCCATCCGGTGCGCGCGCACGCGGCGATGCGCATCCATGGTCTTCGATTCCTGCGGATCGAGCGACGGTGTATCGATGCCGATCAGCTTCACGCCGTGCGCGGCGAGCAGGTCGACGGTGTCGGGCGCGACCGCGCAGAAATCGCTGTCCCACTGCTCGACGCTGGCGTGCTCGTACGTGCGCAGCAGCACGCGCGGCGGCACGCCGTCGAGCGCGGCCGCGACGTCGGCCGGCTGTACGACCGGCGATGCGCCGATGCAATGGATCACGCGGCACGGGCCGAGATAGGTGTCGAGCGGCACCGCGCCGATCGGCGCGCCGTCGGCGTCGTAGTGCAGCGGCGCGTCGCAGTGCGCGCCCGTGTGCGGCGACAGCGTCAGGCGTGCGACGTTGACCGGCGAACCGGCCTCCATCCGCCACACGCGTTCGACGGAAACCGGCGTATCGCCCGGCCACACGGGGGTGGCGGGGCTGACGGGCGGCGAGATGTCCCAGAGTGTGTCCATGGCGTGACGAATCGTGAGTCGATCATTCGAATGATAGGTGGACGCTCGCAGAAAGTGCTTGCGAAATAAACATGGACAATCCGCCGGATTGGCAGATAATTCGACTCAGAGGGAAAACGGGGACCAAAAATGCACGCGATCACGCTCGATGCCACCGACTGCCGGATTCTGGCGGTACTGCAGGAGGAGGGCAGAATCAGCAATCTCGACCTGGCCGAACGCATCTCGCTTTCGCCATCCGCCTGCCTGCGCCGCATGCGCCTGCTCGAGGAGCAGGGCGTGATCGAGCACTATCGCGCGTGCCTGAGCCGCGAGAAGCTCGGCTTCGAGCTCGAGGCGTTCGTGCAGGTGTCGATGCGCAACGAAGAGAATCAATGGCACGAGCGCTTCGCGGAAGCGCTGCGCGAATGGCCGGAGGTGGTCGGCGCGTTCGTCGTGACGGGCGAGAGCCACTATCTGCTGCGCGTGCTCGCGCACAACCTCAAGCACTATTCGGATTTCGTGCTGAACCGGCTCTACAAGGCGCCGGGCGTGATGGACATCCGTTCGAACATCGTGCTGCAGACGCTGAAGGACGAAGCCGGCGCGCCGGTCGGCCTGGCGCGCACGGGGGCGATCAAAGCGGTGTGAGGCCGTGGAAGCCGCCGCCGTGGAACACGAGCGGCGGTGCCGTTTCCGATACCGCGCGCACGCCGCAGCGTTCCACTTCGCCGACGAAGATCACGTGGTCGCCTTCGTCGTAGCGGCTGCGGTTGTGGCATTCGAACCACGCGAGCGCGCCGTCGAGCACGGGCATTCCCGAGTTGCCGGCCGCGTGCGCGATCCCTTCGAAGCGGTCGCCCTTGTAGGTCGAGAAGCGTTTGCACAGGTCGAGCTGCGACGCCGCGAGCACGTTCACCACGTAATGGCTGTTGCCGCGGAACACGGGCGTCGACGCCGATTTGTGCGCGAGGCTCCACAGCACGAGTGGCGGATCGAGCGACACCGAATTGAACGAGCTGGCGGTGATGCCGATCAGCTGGCCGGACGGCGCCTGCGTCGTGATCACCGTCACGCCCGTCGCGAACTGGCCGAGCGCCTGCCGGAAGGCGGCCGAGTCGAAATCCGGCGGATTGGCGTGGCTCATCGGGCAGCCATCCGGAACGGAACGGGCGGGCGCGACACGCCACGGGTGTGACGGGCGCGGCGGACGAAAGGCGACGAGGCGGTCGATGAAGAAGGGGTGCGCATGGCCCGATTTTAGCGGAATCGGGGCCGCCGGGCCTGCTCCGGCGGCGCAGCGCGACGGCAGGGTGACGTAGCGAACACTGCGGCGCGCGGCCGGCGGCGCCGTTCTGTCGCGTTTTTCGACGGTGCGGCCGTTCATGCCGACGCCCGCCGTGCTGTCCCGCCCGGCATCGCCGCCCGTGCTATCGCGCCGTCGCCAGCCCGAGCGACAACGCGCCCGTCACGATCAGGCTCGACGCCCATACCGCATCCAGATTGAACCAGCTCCGCGACACGAACTTCAGCCCGAGATAGCGGTACACGAGCCACGCGAGCCCGCCACCGGCGGCGATCATCGCGGCCGCGTGCACGGCCGCGACGACGAGCGCCATGCCGAGGTGCGCATCGACGAGCCTCGCGGCCGCGCGATGGCCCGCATCCCGGTCGAGCCCGCAGAGGCCGAGGTAGATCGGCACGAGCATCAGCCCCGCGCCGTGCGCGAGCGCGACCGCGAACGACCACAGGCCGAGCCGCGCCGGCGGAATCCGCGCCAGCGCCCGCGGATGCCGGCGCCGGATCAGCAGCCCTGCGCCGAAGCCGATCACGAGTGCGCTCGCACCGATCCGGATCGCCGACTGCCAGGCGAGCAGCGCTGCAAGCAGCCCGAACGGCAGCATCACCGCGAAGACGGCGAGCGCATGACCGAGCGCGAGATAGCCGAGCGCGGCGACGAGCGCGGCGCCGCGGCGCGTCATCAGCGCGTTCGACACCGCGAGCGGCCAGCCCATCGCCGGGTTCAGCCCGTGATACACGCCGCTCGCGAGCACGGCCGCCCACCACGCGAACGGCACGTGAAGGCCGGTGCTCAACGCTTGACCGACGGATAGCAGAACGAATCGGTCGAGCAGTCGCCGCCTTCGAGCCGGATCTGGTGCGCGCGGTAACCGTCGGGGAATTCGACCCAGTAGTCGTCGGCGAGCGTCAGCCCGCCGTCCGGCCCCGCGTGCGCGAGCACCTGCGCGGCCGGCACGCCATCCGGATAGAACTGATCGTCCCACGTCGAATAGAGCGAGTTGGTCCAGTACACGCGCCGGCCGTCGCGGCTGATCTCGACCATCTGCGGGCCGCCCGCGAACGTGCGGCCGTTCGGGTGCGGCGCACGGCGCGCGATGCCGCCGATGCGTACCGACCCGGCCAGCACCGGGTTGTGCGGATCCGACACGTCGTACTGGCGCATTTCGCCGGTGCCCCAGCACGACACGTACAGGAACCGGTCGTCGAGCGACAGGTCGATGTCGGTCACGAGCGGCGGCACCGCGCCGAACCCTTGCAGCAGCGGCGGCAACGCGTCGGCCGCGGCCGGCTCGGCCGGGATCGTCGCGGTCTTCTTCGCATGGAACTTGCCGCCTTCGCGCCACCAGGTCCAGATCGAACCTTCGAGGTTGGTCGTATCGACCACGACGCCGACGAATCCGTATTCGCGCACCGGGTCGTGCGCGGGCCGCACCTCCAGCGCCATCTGGTGCTGCGCGCCGAGATCGATCGTCTGAACGTTGCGTCGCGCGCGCAGGTCCCAGAAATGCAGCCGGTGCCCGTACTTGTTCGCGAGCAGATCCTCGGGAACGATCCCGTTCTCGAATTGCGGCGGCAGCGCCCATTCGCTCGACACCATGTAGTCGCGCGGCAGGTTCCACCAGAAGTCGTAATGCTTGTCCTGCGGGCCGCGGTCGATCTCCCAGCGGCCGAGCACGTCGAAGGTTTCGCAATCCATGATGAAGATGCCGGGCGCGCCGTCGGTGCCGTCCTTGCCCGCGCCGCCGAGCGTGCTCACGTAGATGCCCTCGGGGCCGCAGTGCACGGTGTGCGGCCGCGAATAGCCGGTCTTCGCGAAGACTTCTTCGGGCTCGATGATCTTGTGGATCCGTGCCTGCGTCGGATGCGGCTTCGTGTCGATCACGTAGATGCGCGACGAGCGCAGGCCGGGGATGATCAGGAAGCGGCGCTCGAGGAACGCATGGCCGGTGAGCGGCGACAGCGACGACGAACACGCATTCCAGCCGAAGTGGTGAAACTCGTCGCCGGTGTTCGGCATCGTCACCGTATGCACGATCTTGCCGTACGTCGACGAACCGGGCTTCACGTCGATCACGGCGAGCGCGTCGGGTCTGGAAAAATCGGGGCTCAGCAACAACGTATACGCGAATGCTTCGGCCGGCGCCTGCATCGCGAGCTCGGGCGAAGCGTGAAACGTCGGATCGGGCCGCATGCTCATGGTGATGTCCTCTCGATGGTGTCGGATCGCTGACGCACGGCCTCTCTTGGCGGGCGTGCAGGCTGCGGTTGCCGCGCGGCGCGCATCATGCGGGCGAAGCGCTCGGCAGGAGCAGGCACGCGAGGGCGACGCGCGCGATGCCGTGCATCAGGTCGTGAAAGCGGGAAAAGGCGAAGGGTTGCCGCGCGGCGCCCGCCGCGAAACGGGCCGGCGCCATCGCGATGGTGCGATCGACGTATCGGCGACCGGGCCTGCGAAGCAGGCGATGTCTGTTAAGGCGTACATATCGATGTTCCGGCAGATGTCGTTGGCATCGGGGGCGGGCATGCATCGGACGCTGTGCGGGCGACGGGTTGGCCGTCGCGTGCGCGTGCCTAAGTGTAGACGAGAAACCCGCGGCGGGTCGCGTGCGGCGCCTGGCCGATCTGCCAGGTTCGCGCGCGAGTGAGATACTTGACGAAGTGCCGTTGCCGTCCGCGTCGCGGGCAGGCCACGGCGACGCGAAACGGTGGCGCCGGCGCCCGCGCGCCGGCTGCCGTCATCCACGAGGGACTGATTTCATGGGGAACGAGATGCTTGAAACCGCGACGCTCGGAGGCGGGTGTTTCTGGTGCACGGAGGCCGTGTTTCTCGACGTCGATGGCGTGACGGCCGTCCAGTCGGGTTACGCGGGCGGCCATACGCGCAATCCCGGCTATCGCGACATCTGCGAGGGCGACACGGGCCACGCGGAAGTCGTCAACGTGACGTTCGATCCGGCGCGCATCGGCTATCGCGAGATCCTCGAGATCTTCTTCGCGACGCACGATCCGACCCAGTTGAACCGGCAGGGCAACGACGTCGGCACGCAGTACCGGTCGGTCGTGTTCACGCATTCGGATGCGCAGCGCGACACCGCGCTCGACGTGATCCGCGAACTCGAGCGCGAACAGGTGTTCGGCCAGCCGATCGTCACGCAGGTCGTGCCGCTCGACGACAACTACTGGCCGGCGGAGGACTATCACCAGAACTATTACGCGCGGAACCCGGGGCAGGGCTATTGCTCGGTCGTGATCGGGCCGAAGCTCGCGAAATTCCGGCAGAAGTTCTCGCATCGGCTGAAGTCGCTGCGCGGCGCGTAAGCGCGGGCATGACCGGCGCAAACCGGCGTCACGCCGCCTCGTTGCGCCACTGCGCGCACGCGGCGGCGATTTCGCGCGCGAGCGCGATGCATGACAGCGGCGCGGAGCCTTCCGCCTTGTTGTTGATGGTGATGATCACCGGCTGCCCGGCCAGCGCATAGCGCGCGGCCAGTTCGGCGAGTGCCGAGCGCGTGGCCAGATCCTCGTCGACGAGCTTGTCGAACGGCTCGTATTTCGCTTTCGCCTGTTCGTACTTGAAGCCGCCGTGCAGGCTCCAGCGCACGATCAGCGGGCCCGGCGCGTCGCCGTCGAGCAGCGCGAGCGCGGCGGCCTGGCGCAGCGGGTCGGGCATCCGCGCGTGCAGGCCGACGCAGTAGCGCACGCCGAGCGCGGCCAGCGCACGGATGAAGCGCGGCGTGAGCAGGCTCGCGTCGCGGATCTCGATCGCGTAGCGCGTGCCGTCGGCGTCCGGCGGCAGCGGCGGCAGCGCTGCGAAGAACGCGGCGAGCCGGTCGATCAGCGCGGCCGGTTCCGCGAGCAATTGATCGGGCAGCGGCGAGAACTGGAACACGAGCACGCCGGCCTTGCGGCCGAGCCCATCGAGACAGGGCTGCACGAATTCGCGGGTCGCGAGCGGCGCATCGAGGAAGGTCGGGTTCGGCCCGGACGGCTCGCCGCGCCGGCCGCGGATCACCGCGTCGGTCACCGCGGCCGGCGCCTTCACGACGAAGCGGAAATCGTCAGGCACCTGTTGCGCGTAGCGCAGGTAATCGGCCACCGACAGCGGGCCGTAGAACGACCGGTCGAGGCTCACGCTCTTCAGCAGCGGATGTGCGCCATACGCTTCGAGCCCTTCGCGCGACAGCTTCGTCTGCGCGAAATCGCCGTCGTAGACGATGCCGTTCCAGCCGGGGAAATACCACGACGACGTACCGAGCCGCACGTTCGGCGGCAGCCCGGCCGCGACGTCGGCCACGTCGGCCGGGATCGGTGCGGGCAGCACGCCGCGCTTGCGGCGGCCTTTCTTCGGCGCAGCGGCCGGCGGGGACGGTTCGTCCCACAGCAGGCCGGACGACGGTACGGGCGCGTCGTCGGCGGCGGGGCGGGAAGTCGTACGGGCGGGCGGCGCCGGCTGCGCGTCTTTTTGCGCGTCCGGCGTCACGTGCTCATCGGGGCTGGCGGAGCGACCGTCGTTCGCAGGCGACGCGCGTGGGGCGTGCGTCGGCACGCCGAACAGGTCGAATTGTCCGTCGGCGTGCGACCCGTTGGCGTCGTCGTGCTGCTGTCGTTCCGGCGGCGCCTTGCGCCGCGTCCTGCCGTCACCCATGCATGCCCAGCGTGAGGCGCCGCCTAGCGCGGCAGCGCGTGTTCGTACATGTAGCGCCGCGACCACGGCAGCGTTTTCGCGCTGCGTCCGGCCTTGCGGCACACGATCTGGAAGATCGACACGTCGTCGTGCTCGAACGCATACGCGCAGCCGGCAAGATACACGCGCCAGATCCGGAATTTCTCGTCGTCGACGAGCTTTCTCGCTTCTTCGGCTTTCGCTTCGAAGTTTTCCGTCCAGATATCGAGCGTGCGCGCATAGTGCCGGCGCAGGCTTTCGACGTCAACCGCCTCGAGTCCGCCGCGCTGCGCCGCTTCGAGCGCAAGGCTGATGTGCGGCAGCTCGCCGTCCGGGAACACGTAGCGATCGATGAATTCGCCGCCGCCGAGCGCCGTTTCGCCGCTTTCCGCGTCGGTCGACGTGATCCCGTGGTTCATCGCGATGCCGTCGTCGGTCAGCAGCTCGCGGATGCGCGAGAAATAGAGCGGCAGGTTCTTGCGGCCGACGTGCTCGAACATCCCGACGCTCGTGATGCGGTCGAACTGGCCTTCGATCTCGCGGTAATCCTGCAGACGAATCTCGATCCGGTCTTCGAGCCCCGCCGCCTTCACGCGCGCGGTCGCGAGGTCGAACTGGTTCTGCGACAGCGTCACGCCGAGACACGTCGCGCCGAACTTCTGCGCGGCGCGCAGCACGAGTGCGCCCCAGCCGCAGCCGATGTCGAGCAGGCGCTGGCCGGGCTCGAGCCGGATCTTCGTGAGGATGTGGTCGATCTTCTTGATCTGCGCGGTGGCGAGATCCTCGTCGCCGTTCTCGAAGTACGCGCACGAGTACACCATGTTCTCGTCGAGCCACAGCTGGTAGAACTCGTTCGAGACGTCGTAGTGGTACTGGATCGCCTTCTTGTCGGTGCTCTTCGTGTGATTGAAGTAGCGCTTCACGCGGGCGAGCTTGCTCGCGCTCGTCACGGTGCTGCGAGCGAGCGAGTAGCCGATGTTGATGATGTCCGACAGCTTGCCTTCGATGTCGATCTTGCCCTTCACGTACGCCTCGCCGAGATTGTCGAGGCTCGGTTCGAGCAGCAGCGGCAACGCCGACGCACTGTTCACCTTCAGCGTGACCTGCGGCGCGCTGAAGGTGCCGAAATCGAGTTGTTCGCCGTTCCACAGCACGAGGCGCGCCGGTATGTTCGCCTTCGCCCGTACTTCGTCCGCCCACTGTGCCAGCTTCTTTTCCCAGAACATTTGGATTCTCCGTTTGTTCGTTGAATCGAATACAGCCAAGTATCTTGACCGGCGCCCGCCGCTTGCCGCGCGGGCGCCCGGATGCAACACGAGACACGGCCGGCACGCGCCGGCGGCGCGCTTACGGCGACAGGCGCGAGATCGTCCAGCCCGACGCCGCCGCGGCGTCGCGCGTATAGAGCAGGCGGTCGTGCAGCCGCGACGGGCGCCCCTGCCAGAACTCGATCGAATCGGGCACGAGGCGGTAGCCGCCCCAGTGGGGCGGGCGCGGCGGGTCGTCGCCGTAGCGCTCGCTGACGGCCCGTTCGCGCGCTTCGAGCGTCGCGCGGCTGTCGATCACGGTGCTCTGCTCCGACGCCCATGCGCCGATGCGCGAGCCGAGCGGGCGCGACGCGAAATAGCGGTCGCTTTCTTCCGCGCTGGTTTTCTCGATCCGGCCTTCGATGCGCACCTGGCGCTCGAGCTCGATCCAGTAGAACAGCAGCGCGGCTTGCGGATGCACGGCGAGATCGTGGCCCTTGCGGCTTTCGTAATTGGTGAAGAAGACGAACCCGCGTTCGTCGACGCCCTTGATGAGCACGATCCGGGCCGACGGCCGGCCGTCGGCGCCGACGGTCGCGAGCGTCATCGTGTTCGGCTCGGGCAGCTTGGCGGCGAGCGCCTCCTTGAACCAGCGATCGAACTGGGCGAAGGGATCGGGGGCGGCATCGGCCTCGTCGAGCGAAGCACGCGAATAGTTGATGCGGAGATCGGCGAGAGTCGTCATGTTATGCAAACGCTTCAATCTGGGGCCAGTATAGCGAACGCGCGAGAATCGTGCGTGCACAGTGGCGCGTGCGAGCGGGGAGTTCAGGCAAAATAGAGGGCTGCACGACTTACGTTTTCCTTGCTGCCATGTCCTCCGCCGACGCTGTCCCGCCCAGTTCTTCCGATCTTACCCCGACCCCGGAAATCCGGCTTGACGTGGATCGCGCGCGGCGTTTCGGCGGCGTCGCGCGCCTGTACGGCGCGCCGGCCGCCGCCGCGTTCGAGCGGGCGCACGTCGCGGTGATCGGAATCGGCGGCGTCGGGTCGTGGGCGGCCGAGGCACTCGCGCGCAACGCGGTCGGCACGCTCACGCTGATCGATCTCGACAACGTCGCGGAAAGCAACACGAACCGGCAGGTCCATGCGCTCGACGGCAATTACGGCAAGCCGAAGGTCGACGCGATGGCCGAGCGGATCGCGCTGATCGATCCCGCGTGCCGCGTGAACCGGATCGAGGATTTCGTCGAGCCCGACAATTTCGACGCGCTGCTCGGCGGCGGCTTCGACTACGTGATCGACGCGATCGACAGCGTGCGCACGAAGGTCGCGCTGATCGCATGGTGCGTCGCGAAGCGGCAACCGTTGATCGTCGTCGGCGGCGCGGGCGGGCAGCTCGACCCGACACGCATCCGCATCGACGACCTCGCGCTGACGATCCAGGATCCGCTGTTGTCGAAGGTGCGCGCGCAGTTGCGCAAGCAACACGGTTTTCCGCGCGGGCCGAAGGCGCGTTTCAAGATCAGCGCCGTGTATTCGGACGAGCCGCTGATCTATCCGGAAGCGGCGGCCTGCGACATCGAGGACGGCGCGGAGCCGTCCGCGGCCGCGCACGTCGCGGGGCTCAACTGCGCGGGTTTCGGCTCGAGTGTGTGCGTGACCGCGAGCTTCGGGTTCGCGGCCGCCGCGCATGCGCTGCGGGCGATCGCGGCACGGGCGGCCGGCTGAGCCCGCGGCGCGCGGGCGGGCAGGGCAAGATGATGCCGCGGCGCGGGTGACGTGCCGCGAGCGATACGGCGATGCAGCCGGGCCATCGCGGCCCGGCCGGGCGCGCATCAGTTGAGCGCCATGCTCAGCTTGCGTCGCCACGCGGCGACGAGGTCGGGGCGATCGCCGGCCAGTTCGAACACCGAGATCATCGTGCGGCGGCCGAGGTCGTCGCCGTAGGCGCGATCGCGCGTCACGATTTCCAGCAACTGTTCCAGCGCGCCTTCGTACGCGCGCCGCGCGATCAGGCTCTGCGCGAGGTCGAAGCGCGCGTCGAGATCGGCCGGGTTCGCCGCGATACGCGCTTCGAGCGCGTCGGTCGGCGGCAGGTCGGCCGTGGCGTCGAGCGCGTCGAAACGGGTCTTGATCGCCTGATAGCGCGGGTCGCCGTTCTGCACGGTTTGCGGCGACAGGCGTTCGGTTTCGGCGCGCGCGGCGTCGACCTCGTTGCGCGCGAGCAGCAGCTCGATCAGGTCGAGACGCGCGTCGTCGTAGCCGGGGTTCAGCGCGAGCGCCGCTTCGAGGTGCGCGAGCGCATCGTCGAAGCGCTGTTCGGCCATCGCATACTGCGCGGCGCGGCGCTCGGCTTCCTCGGCCGCCGGCAGCAGCCGGTCGAGGAACGCGCGCAACTGACCTTCGGGCAGCACGCCGACGAACTGGTCGACCGGGCGCCCGTCGGCGAACGCGATCACGTGCGGGATGCTGCGCGTCTGGAAGTGCGCGGCGAGTTCCTGGTTCTCGTCGACGTTGACCTTCACGAGCTTCCAGCGGCCTGCGTAGTCGGCTTCGAGTTTTTCCAGCAGCGGGCCGAGCGTCTTGCAGGGGCCGCACCACGGCGCCCAGAAGTCGACCAGCACGGGCGTGTCCAGCGACGCCTCGATGACGTCTTTCTCGAATGTGGCAAGCGTGGTGTCCATGTCGTTCTCTTCCGTTCGAATATCGTCAGGATGGGGGTGGCGCGTCGCTTTTTCAACGCGGCTTCGATTCGGGCAGCGGAATCCACTCGGTTTCGCCCGGCACCTTGCCCATCTCCTGGCGCGTCCAGGCCGCTTTCGCACGCTCGATCGCGTCGCGGCTGCTCGCAACGAAATTCCACTCGATGAAGCGTTCGCCGTCGATCCGGTCGCCGCCGAGCAGCATCGCACGCGCGCCGCGGCCGCTCGTCAGCGTGACCGTCGCGTCCGGCGCGAGCACGGCCATCCGTTCGGCCGGCACCGGCGTGCCGTCGATCGCGAGCTCGCCGTCGACCACGTAGACCGCGCGCTCCTCGTGCGACGCATCGAGTTCGAGCCGGCCGCCGGCCGCGAATTCGGCCGCGACGTACAGCGTGCGCGAGAACGTCGTCACGGGCGAGCGCAGCCCGAACGCGTCGCCGGCGATCACCGTCAGCGACACGCCGTGTTCGTCGCGCTTGGGCAGCGTGTCGGCCGCGTGGTGCTCGAACGACGGCTCGGTCGTCTCGTGCGCTTGCGGCAGCGCGACCCAGGTCTGGATCCCGTGCACGGTATGGCCGCTGGCGCGCTGCGCGTCCGGCGTGCGCTCCGAGTGGACGATCCCGCGGCCGGCCGTCATCCAGTTCACGTCGCCCGGCACGATTTCCTGCCGAGAGCCGAGGCTGTCGCGGTGCAGGATCGCGCCATCGAACAGGTAGGTGACCGTCGCGAGCCCGATGTGCGGATGCGGGCGCACGTCGAGCCCCGTGCCGGCCGGCAGCATGGCGGGCCCCATGTGATCGAAGAAGATGAACGGGCCGACGAGGCGTGCGGCGAGCGCGGGCAGCGTGCGGCGCACCTGCAGGTTGCCGATGTCGCGCACGTGCGGCTTCAGCAGGGCTTTGATCGAGTCGGTCATGGCGGGCCTCGTGGGAACGGCTGGATTGCCGGTCATTGTACTGGCGGCGCGGCGGCGCGCGTGACGGGGAACGCGAAGCGCGCGGTACGCTGCGGCGCGATGCGGCTGCGGCAGGCATGCGTCGTGCGGTATCCCCCGCGTTGCACGAGCCGCTGCGCACGCCGGCGGCGCGCGCGGCCGATTCCACGCGCGCAGCGCGGGTATCGGGCCGGGCGCGAAACCCGGTAGACTGACCGGCTTCACGACAATGATTCGACAATCGAAGGAGACGCCGATGATGGCCCCGAAGGACTTGCTGCTCGCGCTGGTCGTGATTCTGGCGTGGGGCGTGAACTTCGTCGTGATCAAGGTCGGCCTGCACGGCATGCCGCCGATGCTGCTCGGCGCGCTGCGCTTCACGCTCGCGGCCGTGCCCGCGGTGTTCTTCGTGCACCGGCCGCAGATTTCGTGGCGTCTGCTGGTGCTGTACGGCGCGACGATCCAGCTCGGCCAGTTCGTGTTCCTGTTCACCGGGATGTACGTCGGCATGCCGGCCGGCCTCGCATCGCTCGTGCTGCAGTCGCAGGCGTTCTTCACGCTGGTGTTCGCGATGCTGTTCCTCGGCGAGCGGCTGCGTGCGCAGAACCTGATCGGGCTGGCGATCGCCGCGGGCGGGCTCGTCGTGATCGCCGCGCAGGGCGGCCGCGCGATGACGCTCGCGGGCTTCCTGCTGACGATCTGCGCGGCCGCGATGTGGGCCGTCGGCAATATCGTCACGAAGAAGGTCGGGAAGGCGAATCTCGTGTCGCTCGTCGTGTGGGCAAGCCTCGTGCCGCCCGTGCCGTTCTTCCTGCTGTCGCTGTGGTTCGAAGGGCCGCAGCGGATCGCGATCGCGCTCGCGGGCCTGGACGGCGCGTCGATCTTCGCGGTCGTCTATCTCGCGTTCGTCGCGACGCTGCTCGGTTACGGGCTGTGGAGCCGCCTGCTGTCGCGCTACCCGGCCGCGCAGGTCGCGCAGTTCTCGCTGCTGGTGCCGATCGTCGGGCTCGCGTCGTCGGCGCTGCTGCTCGACGAGCATCTGACGCAAGCGCAGCTGATCGGCGCCGCGCTCGTGATGGGCGGGCTCGCGGTGAACGTGTTCGGCGGGAAACTGCTGAGCCGCGTCGCGGCGTCGTGACGCGCCGGCACGCGCTGCGTGCCGGCGGCAGGGGGCGGGCGGCGCTCAGGCCATCCGGTTCTTCGCGAGCGGCGGATTTGCGGCGAAATAACGCTTGATGCCGCGGAAGATCGCGTCGGCCATCTCGTCGCGATAGCTGTCGTCGTTGAGCCGGCGCTCTTCGTCCGGGTTGCTGATGAATGCGGTTTCGACGAGGATCGATGGAATGTCGGGCGCCTTCAGCACCGCGAACCCGGCCTGCTCGACCGAGCCCTTGTGCAGCTTGTTGATCCCGCCCACTTCCTTCAGCACGTAGTTGCCGTAGCGCAGCGAGTCGCGGATCTGCGCGGTCGTCGACATGTCGAACAGCGCGCGGTTCACTGCCGCGTCCGCCGTCTTGATGTTGATGCCGCCGATCAGGTCCGACGAATTCTCCTTGTTCGCCATCCAGCGCGCCGCGGCGCTCGTCGCGCCGTGGTCGGACAGCGCGAACACCGACGAGCCGCGCGCGGACGGCGTCGTGAACGCGTCCGCGTGGATCGACACGAAGAGATCCGCGCCGACGCGGCGCGCTTTCTGCACGCGCACGTTCAGCGGCACGAAGAAATCGGCGTCGCGCGTCATCATCGCGCGCATGTTCGGTGCAGCGTCGATCTTCGCGCGCAGCTTCTTCGCGATGTCGAGCGCGATGTGCTTCTCGTACGTGCCGGCGCCGCCGATCGCACCCGGATCCTCGCCGCCGTGGCCCGGATCGATCGCGACCGTCAGCAGGCGCACGGTGCCGCCCTTGCCGGATTTCGGCGCGGTGAACTTGTAGGTGTCGCCGTCGTCGTCGTTGTCGTCACGGCGCGCGATGACGGGCGGCGGCTTGACGGCCGGCTTCGCGGGCGTCGACGGCGTGCCGGCGGCCGGCGGCGCATGCGGCGCGGCCGGCGTGTTCTGCGCGAAACGCTGGAAGAATGCGTCGCTGTTGTCGCCCGCGGCGGGCGGCGGCGTGCCCGGGCCGGCCAGCGCGGGCGGCGGCTGCATCTGCTGCGCGCGCGCGGTGTCGTTGAGCGCCTGTTCCTTGCGTTCCGTCTGCGCGATCAGGTCGGACAGCGGATCGGGCGCGACGGCCGGATACAGGTCGAACACGAGCCGGTACTTGTACGTGCCGACGGGCGGCAGCGTGAACACCTGCGGCTTCACCGAGCCTTTCAGGTCGAACACCATCCGCACGACGTGCGGCTGATACTGGCCGACGCGCACCGACTGGATCTGCGGATCGTTCGGCGCGATCTTCGATACGAGGTCGCGCAGCGCCTGGTCCAGGTCGAGGCCGCTCAGGTCGACGACGAGCCGGTCGGGACCCTGCAGCAACTGTTGGCTATTCTGCAGCGGCTGATCGGATTCGATCGTGACGCGCGTGTAATCGCGCGCGGGCCACACGCGCACGCCGAGCACCGACGACGCGTGCGCGAGCCGCGGCGCGACGAGACCGAGCACCAGCGTCGACGCCCCCGCGCGCAGAATCTGACGGCGCCGCCAGTTGTGCGTCGCGGTGGCCGCCGATTCGATCGAGCGGAACGGTTTGATCAACATCTTTCGAGACATGCCTTTCCTGAAGCGCTGTACGCACGGACGGTGAGGGCGCGGCCGTCGCCGTCCACGTCGAGCGAGAAAACCAGATCGGGCACGCCGAGCAGGGCGCCCGCCTGTTGCGGCCATTCGACGAGGCAGATCGCGCTGGAATTGAAATATTCGCGAAAGCCTGCGTCGGACCATTCGGCCGGATCGTTGAATCGATACAGATCGAAGTGATAGACCTCGAGTTCCCCATCGCTGCGTTCGAGCGCGTACGGCTCGACGAGCGTATAGGTCGGGCTGCGCACGCGCCCCGAGTGGCCGAGGCCGCGCAGGATCGCGCGCACGAGGGTCGTCTTGCCCGCGCCGAGATCGCCGATCAGCTGGATCTGCAGCCCGTCGAACGCATGGGCGCGGTCGAGCGCGATGCGCGCTGCGTCGAGCGCGTGCGCGAAGCGCGTGCCGAAGGCCTCGGTTGCCGCTTCGTCGGCGAGCGCGATCACGCGCTCCGCGAGCGGGGCGGGCAACATGGCATGAGGCGGTTGGCTGGGCGTGGCTGGCATTCTCGTAAAATAGTGCGATGAACCGACTACCGGAACGCACCGCATCCGACAGGCCTTCGACTCGTGACGAAGGCGCGGCGCCGTGCGCGCTCGACGATGCGGCGTTGACTGCGCTCGCCGCTCGCATCAGGGCGTGGGGGCGCGAATTGGGTTTCGGGGCGATCGGCATCAGCGATACCGATCTCTCGGATGCCGAAGCAGGCCTCGCCGCCTGGCTGGAAGCCGGGTACCACGGCGAGATGGATTATATGGCGAAACATGGGATGAAACGCGCGCGGCCGGCCGAACTTGTGGCCGGTACGCGACGCGTGATCTCCGTGCGGCTCGCCTATTTGCCGGCCCAAACGCTCGCTGACGGTGCACCCGGCGGCGCGCCCGATGCGCTCGTCGCGCACGACTGGCGCGCGCGCGAACGAGCGCGGCTCGACGATCCGCAGGCGGCCGTCGTGTCGATCTATGCGCGCGGCCGCGACTATCACAAGGTGCTGCGCAACCGGCTGCAGACGCTCGCGGAACGCATCGAGCACGAGATCGGCGGGTTCGGCCACCGCGTGTTCACCGATTCGGCGCCCGTGCTCGAAGTCGAGCTTGCGCAGAAGGCCGGGGTTGGCTGGCGTGGCAAGCATACGCTGCTGTTGCAGCGCGACGCCGGCTCGCTGTTCTTTCTCGGCGAGATCTACGTCGATCTGCCGCTGCCGACCGATGCGCACACGTCGCCCGACATCGCGCCCGAGACGCCCGGCGCGCATTGCGGCAGTTGCACGCGCTGCCTCGACGCATGCCCGACCGGCGCGATCGTCGAGCCGTACCGCGTCGATGCGCGCCGCTGCATTTCGTATCTGACGATCGAACTGAAAGGCAGCATCCCCGAGCCGCTGCGGCCGATGATCGGCAATCGCGTGTACGGCTGCGACGACTGCCAGCTCGTGTGTCCATGGAACAAGTTCGCGCAGGCCGCGCCCGTCGCCGATTTCGACGTGCGGCACGGCCTCGACCGCGCGACGCTCGTCGAGCTGTTCGCGTGGGACGCCGACGCGTTCGATACGCGGATGCAGGGCAGCGCGATCCGGCGTATCGGCTACGAAAGCTGGCTGCGCAATCTCGCGGTCGGGCTCGGCAATGCGCTGCGCGCCGGCGCGGGCCGGCTCGACCCTCCCGCGCGCGATGCGATCGTCGCCGCGCTGCGCGCGCGGGCCGACGATCCGTCGCCGGTCGTGCGCGAGCATGTCGAATGGGCGCTGCGAGCCGCGTGAAGGCGGCGTAAAGTGTCGTCGGCGCGCGGGCAGGGCCGCGCGCATCCCCCGGTCAGGAGAAGGCAATGTTCAACGCAGTCATCGACGCGCCGTTCGGCAAGGTCGGCATCCGCACCGATGCCGCGGTGGTGCGCGAGATCGTCTATCTGCCCGAATCGATGAAGTCGGTCGAGCCGGATTCGGCGCTCGCGAAGCGCGCGGTCGAGCAGATCGAACGTTATTTCGAGTGCGCGTCCGCCCGCTTCGACCTGCCGCTCGCCGACGTCGGCAGCGCATTCCAGCACCGCGTGTGGGACGTGATCAGCGATATCCCGCCCGGTACGGTGCTGACCTACGGCCAGGTCGCGAAGCGGATCGGCAGTGCGCCGCGCGCGGTCGGCCAGGCGTGCGGCGCGAACTACTTCCCGCTCGTGATTCCGTGCCATCGCGTCGTCGCGGCGGGCGGCCTCGGCGGGTTCGCGAACCACGACGACAATGGTTATTACCAGCAAGTGAAGCGCTGGCTGCTGACGCACGAGGGCGTGCCGTACCGATGAGCGAACCGCTGATTTCCCCCGAAGCCGACGGCGATGCCGTCGCGGTGTCGCCCGCGCTGCTCGCGAGCCGCGCGTCGATCGACGTGTTCTGCGATGCGCTGTGGCTCGAACACGGGCTCGCGCGCAACACGCTCGATGCGTACCGGCGCGACCTGGCGCTGTTTTCCCAATGGCTGGCCGCGGCGCACGACGCGCCGCTCGACTCGGCCGACGAGGCGATGGTGACGGGCTACATCGCCGCGCGCAGCGACGGCAAGGCGACGTCGTCGAACCGGCGACTGTCGGTGTTCCGCCGCTATTACGGCTGGGCCGTGCGCGAGCATCGCGCGAGCGCCGACCCGACGCTGCGGATCACGTCCGCGAAACAGGCGGCCCGGTTTCCGTCGACGCTGTCCGAGGCGCAGGTCGAGGCGCTGCTCGGCGCGCCCGACATCGGCACGCCGCTCGGTCTGCGCGATCGCACGATGCTCGAGCTGATGTATGCGAGCGGGCTGCGCGTGAGCGAGCTCGTGACGCTGAAGACGGTCGAGGTCGGCCTCAACGAAGGCATCGTGCGCGTGATGGGCAAGGGTTCGAAGGAGCGGCTCGTGCCGTTCGGCGAAGTCGCGCACGGCTGGATCGAACGCTACCTGCGCGACGCGCGGCCGGCGCTGCTCGGCGCGCGCGCGGCCGACGCGCTGTTCGTGACCGCTCGCGGCGACGGGATGACGCGCCAGCAGTTCTGGAACATCATCAAGCGGCACGCGCAGCAGGCCGACGTGCGCGCGCACCTGTCGCCGCACACGCTGCGGCATGCGTTCGCGACGCACCTGCTGAACCACGGCGCCGACCTGCGCGTCGTGCAGCTGCTGCTCGGCCACAGCGACATCTCGACCACGCAGATCTATACGCACGTCGCGCGCGAGCGGCTCAAGACGCTGCACGCGCAGCACCACCCGCGCGGCTGACGCGCGCCCGAGCATGCGGCGCCGCACACGCCGATGCGGGCTCACGCGTGTGCGGTGGCCGCGTCAGATCAGTTCGCGCAGCCGGTGCTTGAGCACCTTGCCGGTCGACGCGGCCGGCAGGGCAGCGAGCACGCGGATATGCGCAGGGCGTTTGTAAGCCGCGAGCCGATCCGCGCACCACGCGTGCAATGCCGCCTCGTCCGCCGTCGCGCCCGGCACCAGCTCGACGAACGCGAGCACTTCCTCGTTGCCTTCGATCGCGCGGCCGATCACGGCCGCCTGCACGACGTCCGGATGCGCGTTCAGCACCTGTTCGACCTCGACCGGATACACGTTGAAGCCGGAGCGGATGATCAGTTCCTTACTGCGGCCGGCGATCGTCACCGCGCCGTCCGCGTCCTGCCGCGCGAGATCGCCGGTGCTCAGCCAGCCGTCCGGCGACACGGCCGCGCGCGTCGCGTCCGCGTCGCGGTAGTAGCCGAGCATCACGTTCGGCCCGCGCACGCGGATCTCGCCGACTTCGCCGGGCGGCACGTCGGTGCCGTCCGGCGCGACGATCCGCATGTCGACGCCCGGAATCGGCACGCCGACCGAACTGTCCGTGCGCGGCGCGTCGAGCGGCGTCTGCGTGATCGTCGGGCTGCTTTCGGTCATCCCGTAGCCGTTGTGCAGCGGCACGCCGTACAGGCGCTCGACGCGCGCCTTCAGGTTCGCATCGAGCGGCGAGCCACCCGAATACGCGAAGCGCAGCCGCGGCGCGCGCCATGCGTGGCCGTGCGTGTGCAGGTGTTCGAGCAGCTTCGCGTGCATCGCGGGCACGCCCTGGAAGATCGTGACGCCTTCGTCGGCGAGCGCGACGCGGACGGCTTCCGGCGAGAAGCGCGGCGCGAGCCGCAGCGTCGCACCCGCGTACAGGCTGCCCAGGCACACCGACGCGAGCCCGTACACGTGGGACACGGGCAGCACCGTGTAGGCGACGTCGTCGGGCGACACGCGGCGCAGCGTGCTCGATGTCGCCGCGATGAACAGCAGGTTGCGGTGCGACAGCATCACGCCCTTCGGCATGCCGGTCGTGCCCGTCGTGTAGATCAGCGCCGCGCATTGCTCGGCGCCGTCGGCGGCCACCGGTTCGGCGGGCGCGCCCGCATCGACCCGATACGACCACGTGCCGATGTCGACCGGCAGTGCGCCGGCGGGCGCGGCGCCGAGCCGCTCGGCATGGGTGCGCGCATCGGGGGATACATCTGTCGTGAATGCAATCAGCTTCGGGTGCGCATGCGCGGCGATCGCGTCGAGCTCGGCGGCCGACAGCCGCGCGTTCGACAGGAGCGCCCAGGCGTCGAGGCGGGCGGCCGCGAACAGCAGCACGATCTGCGCGACGCAGTTTTCCGCGACGATCATCACGCGGTCGCCACCTTGCACGCCCAGGCTCGCCAGCCGTGCTGCCGCCGCTTCGATGGCCCGCGCCAGCTCGCCGTACGACAGGCGGCGCGCATCTTCGATCAGCGCCGGATGCGCAGGCGATTGCACGGCCCGATGGGCGGGCACGTCGGCGATGCGACGCGGCAGCGCGGCGAGCAGCGCATCGACGTCGAGCAATTCGGATGAACGGCGAGGCGAGGACATGGCGTCTCCAGAAGAGGGGCAGGCGGCGGCCGACGATATTTGCGAACGATCGTGCCACGACGGCACGCGCGCCACAATCGGCCAATCGGGCAATAGCGCTTCGCGATGTCCGCAACGATGACGCGTGCAATCGTCGTCAAGAGGCGGCGGGCCACCCGGCGGAAAAACCGGGCCGCGAGTATACCGTCGGCGCGGGCATGCCATTGCGCGCGCGCCGATCGTTCGCCATTAAAATGCCGCCATGAGCAAATCCAGACACGTGTCCGAAACCCCCGCGACCCAGTTGCTGCGCCGCCACGGCGTCGCATTCGGCGAGCATCCGTACGAATACGTCGAGCACGGCGGCACCGGCGAATCGGCGCGCCAGCTCGGCGTCGACGAGCATAGCGTCGTGAAGACGCTCGTGATGGAAGACGAACACGCGAAGCCGTTGATCGTACTGATGCACGGCGACCGCACCGTGTCGACGAAGAATCTCGCGCGGCAGATCGGCGCGAAGCGGGTCGAGCCGTGCAAGCCCGAGGTCGCGAACCGCCATTCGGGCTATCTCGTCGGCGGCACGTCGCCGTTCGGCACACGCAAGGCGATGCCCGTCTACGTCGAGGCGACGATCCTCGAATTGCCGACGATCTACCTGAACGGCGGCCGGCGCGGCTACCTCGTCAGCCTCGCGCCGGCGGTGCTCACGTCGCTGCTCCGCGCGCAGCCGGTGCAGTGCGCGAGCATCGACTGAGGGTTTCACCTTCGTGGCAGTCCGCGCCCGTTCGGTAGAATGGGCGCCGTTTCGGCTTGCCGGCTTGCCGTGCACCGCCGTCCCTTTCCCGATACGTTGAAAGAAGAGTTCCCCGCATGCAGACCCTGCTCGCCGCCCTCGTTGCCTACCTGATCGGTTCGGTGTCGTTCGCCGTCGTCGTCAGCGCCACGATGGGTCTGGCCGACCCGCGTTCGTACGGGTCGAAGAATCCCGGCGCGACCAACGTGCTGCGCAGCGGCAACAAGAAGGCCGCGATCCTGACGCTCGTCGGCGACGCGTTCAAGGGCTGGATCGCCGTCTGGCTCGCCCGGCGCTTCGGCCTGCCCGACGTCGCGGTCGCGTGGGTCGCGATTGCCGTGTTCCTCGGCCACCTGTACCCGGTGTTCTTCCGCTTCCAGGGCGGCAAGGGCGTCGCGACCGCGGCCGGCGTGCTGCTCGCCGTGCACCCGATGCTCGGGCTCGCGACCGCGTTGACCTGGCTGATCGTCGCGTTCTTCTTCCGCTATTCGTCGCTCGCGGCACTGGTGGCGGCCGTGTTCGCGCCGGTGTTCGACGTGTTCCAGTTCGGCATGCCGGGCCACAACCCGATCGCCTGGGCCGTGCTCGCGATGAGCGTGCTGCTCGTGTGGCGCCACCGCGGCAACATTTCGAAGCTGCTCGCGGGACAGGAGAGCCGGATCGGCGACAAGAAGAAGGCAGCCGCGGACGGCGGCGCGCACGACGGCGGGAAAGCCTGAGAAGGCGCGGCGCTTGCCGCGCGCCGGGCGCGCCGCGTATGCGGGGCCCGGCCGGACGACGTGACGGGCCGGCGGCCGGTCAGTCGCGGAAGTTGTTGAAGTCGAGCGGCGTGTCGGTCACGTCCTTGCGCAGCATCGCGATCGTGCTTTGCAGGTCGTCGCGCTTCGCGCCCGAGATACGCACCGCGTCGCCCTGGATGCTCGCCTGCACCTTGATCTTGCTGTCCTTCACGAGGCGCACGATCTTCTTCGCGAGGTCGCCCGTCACGCCTTTCTTCACGGTGACGATCTGCTTGACCTTGTCGCCGCCGATCTTCTCGACCTTGCCGTAGTCGAGGAAGCGCACGTCGACGTTGCGCTTGGCCAGCTTGCCGATCAGCACGTCCTTGACCTGGCCGAGCTTGAAATCGTCGTCGGCGAACAGCGTCAGCTCGCGTTCCTTCTGCTCGACGCGTGCGTCGGAGCCCTTGAAGTCGAAGCGCGTCGAGATTTCCTTGTTCGACTGCTCGATGGCGTTCTTCACTTCGATCATGTTCGCTTCGGAAACGACGTCGAACGATGGCATGGCATTCTCCCTTGAGATGCGGGCGCCCGGCTCGCGCGCGGGCACTCGCTATAATTGCGGACTGTTTGCCATTTTACCGATGCCCCTCCGTTTGCCCAAGGCCGGCCATGCGCCGCCCGGGCCGACGTGACCGCGAATGCCGATGCCTCCTGACGATTCCGCCCTGTCGCTGCTTCCCGACCATCCGCTCGTCGAGCACAACACGTTCGGCATCGCCGCGCGCGCGCGTTTCGCCGCGCGCATCACCCGGGCGGCCCAGTTCGAGGCGCTGCATCGCGACCCGCGGGTCGCGAACCTGCCGCAGCTCGTGCTCGGCGGCGGCAGCAATATCGTGTTCACGCGCGATTTCGACGGCGTCGTGCTGCTCGACGAGATCGCGGGCCGCGGCGTCGTGCGCGAGGACGACGATGCGTGGTACGTCGAGGCCGGCGGCGGCGAGAACTGGCACGCGTTCGTCGCGTGGACGCTCGAGCGCGGGATGCCGGGCCTCGAGAATCTCGCGCTGATCCCGGGCACCGTCGGCGCCGCGCCGATCCAGAACATTGGCGCGTACGGCCTGGAGATGAAGGCGTATTTCGATTCCCTGGTCGCGGTCGAGCTGGCGACGGGGCGTCGCGAGCGTTTCGACGCCGCGCGCTGCGCGTTCGGCTATCGCGACAGTTTCTTCAAGCGGGAAGGGCGCGGCCGGTTCGCGATCGTCGCGGTGACGTTCCGGCTGCCGAAGCAATGGGCGCCGCGGCTCGGCTACGCGGACGTCACGCGCGAACTCGACGCGCGCGGTATCGCGCCCGATGCGGCGACGCCGCGCGACGTGTTCGACGCGGTCGTCGCGATCCGCCGCGCGAAGCTGCCCGACCCGCTGGTACTCGGCAATGCGGGCAGTTTCTTCAAGAATCCGGTGATCGACGCCGCGCAGTTCGATGCATTGCGCGCTCGCGCGCCGGAGATCGTGTCGTATCCGCAGCCGGACGGGCACGTGAAGCTCGCGGCCGGCTGGCTGATCGACCGCTGCGGCTGGAAGGGTCGCGCGCTCGGGGCGGCGGCCGTGCACGACCGCCAGGCGCTCGTGCTCGTCAATCGCGGCGGCGCGACCGGCGCCGACGTGCTCGCGCTGGCGCGGGCGATCCAGGCCGACGTGCGCGCGCGGTTCGGCGTCGAGCTGGAGGCGGAGCCGGTCTGCCTGTAACGCAGTGCGTGCGCCGGTTTTGGCGCATCCAAACGAAAAGCGCCGATCATCGACCGGCGCTTTTTTACGCGTGTGCGTTGCGGCGCGTCAGTGCTTGAGGCGGCCGAGCAGCAGGAACTCCATCAGCGCCTTCTGCACGTGCAGGCGGTTTTCCGCTTCGTCCCACACGACGCTCTGCGGGCCGTCGATCACGCCGGCTGTCACTTCCTCGCCGCGGTGCGCGGGCAGGCAGTGCATGAAGAGAGCATCCGGATTCGCATGGCCCATCATTTCCTCGTCGACGCACCAGTCGGCGAATGCCTGCTTGCGCGCCTCGTTCTCGGCCTCGAAACCCATGCTCGTCCATACGTCGGTCGTCACGAGATCGGCGCCCTTGCACGCCTCGTTCGGATCGTCGAACACCTCGTAGAACGGCGCGCTGTCGGGCGACACGAGCTTCATGTCGAGCGCATAGCCGGGCGGCGTCGACAGGCGTAGCTTGAAGCCGAGGATCTGCGCGGCTTCGATCCACGTGTACAGCATGTTGTTCGCGTCGCCGACCCACGCGACGGTCTTGCCGGCGATCGGGCCGCGGTGTTCGTAGTACGTGAAGATGTCGGCGAGCACCTGGCACGGGTGATATTCGTTGGTCAGGCCGTTGATCACCGGCACGCGGGAGTTCTGCGCGAAGCGTGTGATCACGTCCTGCTCGAACGTGCGGATCATGATGATGTCGACCATTCGCGAGATGACCTGCGCGGAATCCTCGACGGGTTCGCCGCGGCCGAGCTGCGTGTCGCGCGTGCTCATGAAGACGGCGTGGCCGCCGAGCTGGAAGATCCCGGCCTCGAACGACAGGCGCGTGCGCGTCGAGCTCTTCTCGAAGATCATCGCGAGCGTGCGGTCGTGCAGCGGGTGGTAGGTCTCGTAGTTCTTGAACTTGCGCTTCAGGATACCCGTGCGTTCGAGCACGTACTCGTAGTCTTCCAGCGAGAAATCCTTGAACTGCAGGTAGTGACGAATGGTTTTGGCGGTCATGAAACGAAATACGGCGGGTCTCACCCGGCAGCGAGGCCGGACGGCGCCGCCGTCGGGTGTGGATAACTCAAAGCAGCATAAAGGATTTTCCGTGCTTTGACGAGCCGTGGCGCGACGCGGCGCTGGATCGCCGTGCACGACCGGCGGCGTGGGAGCGGGGGTGTCGGGACGACGCGCGATGGCGCGCTGCGGTATAATTCGAAAGTTTTCTCCAGCCCGGCAGGCAAGGCTTTTCGCGCTCTGCCGGACACAAGCCGTGCGCTGCACACATCCGGTGCAGTCCACCGGCGGCGCGCCTCGACGCCCCGTTTTCGGGATATCGATCGGCTCGTGCCGCCGACCCTCCAGCTTTGTGTTCGCGTACCCAGGCGCCGTTGCCTGGGCATCGCCGGGCCGTCACTTGGGTAACCACATGGCTGAAACCCCTCCGACCGAATTTTTCATCCAGGGCATCACGAAAGACGGGAAAAAGTTTCGCCCGAGCGACTGGTCGGAACGACTGGCCGGTGTGATGGCCTGCTTCGGGCCGGGGGCGAGCGGGCCGAATGCGCGTCTCAAGTATTCGCTGTACGTGCGCCCGACGATGCTCGGCGACCTGAAATGCGTGATCCTCGATTCGCGGTTGCGCGACATCGAGCCGATGGCTTTCGATTTCGTGCTGAACTTCGCGAAGGACAACAACCTCGTCGTGACCGAGGCGTGCGAGCTGCCCGACTACAACACGAAGAAGTGAGTGATGTCGACGGGCGAGGGCGCGTGCTGCGCCCGCCCGGACGAATGCCGCCGCCGTGCGTGATGCGTAGGCGACAGGCAACAAAAAGCCCGCCGAGGCGGGCTTTTTTGCGATCGCAGGAAACAGGAGCACCCGCCGAAGCGGGCACACCGGATTTACGCTGCTGCCTGCAGACCCTTGACGGCTGCGGCCAGGCGGCTCTTGCTGCGAGCGGCCTTGTTCTTGTGAACGATCTTCTTGTCGGCGATCGTGTCGATCGTCTTCACGGCAGCCTTGAACAGCTCGGCAGCCTTTGCCTGGTCGCCGGCTTCGACAGCCTTGCGAACCGACTTGATCGCGGTACGGAATTTCGAGCGCAGCGCCGAGTTGTGCGAGTTTGCCTTCGCGGCCTGACGGGCGCGCTTGCGTGCTTGTGCGGAGTTAGCCATGACGGTTCCTTATCCTGTCCTGTTTCCAGAGCTTGGAGCCTGACGGCCAAGCGCTGCTTTTCGATCCGTCCCCTGAGAACGATTGCCCAGGGGCGCATAAAAAAACGGTGATTTTAACCGAGGCCGGGACATGAAAACGGCAGTTGCCGTGCATGTACGAGCCCAGAAACCGGCGATTATAGCAACAAAATCAAGCGAGTGGCAAGTTCGACGTAACGCCCGCCGGGCGGGGCGCCGGCGGCGGGTGCGCTTTTCGGCATCGGCCGGTGGCTGGGTCGCGCAACGTCCGTATAATAAGCGCCCCATGAATCTATTCCGAGCCCTGCTGACGGTCAGCGGCTTCACGCTGCTGTCGCGCGTGACCGGACTGGCCCGCGAGACGCTGATCGCCCGTGCGTTCGGCGCCAGTCAATACACCGACGCGTTCTACGTCGCCTTCCGTATCCCGAACCTGCTGCGCCGCCTGTCCGCCGAAGGCGCGTTCTCGCAGGCATTCGTGCCGATCCTCGCCGAGTTCAAGAACCAGCAGGGTCACGATGCGACGAAGGCGCTCGTCGACGCGATGTCCACCGTGCTCGCGTGGGCGCTGGCCGTGCTGTCGGTCGTCGGGATCGCCGGCGCGTCGTGGGTCGTGTTCGCGGTCGCGTCCGGCCTGCACGGCGACGGCCAGGCGTTCCCGCTCGCGGTCACGATGACGCGGATCATGTTCCCGTACATCGTGTTCATTTCGCTGACCACGCTCGCGTCGGGCGTGCTGAACACGTACAAGAGCTTCTCGCTGCCCGCGTTCGCGCCGGTGCTGCTCAACGTCGCGTTCATCGCCGCGGCCGTGTTCGTCGCGCCGCACCTGAAGGTGCCGGTCTACGCGCTCGCGTGGGCCGTCATCGTCGGCGGCGTGCTGCAGTTTCTCGTGCAGTTGCCGGGCCTGAAGAAGATCGACATGGTGCCGCTGATCGGCCTCAACCCGCTGCGTGCGCTGCGTCATCCGGGCGTGAAGCGTGTGCTGGCGAAGATGGTGCCCGCGACGTTCGCGGTCTCCGTCGCGCAGTTGTCGCTGATCATCAACACCAACATCGCGTCGCGCCTCGGGCAGGGCGCCGTGTCGTGGATCAATTACGCCGACCGCCTGATGGAATTCCCGACGGCGCTGCTCGGCGTCGCACTTGGCACGATCCTGCTGCCGAGCCTGTCGAAGGCGCACGTCGATGCCGATTCGCACGAATATTCGGCGCTGCTCGACTGGGGGCTGCGCGTCACGTTCCTGCTCGCGGCGCCGAGCGCGCTCGCGCTGTTCTTCTTCGCGACGCCGCTCACCGCGACGCTGTTCAACTACGGCAAGTTCGACGCGCATACCGTCACGATGGTCGCGCGCGCGCTCGCCACTTACGGGATCGGCCTCGTCGGCATCATCCTGATCAAGATCCTCGCGCCGGGCTTCTATGCGAAGCAGGACATCAAGACGCCCGTGAAGATCGCCGTCGGCGTGCTGATCGTCACGCAGCTGTCGAACTACGTGTTCGTGCCGCTGATCGGCCATGCCGGCCTCACGCTGAGCATCGGCGTCGGCGCATGCCTGAACTCGCTGCTGCTGTTCCTCGGGCTGCGCAAGCGCGGCATCTATCAGCCGTCGCCGGGCTGGCTGCGCTTCTTCGTGCAGCTCGTCGGCGCGGCGCTCGTGCTCGCGGGCCTGATGCACTGGTGCGCGATCAGTTTCGACTGGACCGGGATGCGCGCGCAGCCGCTCGATCGCATTGCGCTGATGGCGGCGTGCCTCGTGCTGTTTGCTGCACTATATTTCGGTATGTTGTGGGTGATGGGCTTCAAATACGCTTACTTCAGAAGGCGCGCCAAGTGACGACCGCAATGACCCGCGTCCTCGACTACTTCAGCACGCTCGTGGCGGACGACGACAGTCTGCCCGTCACGGAAGCCGCGCTGTCGCTGGCGCAGGACGCGTATCCCGACCTCGACCTGCAGGGCACGCTGGCCGAACTCGACATGCTGGCGGCGCGGCTGCGCCGGCGGCTCGCCGACGATACGGACCTGAAGGGCCGCGTCGCCGCGCTGAACGACTTCTTCTTCCGCGAGCTCGGCTTCGCGTGCAATCACAACGATTACTACGACCCCGATAACAGCCACCTGAACGCCGTGCTGAAACGGCGGCGCGGGATCCCCATCTCGCTGTCGGTGCTGTACCTCGAGCTCGCCGAGCAGATCGGCGTGCCGGCGCGCGGCGTGTCGTTCCCCGGACATTTCCTGCTGCGCGTGACGCTGCCGGACGGCGACCTGATCATCGATCCGACCAACGGCCATTCGCTGTCCGAAGCCGAGATGGTCGAGATGCTCGAACCGTACGTCGCGCGTGCGGCCGGTGCGGTCGACAGCGCGTTGCGCGCGCTGCTGCAGCCCGCGACGAGCCGCGAGATCATCGCGCGGATGTTGCGCAACCTGAAGACGATCTACCTGCAGACGGAACGCTGGCAGCGGCTGCTCGCGGTGCAGCAGCGGCTCGTGATCCTGTTGCCCGAGCAACTCGACGAAGTGCGCGACCGCGGCTTCGCGTATGCGCGGCTCGACTACCTGCGTCCCGCGCTCGAGGATCTCGAGCAGTATCTCGGCGAGCGGCCGGAGGCGGAAGACGCGACCGTCGTCGAGTCGCAGGTCAGCGAATTGCGGCAGCGGATGCAGCGCGACGGCGAAGATTGAGTTGAGTTGCCCGCGCGCCGCTGCCGGCACACGAAAAAAACGCCCGCATCGCGGGCGTTTTTCTTGCGCGTGCGGCGACGTCGGCCGCATCCGGATCGCGCCGCCGGCGCAACCCGCGCGTTCGCCCGATCGTACGGGGTGCCACAGCGCAGCGGCGACACGTGCGCGATCGTGCACATCGCGGCAGGCAAAAAAAAGCCGCCCGGAACGGGCGGCTTGCGGGTGTGCGACGCGCTGCTTACTTCAGTGCGGCAAACGCGCGCTCGCGGATTTCGTCGACGGTGCCGAGGCCCGAGATCTTGCGATACTGCGGCGCCTTCAGGCCGTTCTCCTCGCCGCGCTGCGCCCAGTCGCCGTAGTACGTGATCAGCGGCTTGGTCTGCGCTTCGTACACTTCGAGACGCTTCTTGACGGTTTCTTCCTTGTCGTCGTCGCGCTGGATCAGCGGTTCGCCCGTCACGTCGTCGTGACCTTCGACCTTCGGCGGGTTGAACTTGACGTGGTACGTGCGGCCCGATGCCGGGTGCGTGCGGCGGCCGCTCATGCGTTCGATGATTTCCGAGAACGGGACGTCGATCTCGAGCACGTAGTCGATCGCGACGCCGGCTTCCTTCATCGCGTCAGCCTGCGCGATCGTGCGCGGGAAGCCGTCGAACAGATAGCCGTTCGCGCAGTCGGATTCCTTCAGGCGTTCCTTGACGAGGCCGATGATCAGCGCGTCCGGCACGAGCTTGCCGGCGTCCATGTAGCTCTTCGCCTCGACGCCGAGCGGCGTGCCGGCCTTCACGGCGGCACGCAGCATGTCGCCCGTCGAGATTTGCGGGATGCCGAATTTTTCCTTGATGAAGTTTGCCTGGGTGCCCTTTCCCGCGCCGGGCGCGCCCAACAGGATCAAACGCATGGTGATATCTCCAAGTATGTAGATTCGTGTGGCGAGACACGAAGGCGTCGGCGACAGCGGGCGCGGGGCTTGCCCGGCGCGCGGCGGATCGGTCTGATGCGGCGCGTCGGCCAGGGCGACGCGCGGCTGCCGGCAAGGCCACGGGCGGGGTCAAGCGAGGACGCGCTGGTCGCGGACGGCTCGCACAATCGCCTGATTATGCCACGGGTTATTTTGAACCCGGCTGAAAAAGGGCCTGCACGCGCGCGAGATCGGCCGGCGTGTCGATGCCGGCTTCGGGCGCGGACTCGGTGATCAGCACTGCGATGCGCTCGCCGTGCCACAGCGCGCGCAGCTGTTCGAGCTGCTCGGCCTGTTCGATCGGCGCCTGCGCGAGCGACGGATAGGTGCGCAGAAAACGCGCGCGATACGCATAGAGGCCGATGTGCCGATAGACCGGGAAAGCCGGTGCCGGCATGGCCGCGACGTTCGGCCAGTGCGGCTGGTAGGCGTCGCGGCTCCACGGAATCGGCGCGCGCGAGAAGTACAGCGCGACGCTCTGCGCGTCGAGCGCGACCTTCACGACGTTCGGGTTGAACACGTCGGCCGCGTCGTGGATCGGGTGAGCTGCGGTCGCGATCGCGCACGCCGGATGCGCGGCCAGGTGCGACGCTACGTCGCGCACGAGCACGGGGTCGATCAGCGGTTCGTCGCCCTGTACGTTGACGACGACGGTGTCGTCGCGCCAGCCGAAGGCCGCCGCGACTTCCGCGAGCCGGTCGGTGCCGGACGGGTGATCGGCGCGTGTGAGCACCGCTTCGAAGCCGTGATCGCGCGCCGCGTCGAGCACGCTCTGCGCGTCGGAGGCGACGAGTACCTGCTGCGCGCCCGCCTCGCGCGCGCGCTCGGCGACACGCACGACCATCGGCTTGCCGCCGAGATCGGCGAGCGGCTTGTTCGGGAGCCGCGTCGACGCGAGCCGGGCGGGAATGACGGCGATGAAGGGTTGCGGGTGAGTCATCGGGAAGCGTTGGGAAGAACGGGGCGGGCGACGCCGGAAGCCGGTCGTCCGGCGGAGTGCGGCGACCCGGCCGGGGCCGGGCCGTCGGTTTCGAATCGGTGCGCCGGGCGAGCGGCGCGGCGGTTCAGCGGCCGGCCGGGTCGACCGGCGTGCCTTCGACGGTCTGGCGCGCTTCGTCGACGAGCATCACCGGGATGCCGTCGCGGATCGGGTAGGCGAGCTTGTCCGCGTTGCAGATCAGCTCCTGCGCGGCACGGTCGTAGTGGAGCGGGCCTTTGCAGATAGGGCACACAATGATTTCAAGCAGGCGAGCGTCCACGGAGTTTCTCCACAACGAGGGCAATGAGGCGAGGGTCGAGCGCGGCTTCGACGGGGACCACCCACAGTCGGGCGTCGCGCCAGGAAGCGCCCAATTTTACTGCATCCTTCTCGGTGATTAGGATCGCATCGACGGCGTCGTCGACGAACGGATTGTCGGCGAACGCGTAATGGTCGGGCAGCGCGCGGGTCGCCGGCGCGAGGCCGGCCGCGCGCAGCGTCGCGAAGAAGCGCTCCGGCGCGCCGATGCCGGCCGCGGCGAGCACGCGTTCGTTCGCGAATTGCGACAGCGGGCGGCGCAGCGCGGGCTGGTCGAGGTGCCACGCGGCGCCGGGCGTCAGCGCGAGCGCGTAGGTGTCGGGCCACGGCGGCAGCGCGCCGCTGTACGGATCGTTGACGAGCGTCGCGTCGCGGTGCCGCGACAGCGGCTCGCGCAGCGGGCCGGCCGGCAGCAGGAAGCCGTTGCCGCCGAGCCGGTGGTCGAATACGACGAGTTCGACGGTGCGCGCGAGACGGTAATGCTGCAGGCCGTCGTCGCTGACGATCACGTCGACGTCCGGATGCGCGGCGCGTAGCGCCTGCGCGGCCGCGACGCGGTCCGGGCATACCCACACGGGCGCGCCGGTGCGGCGCGCGATCAAGAGCGGTTCGTCGCCGGCCGCGCCCGCGTGCGACGCCGGCGTGACGGCGGTCGGCGCCTTCACGTTCGCGCCATAGCCGCGCGACACGACGCCGGGCGTGAAGCCGGCCGCGCGCAGCGCGTCGACGAGCGCGATCACGGTCGGCGTCTTGCCGGTGCCGCCGACGGTCACGTTGCCGACCACGACCACCGGCACGCCGACGTCGACCGGCTGCTTCCAGCCTTGCGCGTAAGCGGTGCGCCGCAGCGCCGCGCACAGGCCGAACACGCATGCGAACGGCGTGAGCGCCCACGCGAGCGCGCCGCGCCGCTGCCATTCGCGTGTCAGGCGCGCTTCGAGTCGCGCGAGCGGGCCGCCGGGCGCGCTCATCGGGCCGGGCGCGGCGCGTCGTGCGCCGCGGCGAGGGACGGATTCGTCAAGGCGGATTCTCCGTTGGGCGGCGCATGCCGCAGGGTCCGTGGAAGGCGGCACTCTAGCGCGCCGCACGCGGGCGCGGCAAGCGTGACCGGCCGCCGCGGCGTGCGGGGCCGGATCGGGCCGGCCTGTGGATAACTCTGTGAAAAACTCCCCGGTCGATTGCCTCAAACGCCCGTCCGGCGGGCATCGAATCGGATGGGAATCATTCTGAAAGCTTTAAAAAATTATAAAAATCAACGCGTTACGAAGAATTGTCTGGCTTTTTTAGCGGTTTCCGAGCGTTTTACGCGGACGAATGCCAGAGTGTGGACACCTTTTCCGTGCGCGGCGGCGAATGCGGGGGCGCTGGACGTCGCGTGCATGTCGGACTATCGTGACGCCGCCAGCATTCATCCGACCGCCCATGCTTTCCGATTCTCCTTTTTCCGCACCCGGCGCCACGCGCGGCGGCGACGAAGTGATTCCCGTTTCGGCGCTCAATCGTGCGATTTCGACGATGCTCGAGCGTTCGTTTCCGCTGCTGTGGATTTCCGGCGAAGTGTCGAATTTCACGCGCGCCGCGAGCGGCCACTGGTATTTCTCGATCAAGGACCAGCAGGCGCAGATGCGCTGCGTGATGTTCCGCGGCCGTGCGCAATACGCGGAATTCACGCCGCGCGAAGGCGACCGCATCGAGGTGCGCGCGGTCGTCACGATGTACGAGCCGCGCGGCGAAGTGCAGCTCAATGTCGAAGCGGTGCGGCGCACCGGGCAGGGGCGCCTGTACGAGGCGTTCCTGCGGCTGAAGGCGCAGCTCGAAGGCGAGGGCCTGTTCGCGCCCGAGCGCAAGCGGCCGTTGCCGGCGCACCCGCGCGCGATCGGCATCGTCACGTCGCTGCAGGCCGCCGCGCTGCGCGACGTGCTGACCACGCTCGCGCGGCGCGCGCCGCACATTCCGGTGATCGTCTATCCGGCCCCCGTGCAGGGCGCCGGTTCCGCCGAAAAGCTCGTCGCGGCCGTCGCGACCGCGAATGCGCGGCGCGAGGTCGACGTGCTGCTGGTCTGCCGCGGCGGCGGCTCGATCGAGGATTTGTGGTCGTTCAACGACGAAGCGCTGGCGCGCGCGATCGCGGCGAGCGAGTTGCCGGTGGTGAGCGGCGTCGGGCACGAAACTGACTTCACGATCGCGGACTTCGCGGCCGACCTGCGCGCGCCGACGCCGACCGGCGCGGCCGAACTCGCGAGCCCGCAGCGCGCGCTGCTGCTGCGCGAGGTCGACGACCGCCGGCGTGCGCTTGCGCGCGGCATGGCGCGCCGGCTCGAACAGCGTGCGCAGCAGCTCGACTGGCTCGCCCGCCGGCTCGTGAGCCCGGCCGAGCGGCTGCAGCGGCAGCGCACGCACGTCGAGCAGCTCGCGGTGCGGCTGGCATCGGCCGCGGCGCGGCCGGTGCGCGATGCACGTGCGCGTTTCGCGCTCGCGCAGCTGCGCTGGCAGCGCGCACGGCCCGATCCGTCACAGGCGCGCCACGCGCTCGCGGGGCTGTCGCAACGGCTCGCGAGCGCGTTGCAGCGTCGTCATGAACGCGACACGGCGCGTGTGTCAGCCTGTGCGGCGCGGCTCGAGGTGCTGAGCCCGCAGCGCACGCTCGAGCGCGGCTATGCGGCGCTGATCGATGCGCAGACGGGCCGCGCGGTGCGCGCGCCGAATGCGCTGAAGCCGCAGCGGCGGCTGACCGTGCATCTCGCCGAAGGCTCGGCCGACGTGTCGCTCGCCGACGTGCAGCCACGGCTGACCGATACGATCTGACGCAAGCGGCGCGAGCGAAACGCGAGGCACGCCGCAACGCGTGCCGCGCGGCCGGGCACGAATACTGCGCATCGTCGGGTTCGTCCTGCCGGACGTTGCGCCAGCATCGCTTTTCCGCATACCGCGGATAAATGGCCCGCGAGTTTGCGGGGATATTCGTCCTCGCCTACAATCGGACGCTCGGCAGCATTCAACACAAGCCTCCCTACATACTCAACGAAGGAATCGCCATGGCTCATACGCTCCCGCCGCTCCCGTACGCTGAAGACGCACTCGCGCCGACCATCTCGAAAGAGACGATCGAGTACCACTACGGCAAGCATCATCAGGCTTATGTGACGAACCTGAACAATCTGATCCCCGGCACGGAATTCGAAAACCTGCCGCTGGAAGAGATCGTGAAGAAGTCGTCGGGCGGCATCTTCAACAACGCCGCGCAAATCTGGAACCACACGTTCTTCTGGAACAGCCTGTCGCCGAACGGCGGCGGCGCACCGACGGGCGCGCTGGGCGATGCGATCAACGCGAAGTGGGGTTCGTACGACGCATTCAAGGAAGCGTTCACGAAGGCCGCAGTCGGCACGTTCGGTTCGGGCTGGGCATGGCTCGTGAAGAAGGCCGACGGTTCGCTCGACATCGTGTCGACGAGCAACGCAGCCACGCCGCTGACGACCGCCGACAAGGCGCTGCTGACGATCGACGTGTGGGAACACGCGTACTACATCGACTACCGCAACGCACGTCCGAAGTTCGTCGAAGCGTTCTGGAACATCGTGAACTGGGACTTCGCAGCGAAGAACTTCGCGTAAGTCCGGCGCCTGCGCGCCGCCGCGGCGCGCGGCATCGAAAAAAGCCCTCGTTTCGAGGGCTTTTTGTTTTTTGTCCCGCCCCGAACGCGGCGCGTGGGCCAGATCAGCCGGCCATGCCGAGCAGCCAGCCGAACGCCGCGCTCGCGATCACGACGGCCCACGGCGGCACGCGCCAGAACACCAGCGCGACGAAGGCGACCAGCGCGGCGGCCAGATCGCGCGGCGCGACGATCGTGTCGGTCCAGACCGGGCGATAGAGCGCGGCGAGCAGCAGCCCGACGACGGCCGCGTTCACGCCGGCGAGCGCGGCCTGCATCCGCGCGCTGCGGCGCAGGCGCTCCCAGAACGGCGCGGTGCCGGCGATGAGCAGGAACGACGGCGCGAAGATCGACACGAGTGCGATCGTGCCGCCGAGCCAGCCGTTCGGCGCATCGCGCAGCGACGCACCGAGGAATGCCGAGAACGTGAACAGCGGCCCTGGCACGGCCTGCGCGACCCCATACCCGGCGAGAAACGCCGAATCGCCGACCCACCCGGGCGCGACCACCGCCGCCTGCAGCAGCGGCAGCACCACATGGCCGCCGCCGAACACGAGTGCACCCGTGCGGAAGAACGCGTCGACGACGGCGAGCGTGTCGGAGCGCAGCGCGCGGGCCGTGAACGGCAGTGCGACGAGCAGCGTCGCGAACACGGCGAGCCACAGCACGCCTGCCCGCGGCGACACGTGCAGCGGCAACGGTTCATGCGCGTCGCGCGCCGGTTGCGGCAGCAGCACGAGCCCGGCCGCTCCCGCCACGACGATCACCGCGATCTGCGTCCAGGCGGCCGGCGCGAGCAGCGCGACGCACGCGGCCGCGGCCATCAGCGTGACGCGCCGCGCGTCCGGGCACAGCGTACGCGCCATGCCCCACACCGCTTGCGCGATCACCGCGACCGACACGATGCGCAGCCCGTGCAGCGCACCGGCTTCGATCGGCGCGCCCGACGCGTGAACGCCGAGCGCGAACAGCATCATCAGCAGCGCCGACGGCAGCGTGAAACCGAGCCACGCGGCGAACATGCCGGCATAGCCGGCACGCGCGAGACCGATCGCCATCCCGACCTGGCTGCTCGCCGGCCCCGGCAGGAACTGGCACAGCCCGACGAGATCCGCATAAGTGCGCTCGGTGAGCCAGCCGCGCCGCGTGACGAATTCCGCGCGAAAGTAGCCGAGATGCGCGACCGGCCCGCCGAACGACGTGAGGCCGAGCCGCAGGAACGCGACGAATACGGGCCACGGATGGCGGGCGGGGGCGGGGAGGGGCGACGTGTTCAAGGCGGTGCGGGCGGCGGACGGAACGAGCCGCCACGATAGCGCAACTCGGCGGCCGCGGGCAGCGCATCGAGGCCGATGGAGGCCGTCGTGCGGCGTTCAGTACGTGCCGTCGCCGAGCCCGCTCGCGCGGCGCAACGCATCGATGTCCACGAGCTCGATCTCGCCGACGTGCAGCCGCACGACGCCGTCGGCCTGCAGCGCCTTCAGCAACTGGTTGGTGGTCTGCCGCGTCAGCGACAGCATCGACGCGAGCGTTTCCTGCGACAGCCGGACGTGCGTGCGCCCGGCGCTGATGCCGCCGTAGCCTTCGGCGATCATCAGCAGTCGCGCGGCGAGCCGTTGCGCGGCCGGCATCACGCTCATCGACTCGACGGTCAGGAAGCTCAGGCGCAGCTTTTGCGCCATCAGCAGCGCGAACTGCCGCCAGTACTGCGGCGTCGTATCGAGGATCGCGAGCAGCGCGGCCTGCGGCACGTGCAGCAGCAGCGCGTCGTCGAGCGCGATGGCGTCGTGCGTGCGCGGCTGGCCGTCGAACAACGCGATCTCGCCGAACCACGTAATCGGCTCGGCCACCGTCAGCAGCGTTTCCTTGCCCTGCGGATCGACCGCACCTATCGTGAGTGAACCGGCCAGCACCGCGTACAGCCCGCACGGCGGGTCGCCGCGCCGGAACAGCGCGTGGCCGGACGGCAGACGGCGCAGCGTCGCGCGGGCGATCAGTTCGGCGCGCAGCGCGGGGGGCAGCGCGGCGAACCACGGGTTCGCTTCGATCTGCGGCAGGTACGGGGCGAGCGAGGAAGGCATGGGCACGCGATGTCGGGTAGCTGACAGAGGTTCTCGGGCGTGACGCGCATCATAGCGCTCGATAGCCGATCAGGAGACGCCATGAAAACCCTCGAAGACCATCTTTCCCAGTATGCGGCCTACCATCGCGACGCGCGCAACATCGCGACGCATCTGGTCGGCATCCCGATGATCGTGTTCGCGGTCGAGGTGCTGCTGTCGCGGCCGGCGATCGGCGCGCTGGCCGGCATTGCGTTGTCGCCGGCGCTGCTGCTCGCCGTCGTGTCCGCGGCGTTCTACCTGCGTCTGGACCTGCGGTTCGGGATCGTGATGACCGTGCTGCTCGCGCTCGGCCTGTGGGCCGCGCAGTCGCTGGCGCTGCTGCCGACCGCGCAATGGCTCGCGATCGGCGTCGGCGCGTTCGTGGTCGGCTGGATCGTGCAGTTCGTCGGGCATTGGTTCGAAGGCCGCAAACCCGCGTTCGTCGACGATCTGGTCGGCCTGATCGTCGGGCCGCTGTTCATCGTCGCCGAGGTCGCGTTCTTCGCGGGGCTGCGCGGCGACGTGCGCCGCGAAGTCGAGCGGCGCGCGGGCCCGGTGCACGGCGGCACGCATTCGCATGTCTGACAGGCCGGCCGGGCCGGTCTGCGTGTTCGGCGCAGGCGCGGTCGGCTGCTATCTCGGCGGCCGCCTCGCGGCGGGCCGCGCGACCGAAGTCGACTGGATCAATGGTGAAATCGTGCGGCTGGCCGGGCGCTTCGGTGCGCCGGCGCCGGTCAATGCGCGACTCGGCGCGCTCGTCCACGACGCGGCACGCGCGGCGGCGCGCCCGGCGTGGCGCGGCGATGCGCTGTGGGCCGACCTGTCCGCGCGGGCGCCGCGCGTGGGCCATGTACGGGCCGCGTAGGCCGGCGTCGCACCATCCGCCGTCGGCGCGGGCCGTGCGTAACGGCTAAGATGCGGAGTGCGTCATACGACGCCTTTGCGGAGCAATCGCCATGGTGGATCGCCCGACTCTCGATGCCTACGAGGCCCATGCCGCGCAATACGCGCAGGACTGGCTCGATCAGGCCGCGCCCGACGACATGTACGCGCTGCTCGAACAGCATTTCTCGCCGGGGCTGACCGCCGACGTCGGCTGCGGCGCGGGGCGCGACACGGCCTGGCTCGCGTCGCGCGGCTTCGACGTGCGCGGCTACGACGCGAGCGCCGCGCTGCTCGACGAGGCGCGACGGCACCATCCGGGTCTGGTTTTCGAGCTGGCCGTGCTGCCGGCGCTGGCCGGCGTACCGTCCGGCGCGTTTCGCAACGTGCTGTGCGAAACGGTCGTCATGCATCTCGAACAGGCGGACGCAGCGGCCGCCGCCGCGCGGCTGGCCGAGCTGCTGATGCCGGGCGGCACGTTGTACCTGAGCTGGCGGGTGGCCGGAAACGGCGTGTTGCGCGACGAGCGCGGCCGCCTCTATACGCCGCTCGACTCGGCGCGGATGCATGCGGCGCTGGGCGCCGGCGTGCATGTGATCGACGAACACGAGGTCGTCAGCGCGTCGTCCGGCAAGCGCGTGCACCGGCTGATCGTGCGCAAGGCGGCCGGCGACGCGTGAACGCGGCGCGCCATCGGGCTCATTCGCGGCTGAGCGCCGCTTCCCAGTTGATGTCGACGCAGAGCACCTGCATGCCCGTCGCGGCCGGTGCGGCGATCGATGCGGTCACGCACAGGTGCGCCTCGTTGATCGACAGGTACGGCGCCGTCAGATGCACGCCGCCCGGCGCGCGCATCGCGTCGATGAAATACGGGCGGCGTTCCCAGCTCGCGCCTTCGGAATGCAGCAGCGGCCGGAAGCGTTTCGCGCGTTGCGACACGCTGCCGCGCGCGAGCACGTTGTCGCCGATCTGGCGGCCCGACGCGTCGAGCAGGAAGCAGCGCGCGGTCTCCGGCAGCCCGAGCACGGCGGCGGCCGCGTCGGTGAGCGATTCGCCCGCGCCGAGTTTGCGGCTCGCTTCCTCGAGCGCGGCGACGTACGGTGCGAGCCGTTCCGCCTGCGTGCGCTCGCGCTGCGCGACGCGCAGCCGCAGCGCGGCCGACAGTGTGTCCATGCAGCCCGCGGCGGCCTGCGGCTGCACGGGATCGACGCTCGGCCCCGCGAAGTACTGGCCCTGCACGAAATCGACGTCGCATTCGAGCGCGATCAGCGCGTCGCGTTCGGTCGCGAGCCCGCCCATCAGCACGAGCTGGCCGGATTCGTGCAGCAGCGACACGAGCCCCGGCAGCACGCGTTCGAGATGCGAGTGCTCGCTCGCCTGCGCGAGGATGCCGCGGTCGAGCGTGACGATGTCCGGATGCAAATGCCACACGCGATCGATGTTCGAATGCTTCGCGCCGAAGCCGACGAGTGCGATCAGGAAGCCGGCCTTGCGCAGCCCGTCGATGATCGCCGCATAGCGCGGCGTCTCGCCGCCGGCCTGTTCGGGCACCTCGAGCACCACGCGGTGCGGCGGCAGCCCGAGCGCCTTCAGGTTCGCGAGCAGCGCGTCGCCGTAGATGGTGTCCATCAGCGCGGCCGGATGCAGGCTCAGGAAGAGCCATTCGTCGTGGCTGTCGAACGCGTGGAAGTTACCGAGATGCAACGATTCGGCGAGCCGGCCGAGCTCCAGCAGGTCGCCGCGCCGCGCCGCCTGCGTGAATACCTCGTGCGACGCCACCTGGCGGCTTTCCTCGTCGTGCGCGCGCAGCGACGCGTGATAGCCGATCGCGCGCCGGTGCGACACCGAGAAAACGGGCTGGAACACGCTGAACACGGTGTAGCCGCCGTACAGCACGGTGCGCCGGTTCCCGTCGTCGCCGGCGACAGGGCGGGGCGGCTGAAAGCCGGGGGGATCGATTTCGATCATGCTCATGATGTCGGCCGAAGGAAGACTGCCAGTTTACCTACAGAATAGGCGAGCAAGAAGCATGCACGGCAGCGCGCCGCGTGCGGCCGCCATTCGCGGTCGGTACGCGCACGCGTGCCCGGCCGCGTTGCACCGCGATGGTGCGCGCGAGCCCGATTCGGCGCGCACCGCGCGTCACGCGCGCTCGGACGGGTCGGTCTTGCGCGCGGTGCTGCGGATCTCGGGCGCGAGCTGCGCGAAGATCCACGCGGAGGCGGCCGTGATGATCCCGACGCAGATGAACGTTGCATGGAACGCCGGCAGCGTGTTGCTCGGCGTCACGGTGCGCAGCATGCCGGTGAACGTCGCGAGCAGCGCGCCGGCGACCGTGACGCCGAGGCTCATCGACAGCATCTGCACGAGCGAGAACAGGCTGTTGCCGCTGCTCGCGCCGCCGGTGCCGAGATCCTTCAGCGTCAGCGTGTTCATCGCGGTGAACTGCATCGAGTTGAAGCCGCCGAACAGCGCGAGATGCACGACCTTCACCCACACCGGCACCGTGTCGCGCATCAGCGCGAAGCTCGCCATCATCACGCCGACCATGATCGTGTTCGCGAGCAGCACCTTGCGGTAGCCGTGCCGCGTGATCAGGCGCGTGATGATCCGTTTCGAGAACATGCCGGCCGCCGCGACCGGCAGCATCATCAGCCCGGCCTCGAACGCCGAGTAGCCGAGGCTCACCTGCAGCAGCAGCGGGATCAGGTACGGCATCGCGCCGCTGCCGATCCGCGCGAACAGGTTGCCGAGCAGCCCGACGCTGAACGTGTGGATCTTGAACAACTCCAGCGAGAAGATCGGCTGCGGCGCGCGCACCGCGTACAGCCCGTACGCGACGAAGCACGCGAGGCTCAGGATCAGCAGCACCAGCACGGCCGCGTGCTGCATGCCGAGATCGGCGAGCCCGTCGAGCGACAGCGAGATCGCGACCATCCCGATCGTCAGCAGCAGATAGCCCTTCAGGTCGAAGCGGCCGGCGGCCGGGTTGCGCGAATCGGGCATCGAATAGAAGGTCGCGATGCAGCCCGCGACGCCGACCGGCACGTTGATCAGGAAGATCCAGTGCCACGACGCGATCTTCACGAGCCAGCCGCCGAGCGTCGGCCCGATCAACGGGCCGATCAGGCCCGGAATCGCGACGAACGACAGCGCGGGCAGGTAGCGCTCGGCCGGGAACGTGCGCAGCACCGCGAGCCGCCCGACCGGCAGCAGCATCGCGCCGCCGACGCCCTGCACGACGCGGAACGCGACGAGCTGCGTCAGCGTATGGGCGTTCGCGCACAGCAGCGAGCCGAGCGAGAACACCAGGATCGCGCTGAAGAACACGCGCCGCGTGCCGAACGTGTCGGCAAGCCAGCCCGACACGGGGATCATCACCGCCATCGTCAGCGAGTACGCGATCACGACCGATTGCATCCGCAGCGGCGATTCGCCGAGGCTCGCGGCCATCGACGGCAGCGCCGTGTTGACGATCGTCGCGTCGAGCGTCTGCATGAAGAAGCCCGTCGCAACGAGCCAGAGCATCACGGTGAGGTTCTTTTCGCCGGGAGCGGCGGCGGGTGGGCGTTGGAACATGACGGCGGGGACGGTGGCGCGGGACAGCCGACATTGTAGGGAAAGCCGCCGCGCCGTGCAGTTCGGGGCGCTGTGTCGGGTGGCCCGCCCGGCCCGGCCGCCGGATGCCTGTCTCCGTCGGGCGGCCAGTACAGTTCAGCCGAAAGTGTCTGCGGCCGTATCTGTCCGTGCGCCGCCGCTATCCGAAATACTGGAGGCATCGACCCCGTGCGACCAGGAGGCTGCCATGCGCGAACTGCGACTTTACGTGATGGACGGCGACGAGCCGGCCGGACGGTGGCGGATCGTCGATCGCACGCTGCTCGAGGTGGCCGAAGGCGACGTGTGGGTGACCGTCGAGGGGCGGCCCGACGATCACTGGCTGGGTGCGGGCGCATCGCTGACCTTGCTGCCCGGCACGCGCGCGTGGGTCAGCGCCGGGCCGCGCGGCGCGACGTTCGCGTTCGGCCCGCTCGCGGCGCCGGCCGAGCGCCGCGCGCCGGCATGGTGGCGCCCGTTCGCCGCATGGCGCGGCGGCCGGCGTCACGCAGCCGCGTCGCTGCCGACGTAGCGCGCCCGCGGCCGGATCAGCTTCCCGTCCGCATACTGTTCGAGCGCATGCGCGATCCAGCCGGCCGTGCGACCGGCCGCGAACAGCGTGAACGCCGCGCCGTCGGGCAGCGCGAGCGTGCGCTCCAGCACCGCGAGCGCGAAATCGATCGTCGGCCGCAGGCCCGTCGCCGCTTCGACGCGCGAAGCGAGCATGCGCGCCATGCGCAGCGCCGGCTGCTCGGGCGTCGAAGCGTGCAGCGCATCGAGCAGCGCCCGTGCGCGCGGGTCGCCGTCGGGGTACAGCGGGTGCGCGAAGCCGGACAGGGCCGTGCGCCCGCCGTCCGCGCGTTCGTCGTGCGCCAGCCGCAGCGCGAGGTAGCGATCGAGATCGGCGGCGCGGGCGGCTTCGTCGAGCAGCGTGCCGGCGCGGAACGTCTCGCCGCCGTGGCGCGGCCCCGACAGCGCCGCGAGCCCGCCCGAGATCGCGCCGAACAGATGGGTGCCGGTCGATGCGATGCAGCGCACCGCGAAGGTCGACGGATTCAGTTCGTGATCGGCGCACAGCACGAGCGCACGCCGCAGCAGGTCGGCTTCGTCGCGCCGCCGCACGCGCCACGCGGCTGCCAACTGGCGGTGCACGGGCGCGTCGCCCGGCGCGATGCCGACGAGCGCCGCCGTCGCGACGCGCAGCAGCAGTGCTGCGGAATCGAGCTGCGCGTTGCGCCCCTGTGCCCACAGGCGCGGCATCGATGCGGCCGCGGCCGGCAGGAGCACCAGCGCCCGTTCGAGCGGTGCGAGATGCGCCCAGCGACGCGCCCAGTCGTCCCACTGCGCCGCATCGAAACCGGTCGATGCAAGCGACGTGGCGGCCAGCCGCGCGGGCGGACAGTCCCACAGCCGCGCGGCCGTTTCTTCGAGCGTCGCTGCGTCGGCCAGTGCGATCGCATCGGCGCCGCGGTACCGCAGGCGGCCGTCGGCGATCTGCGTGATGCGCGATTCCAATACCGGCACGCCCCAGTCGAGCGAACGTTCGGCGACGCCGCCCGCGCGCTTCGCGTCGGCGCGGCGGCGCGCGAGCAGGCGCACCTCGTTCGCGTCGTAGCGGCGGCGCTTGGTCGCGCCGTCGGGCAGCGAGCGCAGCAGGCCGCGGCTCACGTATGCGTAAAGGGTGCTCACGCTGACGCCGAGCATGCCGGCGGCTTCCTGTGCGCTGACGGATGTCATGCCGCTTGCTCCTGTCGCCGCGCATGAAGCGCGGGCTCGCTACAACTATTCGTTATGTATTGATTCGCGCAATCAAGATTGATCGTGTCCGTCGCGAATTCTAGACTCGATTCCGTCTCCCCAACGGCGTCTCCTTCACCATGACACCCGAATTCGCATTGGCGCATCTTTGGCAACTCGCAGACGGCGCGCGCGACGCGCTGGCCCGGACGACCGTGACCGGGCAGGACCCGGCGCTGCCGTCGACGTTTCATGTCGGCACGCTTGCCGCCGCGACGATCGCCGCAGCCGGGCTCGCGGCGGCCGAATGCCATCGGCTGCGAACGGGCGTGGCGCAAACGGTCGACGTGTCGGTGCGCGACGCGCTCGTGGCGTTCCGCAGCGAACGCTACCTGCGCGTGGACGACGGGCCGCCGCCGGAGTTGCGCCATTCGGTGACCGGCTTCTTCGAGACGGGCGACGGACGCTGGATTCAACTGCACGCGAATTTCCCGCATCACCTGCACGGCATTCTCGACGTGCTCGGCTGCGGCTCGCAGCCCGCCGACGTGGCCGCGGCGATCCGTACGTGGGACGGCGCGGCACTCGACACCGCGCTGGCCGAGGCCGGCCTGTGCGCGGCATTGATCAGAACCCCTGACGAATGGGCGGCTCACGAGCAGGCGCGCGCGATCGCGTCGCTGCCGCTGTTCGAGATCGAACGGATCGGCGACGCACCGGCCGAGCCGATCGGCCGCGGCGAGGCCGGCCAGCCGCTGGCGGGCGTGCGCGTGCTCGATCTCACGCGCATCATCGCGGGGCCGGTCGCGGGCCGCACGCTGGCGTCGCACGGCGCGCAGACGCTGCTCGTCAACGGTCCGCACCTGCCGAACATTGCGCCGCTCGTGATCGACAACGGGCGCGGCAAGCGTTCGACGTGGGTCGATCTGCGCGACGCGGCAGGCGTCGATACGCTGCACGCCCTGGCGCGCGATGCGGACGTGTTTCTGCAATCGTACCGGCCCGGCGCGCTCGCGGCGCGCGGCTTCGCGCCGCAGGCGCTGGCGGCGCGGCGGCCCGGCATCGTCTACGTGTCGGTGTCGGCGTACGGGCATGCAGGACCGTGGGCGGCGCGGCGCGGGTTCGACAGCCTCGTGCAGTCGGCGAGCGGAATCGCCTGGCAGGAGCAGCAGGCCGCGCAGGCGAGCGGGCCGCGCCATCTGCCGTGCCAGGCGCTCGATCATGCAACGGGGTATCTGGCGGCGTTCGGCGCGATGATCGCGCTTGCACGGCGGGCGCGCGAAGGGGGAAGCTGGCACGTGCGGATGTCGCTCGCGCAGACGGGGCGCTGGCTGCAGTCGTTCGGCGTCGTGCCGGACGGGCTGCACGCGCCCGATCTCGCGCTTGCCGACGTGCGGGACCGGATCGACCGCATCGCATCGCCGTTCGGCGTGCTCGACACCGTGCGGCCGGCCGAGCGGTTGTCGGCGACGCCGCCGTCGTTCGCGCGTCCGCCCGTGCCGCTCGGCACCGACGACGCACGCTGGCTGTGAGGGCCGGCGACGCACGCTCGCGTTACTTGCGCAGTTCGACGACGAAATCGTAGTAGTCGTTGCGGCAGTAGGTATCGGTCAGTTCGATCGCGCGCTGGTCGGACGTATAGCCGATCCGCGTGATCAGCAGGAGGGCGTCGTGCGGGGCGATGCCCATCTGCTCGGCGATCTCGTCGGTCGCGTTGACCGCGCGGAAATGCTGCAGCGCGCGCACGATCGGCGTGCCGCGCGCTTCGAGATAGCTGTACAGCGAGCCGACGATCGCCTGCGGGTCGGGAATCAGCGTGGCGGGGAACGTCGAGTTCTCGACGGCCATCACGATGCCGTCGGCGAGACGCAGGCGTTTCAGGCGTGTAACCGATGCGGCCGGCGACAGTCCGAGCTGGATCACTTCGTCGCGGTTCGCGGGCTGGATTTCGCGCGCGAGCCACTGCGAACTCGGCTTGAAGCCGCGGCGCTCGAGCATTTCGCTGAAGCTCGACAGCCGCGACAGCGGATCCTCGTAGCGCGGCTGGATGAAGTTGCCCGCGCCCTGTGTGCGGCGGATCAAGCCTTGCTCGACGAGCAGCGCGATCGCCTTGCGCGCGGTGATGCGCGACACGCCTAGCGCTTCGGACAACACACGCTCGGAGGGCAGCGCTTCGCCGGCCGTCCAGCGGTTGTCGTGGATCGCGTCGCCGAGCTTGCGGGCGAGCTGTAGGTAGAGCGGCGTATCGTTGTCGGGGTCGGGGCGCAGGTCCTGCCAGCGGTCGTCCGTGGGTGCCTTCATACAATGGGTATCGATCAGGTTGCGGCCATTCTAAGTCATCATGCCGCGCCGTTATAGCCGGTTTTTGCCGTGTAATAGGCTGGGGGCGCACCGATTGACTACACTGATGCGTCGTATCCGATGCTTCGGCCGCGGTGTGCGGCCACGAATCCGCAACGAGGAACGCATGACAGACACGATCGCCACGGTCGTCTTGCCGAACGGCGAGACGATTCCGAAGCTGGGCCTGGGCACCTGGGAAATGGGCGAGCGGCCGGCGCGGCGCGCGGACGAGATCGCCGCGCTGCGCGAGGGCATCGAACTCGGGATGACGCTGGTCGATACGGCCGAGATGTATGGCGACGGCGCGACCGAGGAACTCGTCGGCGACGCGCTCGCGGGCCTGCGCGACGACGTGTTTCTCGTCAGCAAGGTCTATCCGCACCATGCGAGCCGGCGCGGTGTCGTCGCCGCGTGCGACGCGAGCCTCAAGCGCCTGCGTACCGACCGCCTCGACCTGTACCTGCTGCACTGGCGCGGCTCGGTGCCGCTCGAAGAAACCGTCGCGGGCTTCGACGCGTTGCAACGTGCGGGCAAGATCCGCCACTGGGGCGTGAGCAATTTCGATACGGCTGACATGGCCGAACTCGTCGGCGAGGCGGGCGGCGGTGCGTGCGCAACCAACCAGATTCTCTACAACATCGCGCGACGCGGCCCGGAATTCGACCTGCTGCCGTGGCTGGCCGACCATCGGATTCCGGCGATGGCGTATAGCCCGGTCGATCACGGGCGGCTGCCCAAACGCTCGCCGCTCGACGAGATCGCGCGGCTGCGCGGCGTGTCGGTGATGCGCGTCGCACTGGCATGGGTGCTCGCGCAGCCGGCTGTATTCGCGATTCCGAAGGCGTCGCGGATCGAACACGTGCGCGACAACCGCGCCGCGCTCGACTTGGTGTTGAGCGATGACGAGCGCGCGCAGCTTGACGCGTATTTCCGTCCGCCGCGCAGCAAGCGCGCGCTCGAGATGCTCTGACCGTATTCGGCCGGGCAACGCTTCGTCGGGTCAGTGATTGCCGCCGGACGATCCGCCGTTGCCGTGACCGCCGCCGTTGCCGTTACCGGCGCCACGGCCGTTGCCGACGCCGTTGGCCCCGCCGTTGCCGGCGCCGCCACTGCCATTGCCGTTACCGTTGCCGCCGCCATTGCCGTGGCCGCCGGTGCCATTGGCGCCGCCGCTCCCGCCGCCGTGACCCGCGCCCCCACCGCCGTTACCGTTTCCGCCACCGTTGCCCGCGCCGCCGCTATTGCCACCATTACCACGACCGTTGCCGACACCGTTAGCGCCGCCATTGCCGGCTCCGCCACTGCCGTTGCCATTGCCGTTGCCGCCGCCATTGCCGTGACCACCTCCACCGTTGCCACCGCCATTGCCATTGCCATGGCCGCCACCACCGTCACCATGGCCGCCGCCATTGCCATGGCCGCCACCGCCGTCACCATTGCCGCCGCCATTGCCGTGACCACCACCGCCGTTGCCATTGCCGCCGCCGTTGCCGTGACCACCACCGCCATCGCCATGGCCGCCACCGTGGCCGCCGCCGTCACCATCGCCACCACCACCGTGGCCACCGCCACCCGAAGTACCGCCACCCGAAGTACCGCCGCCCGAAGTACCGCCACCCGAAGTACCGCCACCCGAGGTGCCGCCACCCGAAGTACCGCCACCCGAAGTACCGCCACCCGAAGTACCGCCACCCGAAGTACCGCCACCCGAAGTACCGCCGCCCGAAGTACCGCCGCCCGAAGTACCGCCGCCCGAAGTACCGCCGCCCGAGGTGCCGCCACCCGAAGTACCGCCGCCCGAGGTACCACCGCCCGAGGTGCCGCCACCCGAGGTGCCGCCACCCGAACCACCGTTACCCGACGCATTGCCTCCCCGGCCCGTGCCGCTCGTACTGCCTGAAGTTCCGCCTGTCGTTCCACCGACACCGGCCGGTCCGACGGCCCCGTTCCCGTTATTTCCGCCGCTACCGTTGCCACCGCCACCGCCGCTACCGGTGCCACTGCCGTTTCCATTCCCACTGCCGCTGCCGCTCGCACCGGCACCGCCATTACCGACGCCCCGGCCGGCATAAACGTGCGCCGCGCACGCGGCCGGATTGGCGGCGCACGGCGATGCGTTCTCGACCAGCGTCATGATGGTGTCCGCGCTGGCGTTCGCGTCGGGCGTGGCGTCAGGCGTGGTGTTCTGTGCGACGGCATACGAGCAGCAGCACGCAAACGCGGCCGCGGCCAGCAAGGTTGCACGAGGGCGCCGTCCCGCCGCGCGGAACGGTTGTTTCGTCTTATGCATCATGGCCTCCCCATGCGCGCGATGCCTCGTTGCCGCGCGACGATCTACGTGTGGTGCAGGGGGGCGTAAAAGATTCGTTGTCCTATCGTCGGCCGATGGCCGTCGGGCCGGCGCTCGACGCCAGCCGCGAATGCGGATCGGCACGCGGGCCCGCCGTGCGAATCCCTATCTGCGAGATTCGTGCCATCGGCCGCTTGGGCCCGTGGCGAAAGGCGGGCGTCGTCGCGTGACCACGCCTGCAACGTCGCAGGGGGGCGTTTTGTTTCCGGAATGAAACGTCGGGCGCGTCGTTCAGCGCGCAGGCGCGTCGGCCGCACGTTGCCAGCGGTGGAATAGGATCGACGCGATCCAGCAGACGAGGAACAGCGCGACGATGCCGTAGCCGATCGAGCCGAAGCGTTCGCCGAGCGCATCGAGCGTGTCGCGCACGGGGCCCGTCAGCGACAGCTTGTCGGCCAGCAGGCCGGCCGCCTCGATCCCGCCGATCGCCAGCGCGACGGCCGCCGACACGAACGTGATGCTCGCGTTGTAGAGCAGCTTGCGCTGCGGATCGTCCATTGCCCAGCCGTATGCGTGAATCATCAGGACGTTGTCGGTCGAGTCGATCAGCGTCATGCCGGCGGTGAATAGCGCGGGGAACAGCATGATCGTATAGACCGGCAGCCCCTGGCTGGCCTGCGCGGCGGCGATCGCGAGCAGGCCGATTTCGGTTGCAGTATCGAAACCGAGCCCGAACAGCACGCCGACCGGATACATGTGCCAGCTCTTCGACACGAACCGGAACAACGGGCGCAGCAACCGCGAGACGAGTCCGGCGGGACGATGATCATGCGCGCCGTCGTGCGTGTGCCCGGATGCGCCGCGATAGCGTCGCCACACGTCGCGCAGGATCGCCAAGTTCACGCATGCGAGCACCAGCAGGAACGTGGCCGATACTGCCGTGCCGATCGTGCCGCCGATCTCGCGGAACGCATCGAACCGGTCGCGCAGCGCAAACGCGGCGAGCGCGATGCCGAGCGTCGCGGCGATCACGATCGTCGAATGGCCGAGCGAGAAGAACAGGCCGACGCTCACCGGACGCTGGCCGTCCTGCATCAGCTTGCGCGTCGCGACGTCGATCGCGGCGATGTGATCCGCGTCCACCGCATGACGCAGCCCGAGCCCGTACGCGATCGCCGCGGTGCCGAGCAGCAGCGGATGGTCGCGCAGCACCGCGAGCGCCCACAGCCAGACGGCGACGTTCGCGGCGATCAGGCCGGCATAGAGGGCCAGCAGGCGGCGCAGGGCAGGGGTGGGCGGCATCGGGCGGGTTCCATCTGACGATTCGCCATCCATTGTGGCACGCGAAAAAAAGCTCGGCGTATCGATCAACAAGTCGCGAGCGCGATGCGCCGCGCCGGATGAAAAAAAGCCCGTCCGGAACCGGACGGGCTTCGCGTGCATGCGCCGGGGCGCGCGCGGCGCTTACTTCGTCTTCGCGTTGATCACGGCTTCCGACACGTTCGCCGGCGTTTCCGCGTAATGCTTGAACTCCATCGTGTACGTCGCACGACCCTGCGTTGCCGAGCGCAGCGACGTCGAATAGCCGAACATCTCCGCGAGCGGCACCTCGGCGCGCACCAGCTTGCCGCCGCCGCCCGCGATGTCCTCCATCCCCTGCACGATGCCGCGCCGGCTCGACAGGTCGCCCATCACGTTGCCCATGAAGTCCTCGGGCGTCTCGACCTCGACGGCCATCATCGGCTCGAGCAGCACGGGCTTTGCCTTGCGCATCGCTTCCTTGAACGCCATCGAGCCGGCCATCCGGAACGCGTTTTCGTTCGAGTCGACGTCGTGGTACGAGCCGAACGTCAGGTGCACCTTCACGTCGACGACCGGGTAGCCCGCGAGCACGCCGCTCTTCAGCGTGTCCTGGATGCCCTTGTCGACCGCCGGGATGTACTCGCGCGGAATCACGCCCCCCTTGATCTCGTCGAGGAACTCGTAGCCCTTGCCCGGGTTCGGCTCGAGCGTGATCACCGCATGGCCGTACTGGCCGCGACCGCCCGACTGCTTGACGAACTTCCCTTCGACGTCGGCGGCCGTCGTGCGCACCGTCTCGCGATATGCGACCTGCGGCTTGCCGACCGTCGCTTCGACGCCGAACTCGCGCTTCATCCGGTCGACCAGGATTTCGAGGTGGAGCTCGCCCATCCCCGAAATGATCGTCTGGCCGGACTCTTCGTCGGTCTGCACGCGGAACGACGGATCTTCCTGCGCGAGGCGGTTCAGCGCGAGGCCCATCTTTTCCTGGTCGGCCTTCGTCTTCGGCTCGACGGCCTGCGAGATCACCGGCTCCGGGAATTCCATCTTCTCGAGGATGATCGGCTTGGCCGGATCGCACAGCGTGTCGCCGGTGGTCGCTTCCTTCAGGCCGACGGCCGCCGCGATGTCGCCCGCGCGCACTTCCTTGATTTCCTTGCGCTCGTTCGCGTGCATCTGCAGGATCCGCCCGAGCCGCTCCTTCTTGTCCTTCGTCGCGTTGAGCACCGTGTCGCCCGACTCGACGACGCCCGAATACACGCGGAAGAAGATCAGCTGGCCGACGAACGGGTCGGTCATGATCTTGAACGCGAGCGACGAGAACGGCTCGTCGTCGCTCGGGTGGCGTTCCGCCGGCTTTTCCGGATCGGCGAAATCGTGGCCGAGGATCGCGGGCACGTCGACCGGCGACGGCAGGTAATCGATCACCGCGTCGAGCATCGCCTGCACGCCCTTGTTCTTGAACGCGCTGCCGCACAGCATCGGCACGATCTCGTTGGCGATCGTGCGCTGGCGCAGCGCGGCCTTGATCTCGTCCTCGGTCAGCGATTCATGGTCGTGCAGATACTTCTCGAGCAGTTCCTCGCTCGCTTCGGCCGCGGCCTCGACCATCTTCTCGCGCCATTCGTGCGCGAGCTCGACCAGGTTCGCGGGGATGTCCTCGTACGTGAACTTCACGCCCTGGCTTTCGTCGTCCCACACGATCGCCTTCATCTTCACGAGATCGACGACGCCCTGGAAATGATCTTCGGCGCCGATCGGAATCTGGATCGGCACGGCGACGCCTTTCAGGCGGTCGCCGATCTGCTTCTGCACGCGGAAGAAGTCGGCGCCGATCCGGTCCATCTTGTTGACGAACGCGATGCGCGGCACCTTGTACTTGTTCGCCTGGCGCCACACGGTTTCCGATTGCGGCTGCACGCCGCCGACCGAATCGTAGACCATGCACGCGCCGTCGAGCACGCGCATCGAACGCTCGACTTCGATCGTGAAGTCGACGTGCCCGGGCGTGTCGATGATGTTGATCCGGTGTTCCGGATAGTTGCCGGCCATGCCTTTCCAGAAGGCCGTGGTCGCCGCCGACGTGATCGTGATGCCGCGTTCCTGCTCCTGCTCCATCCAGTCCATCGTGGCCGCGCCGTCGTGCACTTCACCGATCTTGTGGCTCACGCCGGTGTAAAACAGGATGCGCTCGGTCGTCGTGGTCTTGCCGGCATCGATGTGAGCGCTGATCCCGATATTTCGATAGCGCTCGATGGGGGTTTTGCGGGGCACGTGAACCTCCTGGTGGTTCGGATCGTAAGCGGGCCGGCTGGAGCCGGCCCGGGCTGGAACAAGCGAGACTTCAAGCATAGCGCTTGCGCGTGGCTTTTGCAGATGCGGCCGGCGCAGGCGGAATCAAGGCGCGCACCGCCGCCGGCGGGCGAAAAAAAACCGGCGCGCCACGGGCGGCCGGCTTGCGGTCGGTGCGCGGCGCGATGCCGCCGCGCGGGCCGTTGCCGTTACTGGGCCCGCGGCAGGCCGTCGAGCTTCATGCCGGGCTTGATACCCTTCGCGGCAAACCAGCCCTTGCTCATTTCGAGCGCATAGACGCCGTTGTTGCGCGGACAGTGGTTGTCGGTCGTCTCGGCCTTCATCTCGTCGATGTCGGTGATCGTGCCGTCCGCGCGGATGAACGCGATCGACAGCGGAATCAGCGTGTTCTTCATCCAGAAACAGTGCACGGCGTTCTCGTTGAAGACGAACAGCATGCCTTCGTTCGGCGCAAGCTGCGAACGGTACATCAGCCCCTGTTCGCGATCGGCGTCGTTGGCGGCGACGGCCGCGTCGATCACATACATGCCGGCGCGCAGCTTCACGCGCGGGAACTCGCTCGGCTGCTTGGCGCCAGGCGGCACTTGCGCGCCGGCGGCCTGCATGCCGAGCGCGAGGACGGCGAGGGCGGCGGGAAACACGGCGGCGCGCGCAAGGCGGCCGAGCGACTGGCGCAGGGAGAATGGCACAGCATGGCTCCTGTCTGGAAAACGAGACCCGCATGGTACGCGATGCGCGCCGGCGGGCACAAAAAAGAAAAAGGCAGATCGCCTTGCGGTGATCTGCCTTTCAACGCCGTAAGAACGGCAGAACTGCGTGTTCTTGACTGCGTTATTACAGCTTGCTTACTTAGTTCGAAGCAGCTGCCGGTGCTGCTGCGTCGCTTGCTGCAGCCTTCTTCGATGCCTTGTGGTGCTTCTTGGCAGCGTGGTGCTTCTTGGCAGCGTGCTTAGCCGGTGCCGAAGCAGCTTCTGCTGCTGCCGGAGCAGCTTCCGGAGCCGAAGCTTGTGCGAAAGCAGCCGTTGCGAAGAGGCCAGCGACCAGAGCGGCGATCAGTTTGTTCATGTTGTGTTCCTCAGCTTTAGTTAATTAACCAAATGACCCGGCAATAGGAGTCATGTCGTCTAACGGTGCCATCCACCTTTCGGTTGACAGACGCTTCGAGAAATTTCTCTTTGCGCTGCGGGCGCCGAATCGTATTCGAATAAAACGTCGCTTTCGTGACGCAAACACGGGTTCGGCTGCCAATGCCGGATAGCTAAGGTTGGCATCTGCGTGGTTTAACGCACGATCTCCGCGGGCGGTTGACGAAAAAGACGACGAAAAAATTCGCGCATCCCGGATGCGTCATCCGGCGGGCGCGAAACCGTCCCACGGCGCGCGCGGCGGCAGGGCGATCGTTTCGCCCGGCGCAATGCCGAGCGCGAATATATCGAGCGCGCCGATGCCGACGCGCACCAGGCGCAACGTCGGGAAGCCGACGGCCGCCGTCATCCGGCGCACCTGCCGGTTCTTGCCCTCGGTGATCGCCAGCTCGATCCAGGTGGTCGGGATCGCGGCGCGGTAGCGGATCGGCGGATTGCGCGGCCACAGCGTGTCGGGCGGCTCGATGAATTCGGCGCGGCACGGGCGCGTCACGTAGTCGCCGAGGTCGACGCCGCGTGCGAGCGCCTTCAGGTCGGCGGGCCCCGGCGCGCCGTCGACTTGCGCCCAGTAGCGTTTCACCAGCTTGTGGCGCGGCTCCGCGATGCGGGCCTGCAGCGCACCGTCGTCGGTGAGCAGCAGCAGCCCCTCGCTGTCCGCGTCGAGCCGGCCGGCTGCGTACACGCCGGGCGTTTTTACCCAGTCGCCGAGCGACGGCCGCGTCTCGTGCGCGGAAAACTGGCAAATCGTGCCGAACGGCTTGTTGAGGGCGATCAGGTTCATGGCGGGGGCCCGCCCGGCGCCCCGCGGGAAGCCGGGGCGGGCGGTCTATGGCAAATGGCGGAATCTTAATGCATAATACGGAACGGCAAGTCCTCTGTCTTATATAAGACATAAGTGAGGGCTTGATGCGCAGTGTCGCGGTTCGCGCCGAAGTGCCCGGTTGGGGCGCTAGAATAGCGGCTCGCTGTTGCCGTCGCGGGGTGGCCATGCCGCGCCCCCGCTGCGCGCGCAGTTTCGACCAGCATCACCTGCTCAGCCACGTCACTGGAGTCGATCATGCCGTATCAGCACATCAAGGTTCCGGAGGGCGGTGACAAGATCACCGTCAACAAGGACTTCTCGCTCAACGTTTCCGATCAGCCGATCATTCCCTATATCGAAGGCGACGGTACGGGCTTCGATATCACGCCGGTCATGATCAAGGTCGTCGACGCGGCGGTCGCGCATGCCTACAAGGGCAAGCGCAAGATCCACTGGATGGAGATCTTCGCGGGCGAGAAGGCGACCAAGGTGTACGGTCCGGACGTGTGGCTGCCGGACGAAACGCTGCAGGTGCTGAAGGAATACGTGGTGTCGATCAAGGGGCCGCTCACGACCCCGGTCGGCGGCGGCATCCGTTCGCTGAACGTCGCGCTGCGCCAGGAGCTCGACCTGTACGTGTGCCTGCGTCCGGTCCAGTACTTCAAGGGCGTGCCGTCGCCGGTGCGCGAGCCGCAGAAGATCGACATGGTGATCTTCCGCGAGAACTCGGAAGACATCTACGCGGGCATCGAATGGGCGGCGGGCTCCGAGCAGGCGAAGAAGGTGATCAAGTTCCTGCAGGACGAGATGGGCGTGAAGAAGATCCGTTTCCCGGAAACCTCCGGGATCGGCGTCAAGCCCGTGTCGACCGAAGGCACCGAGCGCCTCGTGCGCAAGGCGATCCAGTACGCGATCGACAACGATCGCAAGTCGGTCACGCTGGTGCACAAGGGCAACATCATGAAGTTCACGGAAGGCCTGTTCCGTGATGCCGGCTACGCGCTCGCGCAAAAGGAATTCGGCGGCGAGCTGATCGACGGCGGCCCGTGGATGCGCGTGAAGAACCCGAAGACGGGCAACGAGATCGTGATCAAGGATTCGATCGCCGATGCGTTCCTGCAGCAGATCCTGCTGCGCCCGGCCGAATACGACGTGATCGCGACGCTGAACCTGAACGGCGACTACATCTCCGACGCGCTGGCCGCGCAGGTCGGCGGCATCGGGATCGCGCCGGGCGCGAACCTGTCGGATTCGGTCGCGATGTTCGAGGCGACGCACGGCACGGCGCCGAAGTACGCAGGCAAGGATTACGTGAACCCGGGTTCCGAGATCCTGTCGGCGGAAATGATGCTGCGTCACCTCGGCTGGACGGAAGCAGCCGATACGATCATCGCCGCGATGGAGAAGTCGATCCTGCAGAAGCGCGTCACGTACGACTTCGCGCGCCTGATGGAAGGTGCGACGCAGGTATCGTGCTCCGGTTTCGGCGAAGTGCTGATCGAGAACATGTAAGACCCCTTCCGGGGTGGGCCGGCAGGTTGCCGGCCGCCCCGGCGCTGACTGCCGGCGCCGGAGCGTTTCGTGGATGGCAGGTTTTGTTGGCAGGGCGGCCCGGCATGCGGGCCGCGGCGCCGCGATGCGGCCCGCAAGCCCTGCAAGGTAGACCATGACGGCCCTCGCAACACCACCGCCCGGCTGAACCGGCGCGCCCCTTTCGCGATCGACCCGGTCGCTCCCCGCCGGTTACCGCCGGCGCTCCTCAGTCCCATCATCACGTAGCAATGCTTTGACCACCATGTCCACTTCGCCCAAGATCATCTACACCCTCACCGACGAAGCGCCGGCGCTCGCGACCTATTCGCTGCTGCCGATCGTCAAGGCCTTCACGCGTTCGTCCGGCGTCGCCGTCGAAACGCGCGACATCTCGCTCGCCGGCCGCATCATCGCGGCATTCGCAGACGTCCTGCCGTCGGAGCAGAAGGGTTCCGACGATCTGGCCGAGCTGGGCCAGCTCACGCTGAAGCCGGAAGCGAACATCATCAAGCTGCCGAACATCAGCGCATCGGTGCCGCAACTGAAGGCCGCGATCGCCGAACTGCAGGCGCAGGGCTACGCGCTGCCGGCCTATCCGGAAGATCCGTCGACGGACGAAGAGAAGGCCGTCAAGGCGCGCTACGACAAGATCAAGGGCAGCGCGGTGAACCCGGTGCTGCGCGAAGGCAACTCCGACCGCCGCGCGCCGCTGTCGGTCAAGAACTACGCACGCAAGCATCCGCACAAGATGGGCGCGTGGAAGCCGACGTCGAAGGCCCACGTCGCGCACATGACCGAGGGCGACTTCTACGGCAGCGAGAAGTCGGCGCTGATCGCCGATGCCGGCAGCGTGAAGATCGAACTCACGACGGCCGACGGCGTGAAGAAGGTGCTGAAGGAAAAGACGGCCGTGAAGGCCGGTGAAGTGATCGACGCTTCGGTGATGAGCCGCAAGGCGCTGCGCAGCTTCATCGAAGCGCAGATCGCCGACGCGAAGGCGCAGGACGTGCTGTTCTCGGTGCACCTGAAGGCGACCATGATGAAGGTCTCGGACCCGATCCTGTTCGGTCACTTCGTGTCGGTGTTCTACCGCGACGCGCTCGCGAAGCACGCGGACGTGCTGGCGAAGGTCGGTTTCAACCCGAACAACGGGATCGGCGATCTGTACGCGCGCCTGAAGGATCTGCCGGCCGACACGCGCGAAGCGATCGAGGCCGACGTCAAGGCCGAATACGCGGTGCGCCCGCGTCTCGCGATGGTCAACTCGGACAAGGGCATCACGAACCTGCACGTGCCGAGCGACGTGATCGTCGACGCATCGATGCCGGCGATGATCCGCGATTCGGGCGGCATGTGGGGCCCGGACGGTCAACTGTACGACGCGAAGGCCGTGATTCCGGACCGCTGCTACGCGGGCGTCTACCAGGCCGTGATCGAGGACTGCAAGCAGCACGGCGCGTTCGATCCGGTCACGATGGGCAGCGTGCCGAACGTCGGCCTGATGGCGCAGGCGGCCGAAGAATACGGTTCGCACGACAAGACGTTCCAGATTCCGGCGGACGGCGTCGTGCGCGTCATCGACGAAGCCGGCAACGTGCTGCTCGAGCACGCAGTCGAGTCGGGCGACATCTGGCGCATGTGCCAGACGAAGGACGCGCCGGTGCAGGACTGGGTCAAGCTGGCCGTCAACCGCGCGCGCGCGACCGGCGCGCCGGCCGTGTTCTGGCTCGATCCGGCGCGCGCGCACGATGCGCAGATCATCGCGAAGGTCGAACGCTACCTGAAGGATCACGACACGAACGGCCTCGACATCCGCATCATGACGCCCGTCGAAGCGACGCGTTTCTCGCTCGAGCGCATCCGCGCGGGCAAGGACACGATTTCGGTCACCGGCAACGTGCTGCGCGACTACCTGACCGACCTGTTCCCGATCATGGAACTCGGCACCAGCGCGAAGATGCTGTCGATCGTGCCGCTGATGGCCGGCGGCGGGATGTTCGAAACGGGGGCGGGCGGCTCCGCGCCGAAGCACGTGCAGCAGTTCGTCGAGGAAGGCTTCCTGCGCTGGGATTCGCTCGGCGAATTCCTCGCGCTGGCCGCGTCGCTCGAACATCTCGGCAACGCTTACCGGAATCCGAAGGCGCTCGTCCTCGCGAAGACGCTCGACCAGGCGACCGGCAAGTTCCTCGACGAGAACAAGTCGCCGGCGCGCAAGGTCGGCGGCCTCGACAACCGCGGCAGCCATTTCTACCTGTGCCTGTACTGGGCGCAGGCGCTGGCCGAGCAGACCGAGGACGCCGCGCTGAAGGTGCAGTTCGAAGGCGTGGCGAAGGCGCTGTCCGACAGCGAAGCGCGCATCCTCGAAGAGCTGGCGGCCGCGCAAGGCAAGCCGCAGGCGATCGGCGGCTACTACCGTCCGAACGTCGAGCTGACGAGCCAGGCCATGCGCCCGAGCGCGACGCTGAACGGCATCGTCGACGCGGTTGCCTGACGCCGGCCGCGCAATCGCGCGAGCCGATGCATGTGCGGGCGCGGCGGGTTGAACCGTTCGCCGCCCGGCACTCAAGAAAAACGCCCCGGTCGCCCGGGGCGTTTGTCGTTGCAGGCTTGCCATTCAGACGTGAACGATTTCCCATTCCGCGATTTCGTCCGGCACTTCGAGCGTGGCCGTGTCCAGTTCGGACGGTTGCGCGCAGTCGCCGCGGGAGATGTGGTCGGCCGCCGCTTCCGGGCACGAGAATGCGCCGAGCAGGGCGTTGCCGAACGTCGCTTCCCAGCCGCCGTTTGCCGGCAGGATGTAGAACGACCCGAGCGCTGAACCAAAGCGAAATCCCTTCATTTCCGTTCTCCCTTTCTGATCACGAGCGATTCTGGTGTGCCGCCTGCCGGCTCGGCCGGCTGTGGCCCGACTGGCTGCTTGCGCCGGGTTTCGTATCGAACGTCGCGGCGAAGCGTCAGTGCATGGAACAAAGTCTACGTCCGCGACCTGCTCGGATGGTGCAGGTAGAACGGCTTCTCCAAACAAAATTTCTCTTTTAAAAACAAATAATTATTTTTGTTGTTTTGTATTGCGGAACGTTTTTCGGCATCGCGAAACGGGAAATTTGTGCCCTGCACCACGAATTTTTATAACGCAGTGACTTGTTCCGCATCGTGAAAAATTGGCCGGTTTGCGGATCGTCGATCCAGCGGGAGCAAGCGCGGGGTCGAGGCGGAACGCGCCAAGCTCGTTTGCACGGCGGGTGCAAGGCACGGGTGGAGGGCAGCGATGGTTGCCGAAGCGCCGCTCGGCGATGCCAAGCGTGGCGCTTGTGTCCGGCCTGGTCGCGACGCTCTGCTGCGGCGTATCGCCGCCCGCCCGGCGACGGCGTTTTTCGATGAAGGCCTGCGGTTATGATGACGCGACCGCCGCGGCTGCCGCGCGGCGCCGCATGAATAACGAGGATCGATTGATGAGACGGAGAACCTTCCTGTCGCACGCCGTTGGTGTCGCGGCCGCGTCGCTATGCGCACGCACTGCGTGGGCGCAGCATGCCGGTCACGCGGGCATGGCCGGCATGGATTCGATGACCGACATGCCGGGCATGTCGGGTATGTCAGGGACGTCAGCGCACGCGCAGCACGGTAAGCCCGCGCCGGTCGCGCTCGCGGCCGCCGACGCGCTGCCGGCCGGCGCGCCGCTGGCGACGTTGCGCACGCTGGCCAACGAAAGTCGCGAGCCCGGCACGTTCCGCGCCACGCTGGTGGCGCAGCCCGTCGCGCGCTCGATGCTGCACGGTGCGCGGCCGACCACCTTCTGGCAGTTCGGCGCGGGCACGCAAGGCCCCGTCGTCGGCCCGCTGATCGACGTGCGGGAGGGCGATACGGTCGAGATCCGGTTCGTAAACAAGCTGCCGCAGCCGTCGACGATCCATTGGCACGGCCTGCCCGTGCCGCCCGACCAGGACGGCAACCCGTCCGATCCCGTCGCGCCCGGCGCGTCGCGCGTGTATCGCTTCACGCTGCCGAAGGGCAGCGCCGGCACCTACTGGTACCACCCGCATCCGCACATGATGACCGCCGAGCAGGTGTTCCGCGGGCTGGCCGGCCCGTTCGTCGTGCGCGCCGCCGACGATCCGCTTGCCGGCTGGCCCGAGCGCCACCTGTTCGTGTCGGACCTGAAGCTTGCACGCGACGGCACGATTGCGCCGAACGACATGATGGACTGGATGAACGGCCGTGAAGGCCAGTTCGTGCTGGTCAACGGCGCGCGTCGGCCGCGCATCGACGTCGCGGGCGACGAACGCTGGCGTGTCTGGAACGCGTGCAGCGCCCGCTACCTGCGTATCGCATTCGACGACGGCCGCGCGTTCGAGCACGTGGGCACCGATGGCGGGTTGTTCGACGCGCCGCGGCGCGCGACGTCGCTGCTGATTGCGCCGGGCGAGCGCGCGGAGCTGTTGGTGCGCGCCGGCGAGCGCGCGTCGCGCGCGGTGCTGCAGGCGGCCGAGTACGACCGCCGCAAGATGGCGATGTCGCACGACGACGGCCACGGCAGCCTGTCGCCCGATCCGGCGCTGGCGTTGGCCGATGTCGCGTTTGCGCCCGCCGAGGCCCGTGCGCTGCCTGCCACGCTGCGCGCGGTGCGGCCGCTGGGCGAACCGGTGGCGCACAAGACGGTCGCGTTCGGCGAGGAAATGGACATGGACGCGATGATGAACGGCGCGACGCACGGCCGCCCGGCCGGCATGCGCTTCACGATCAACGGCGACACCTACGCGCCGCACCGTGCGACGCTGACGAGCCGTCGCGGCGACGTCGAGCGCTGGGAGATCCGCAATACGACGGACATGGATCACCCGTTCCATCTGCACGGCACGCAGTTCCAGGTCATCGAGCGGGCGTCGGCCGGTTCGCGCACGAGCGAACCGTTCCGCGCGTGGCGCGATACCGTGAACGTGCGCAGCGGTGAAACCGTGTCGATTCTCGTCACGCAAGACATGCCCGGAGAGCGCATGTTTCACTGCCACATTCTCGAACACGAGGATCTCGGCATGATGGGTACGCTGAAGGTCGTGTAACGAAACCGCGAATGTGTTCCACGTGCGGATTCGATACGCGATCCGCATGCGTGACGAGACAATGTGCGTTCAATTATCGGGATTGAACGAAAAGGCCGGCCAATCGATTATCGATTGGCCGGCCTCAAAAAAGAAACCCGGCGCTGTGCGCCGGGTTTCTTCGTCCGATATCCGATGCCTTTATGCGGCCTGGATGTTCGACGCTTGCTTGCCCTTCGGCCCTTGAACGACGTCAAAGCTCACCTTCTGGCCTTCCTTCAGCGTCTTGAAACCATTCATGCTGATAGCCGAGAAGTGCGCAAACAGATCCTCACCGCCCTCGTCGGGAGTGATGAAGCCGAAGCCCTTCGCGTCGTTGAACCACTTAACGATACCAGTTGCCATTTTCCTACTTCCCCTGTCACACAGTCGCTGCTACTTACCACGAGCACGCTCGAAAAGCTAAACGACTGAAAATACAGCCGTTCCCCCCTCACAAGCTCACCTCGGCCTCTTTCGTTTCGCCAATCGGCGAATTGAAAAAAGTGCCAGCTTGATTGTTGGCGCTCTTTATTGGAGTGTCAAGTGGAATTTTTCGACGTTTAGAGGGTCGTTGTAAAGAACCCATTTTCAGGGTTTTTCCGGCTTTGCTTTGCAGCATGCGGCCAAGCGCGAGGGCTTGAAAAGCCGCATAATCGGCTCATATACCAGGCTCGAGTGACACGCGTTCGAGTCGTCCCGGCTTGTGGGATACTGGATGCGGACACGACGTTCCGGTGCGATTCCCCCTGACGGTTCGTGTTCCGCGCCACGCGTGAAAGCCGGCACCGCAGCCGGCTTTCGTATGGCGCGAGGGCGATCGCGTGTTCCGGGATACCGGGGAGGGCGCCGGCCGGTCGGTCGGGTAATGGCAGGATTGCGGGCCTGTCCGAGTTGTTTAGAATGGGTGTATGGCGATTATCCCGGACAAGCAGGACAGTACCGTCCTGGAACGCAAGCAGCAGAAGCTCAAGCCGCCTTCGATGTACAAGGTGGTGCTGCTGAACGACGACTTCACGCCGATGGAGTTCGTCGTGATGGTGGTCCAGGAGTATTTCAAGAAGGATCGCGAGACGGCCACGCAGATCATGCTGAAGGTCCATCGCGAAGGGCGAGGGGTTTGTGGGGTCTATACGCGGGACATCGCGTCGACCAAGGTTGAGCAAGTCGTTACCCATGCGCGGCAGGCAGGGCATCCGCTGCAGTGCGTGATGGAGGAAGCATGATTGCCCAGGAATTGGAAGTCAGCCTGCACATGGCGTTCATGGAAGCACGCCAGGCGCGCCATGAGTTCATTACGGTCGAGCATCTGCTGCTGGCCCTGCTGGATAATCCGACGGCGGCCGAGGTGTTGCGCGCGTGCGCGGCAAACATCGAGGACCTGCGTCAGAACCTGCGCAATTTCATCCACGACAACACACCTACCGTCCCGGGCACCGACGATGTCGATACCCAGCCGACGCTCGGTTTCCAGCGCGTGATCCAGCGCGCGATCATGCACGTCCAGTCGACGTCGAACGGCAAGAAGGAAGTGACCGGCGCGAACGTGCTGGTCGCGATCTTCGGCGAGAAGGATTCGCACGCCGTGTACTACCTGCAGCAGCAGGGCGTCACGCGCCTCGACGTGGTGAATTTCATTTCGCACGGCATCGCGAAGACGAACAGCGGCGAAGCCGCGAAGTCGTCCGACGCGAACGCGGAAAGCGAAGACGCGAACGCGCAGAAGGAGACGCCGCTCGCGCAGTTCACGCAGAACCTGAACCAGATGGCGAAGGACGGCCGCATCGATCCGCTGATCGGCCGCGAGCCCGAGGTCGAGCGCGTCGTGCAGGTGCTGTGCCGCCGCCGCAAGAACAACCCGCTGCTCGTCGGCGAAGCCGGCGTCGGCAAGACCGCGATCGCGGAAGGCCTCGCGTACCGGATCACGCGCGGCGAAGTGCCGGACATCCTCGCGAACGCGCAGGTGTACTCGCTCGACATGGGCGCGCTGCTCGCGGGCACCAAGTATCGCGGCGACTTCGAGCAGCGTCTGAAGACGGTGCTCAAGGAACTGAAGGAGCGTCCGCACGCGATCCTGTTCATCGACGAAATCCACACGCTGATCGGCGCGGGCGCTGCATCGGGCGGCACGCTCGACGCATCGAACCTGCTGAAGCCGGCGCTGTCGTCGGGCACGCTCAAGTGCATCGGCGCGACCACGTTCACCGAATATCGCGGCATCTTCGAGAAGGACGCGGCGCTGTCGCGGCGCTTCCAGAAGGTCGACGTGACGGAGCCGAGCGTCGAGCAGACGGTCGCGATCCTGCGCGGGCTGAAGTCGCGCTTCGAGGAGCACCACGGCGTCAAGTATTCGTCGGGCGCGCTGTCGGCCGCGGCCGAACTGTCGGCGCGCTTCATCACCGACCGTCACCTGCCGGACAAGGCGATCGACGTGATCGACGAAGCGGGCGCCGCACAGCGCATCCTGCCGAAGTCGAAGCAGAAGAAGACGATCGGCAAGAGCGAGATCGAGGAAATCATCTCGAAGATCGCGCGCGTGCCGGCGCAAAGCGTGTCGCAGGACGACCGCAGCAAGCTGCAGACGCTCGATCGCGACCTGAAGAGCGTCGTGTTCGGCCAGGATCCGGCGATCGACGCGCTTGCGGCCTCGATCAAGATGGCGCGCGCGGGCCTCGGCAAGATGGACAAGCCGATCGGCGCGTTCCTGTTCTCCGGCCCGACGGGCGTCGGCAAGACCGAAGTGGCGCGTCAGCTCGCGTTCACGCTCGGCATCGAGCTGATCCGCTTCGACATGTCGGAATACATGGAGCGTCATGCGGTCAGCCGTCTGATCGGCGCGCCGCCGGGCTATGTCGGGTTCGACCAGGGCGGCCTCTTGACCGAAGCCGTCACGAAGAAGCCGCATTGCGTGCTGCTGCTCGACGAAATCGAGAAGGCGCATCCGGACATCTTCAACGTGCTGCTGCAGGTGATGGACCACGGCACGCTGACGGACAACAACGGCCGCAAGGCGGATTTCCGCAACGTCATCATCATCATGACGACGAACGCGGGCGCCGAATCGATGCAGAAGGCGACGATCGGCTTCACGACGCGCCGCGAAACCGGCGACGAGATGACCGACATCAAGCGGCTGTTCACGCCGGAGTTCCGCAACCGCCTCGATGCGATCATCAGCTTCCGTTCGCTCGATGAGGAAATCATCATGCGCGTGGTCGACAAGTTCCTGATCCAGCTCGAGGAGCAGCTGCACGAGAAGAAGGTCGACGCGCTCTTCACCGACGCGTTGCGCAAGCATCTCGCGAAGCACGGTTTCGACCCGCTGATGGGCGCGCGGCCGATGCAGCGGCTCATCCAGGACACGATCCGGCGCGCGCTGGCCGACGAACTGCTGTTCGGCAAGCTGCTGAACGGCGGCCACGTGACGGTCGACGTCGACGAGGCCGACAAGGTGCAGTTGTCGTTCGACAAGCTGGCGAATCCGCCGCACAAGCCGAACGAAGAGACGGTCGAAGTCGAGTAAGCGATAATTCGTTGTTCATGCGAACGGCGCGGGAAGTTCTCCGCGCCGTTTCGTTTTATCCGGCGCCGGCGGCGCGATGGTGGTGCAGGGGAGTGGTAACGCAGTGACACAACAACAACGGTCGTTCGACGATATCGTCGCGCGCGAACAAGGGTTGCGCCATGCGCTGACGTCGGGGCAGATGGCGATGATCGCGATCGGCGGCGCGATCGGCACGGGGCTGTTCCTCGGCAGCGGGTTCGCGATCGGGCTCGCCGGCCCGAGCGTGCTGGTTTCCTATGCGATCGGCGCGCTGATCGCGCTGCTGCTGATGGGCGCGCTCGCGGAAATGACCGTCGCGCATCCGACGGCCGGCTCGTTCGGCGCGTACGCCGAGCATTACGTCGGCCCGCTCGCGGGTTTTCTCGTGCGTTATGCGTACTGGTTCGCGGTCGTGTTCGCGATCGGCACCGAGATCAGCGCGATCGCCGTGTTCATGAAGTACTGGTTCCCGGGTGTGCCCGGCTGGTACTGGGTGATCGGCTTCTCCGCGCTGCTGATCGCGGTGAACCTCGCGAGCGTGACGTTGTACGGGACGGTCGAATACGCGTTTTCGCTGCTGAAGATCGCGGCGATCGTCGTGTTCATCGTGCTCGGCGGCTATCTCGTCTGGTCGGCGCCGGCCGCAGCGGGCATCGGTTTCGCGAACTACACCGCGCACGGCGGCTTCATGCCGAAGGGGCCGTGGGGGACGTGGGTCGCGGTGATCGTCGCGATCTTCAGCTACATGAGCATCGAAGCCGTCGCGATCGCGGCCGGCGAGGCGCGCGATCCGCAGCACGCGGTCACGCGCGCATTCCGCTCGACCGTGTTCCGGCTCGTGCTGTTCTACCTGCTGACACTCGCGCTGATGCTCGCGATCGTGCCGTGGACGCAGGCCGGCACCGACGAAAGCCCGTTCGTGAAGGTGATGGCCGCGACGCGCGTGCCGTACGCGGCGGGCGTGATCAACTTCGTGCTGTTGATCGCGGCGCTGTCGGCGATGAACAGCCAGCTCTACGTGACGACGCGGATGATGTTCAGCCTGTCGCGCGCGCGCCTCGCGCCCGCGGTGTTCGGCCGGCTCGGCGCGAACGGCGTGCCGCGCGCGGCGCTGTGGATCTCGACGAGCGGCGTCGCGGTGGCGGCCGTGCTGGTCGCGCTCGCGCCCGACACCGCGTTCACGGTGATGATGGCGATCGCGATGTTCGGCGCGCTGTTCACATGGCTGATGATCTTCGTCACGCATCTGCGGTTCCGTTCGCGGTATCGCGGCCCCGCGCTCGCGTTCCGGATGTGGGGGCACCCGTTCGGCAGCCTGCTCGGCGCCGGGCTCGTGGCCGCGATCCTGCTGACGACCGCTTTCACGCGCGAATTCCGGATGACGATGGCGGTCGGCGTCGTGTTCGTCGTGCTGCTGACGCTCGCCTACGCACTGCATTACCGGTACCAACACGCGCGTTGACCGCGCCGGCGCGGCGGCCGATGCCGTTCTTCACACTTACTAAGGTTCCGTTGTGCTGCTCGGCGTGCTGGTCGCGATGGTCGTCTATGCCAGCATCGCGCAGGCGCGGCGGCGTGAGCCGGCGCTCGCGCGAATCGCGCAACCGACCGGCAAGTGACGGCGCATGAAAAGGAAAAGGGGCCGCGAGGCCCCATCTTTTCGTGCTGCGTGGCTCAGTGGCGACCGGTGCTGCCGAAGCCGCCGGCGCCGCGGTCGCTCGCGGGGAATTCGTCGACGATGTTGAACTGCGCCTGCACGACCGGCACGATCACGAGTTGCGCGAGCCGTTCGAACGGGTTCAGCACGAACTCGGTCTGGCCGCGGTTCCACGTCGAGACCATCAACTGGCCCTGGTAGTCGGAGTCGATCAGGCCGACGAGGTTGCCGAGCACGATTCCGTGCTTGTGGCCAAGGCCCGAGCGCGGCAGGATCAGCGCCGCATAGCCGGGATCGGCGAGGTGGATCGCGAGGCCGGTCGGCACGAGCGTGGTTTCGCCCGGCTGCAGCGTGACCGGTGCGTCGAGGCAGGCGCGCAGGTCGAGGCCGGCGCTACCGGTGGTCGCGTAGGCGGGCAGGTAGTCGCGCATGCGCGCGTCGAGAATCTTCAGGTCGAGTTTCATGCTGTCGTCGAATCGGTCGGGAAGGGCGCGGCGGCAAGGGCCGCCTCGCGGGGATCAGATCAGGCGGTTGTCGGGCAGGCGCTTCGCGATTTCCGCAACGAGCGCATGCGCGAGTTCGTCCTTGGGCGCGCGCGGCAGGCGCGTGAGGCCGGCGGCCTCGAACAGCACGACTTCGTTGTCGTCGCGGCCGAACGTCAGCGGGCCGAGATTGCCGACGAGCAGCGGCACGTTCTTGCGCTTGCGCTTTTCGTCGCCGTGCACGTCGAGGTCGCCGCTTTCGGCCGCGAAACCGACGCAGAACGGCGCATCGGGTAGCGCCGCGACCGACGCGAGGATGTCGGGGTTCTCGACGAACGCGAGCGCCGGCATCTTGCGGTCGGCCGTCTTCTTCATCTTGTGCTCGGCCGGTTGATCGACGCGCCAGTCGGCGACCGCGGCCACCGCGATGAAGATGTCGGCGTCGGCGACCGCATGCATCACCGCGTCGTACATCTGCTGCGCGGTCTGCACGTCCTGACGGTAGACGCCCCACGGCGTGTCGAGCGCGACCGGCCCGGCGACGAGATGCACGTCGGCACCGGCCTGCTGCGCGGCCCGGGCGAGCGCGAACCCCATCTTGCCGCTGGAGCGGTTCGTCAGGCCGCGCACGGGGTCGAGCGGTTCGAACGTCGGCCCGGCCGTGATCAGCACGCGACGGTGCGCGAGCACCTTCGGCGCGAAGTGCGCGACGATCGCTTCATAGATCGCCTCGGGTTCGAGCATGCGGCCGTCGCCGACTTCGCCGCACGCCTGCGCGCCCGAATCCGGGCCGAGCACCGACACGCCGTCGGCGCGCAGTTGCGCGGCATTGCGTTGCGTGGCCGGGTTCTGCCACATCTGGCGGTTCATCGCGGGGACGACGAGCAGCGGACAGTCGCGCGCGATGCACAGCGTCGACAGCAGATCGTCGGCGAACCCATGCGCGAGCTTGGCGAGGAAATCCGTCGACGCGGGCGCGATCACGATCGCGTCGGCTTCGCGCGACAGGTCGATGTGCGCCATGTTGTTGTCGATGCGCGCGTCCCACTGGCTCGTATAGACGGGCCGGCCCGACAGCGCCTGCATCGTGACGGGCGTGATGAATTGGGTGGCCGCGTCGGTCATCGCGACCTGCACGGTCGCGCCGGCCTTCACGAGCAACCGCGTGAGCTCGGCGATCTTGTAGCAGGCGATGCCGCCCGTCAGGCCGAGAACGAGGTGTTTTCCTGCGAGTTCTGCGTGTGCCAACTCAGGCCTCCTGGGGTCAAACGGAACGGCCGGCGCGAAGCCGGCCGTTGACACGGAGTATGCGCGCTCAGCGCGAGCCGCGCACGCGCCGTAGCTCGTCGTAGATCAGCAGCACCGCACCGACCGTGATCGCGGAATCGGCGAGGTTGAACGCCGGGAAGTGCCACGCGCCGAGATGGAAATCGAGGAAGTCGATCACGTGGCCGTAGACGAGCCGGTCGATCACATTGCCGAGCGCGCCGCCGAGGATCAGCGCGAGCGACAGGCTGAACAGCCGCTGCTGGCCGTGACGGCGCAGCAGGAAGCAGATCACGAGCGTCGCACCGACGCCGAGTGCGGTGAACGCCCAGCGCTGCCAGCCGCTCGCGGTCGACAGGAAGCCGAACGCGGCGCCGCGGTTGTACACCAGCACGAGGTTGAAGAACGACGTCAGCGCATGCTGCGCGCCGTACGCGAACGTTTTCAGGATCGCGATCTTCGACAGTTGATCGAACAGGATCACGATCAGCGAAATGCCGAGCCAGGGCGCGAGCGCGCCGCTGGCCGGTTTCGACAGGGTCTTCGCCATGGTTTAAGCAGCGCTCCGGATTTCGCCGTTTTCAAACAGGTTCGAGAAGCAGCGGCCGCACAGCGTCGGATGCTCGGCGTGCGCGCCGACGTCTTCGCGGTAGTGCCAGCAGCGCTCGCACTTCTGGTACTTCGACGCGGCCACGTCGACGCTTTCCTGTGCTTCGTCGTCGACCTTGACGACCGTCGCGGCCGACGTGATCAGCACGAACTTCAGGTCGTCGCCGAGGCTCGTGAGCGCGTCGTAGCGCGCGCCGCTCGCGTGCACGGCCACTTCGGCCTGCAGCGACGAACCGATGCGGTTCGCGGTGCGCGCTTCCTCGAGCGCCTTGGTCACGTTGCCGCGCACGTCGCGCAGCAGCGCCCACTTCTCGATCAGCGCGGCCGAGCCGGCGACTTCCGGATACGCATAGTAGGTTTCCGTGAAGATCGTGTCGCTGGCCGGCTGGAACACCTTCCACGCTTCTTCGGCCGTGAACGACAGGAACGGCGCGAGCACGCGCAAGAGGCCGTGCGTCAGATGGTACAGCGCGGTCTGCGCGGAGCGGCGTGCGCGCGAATCGGCGGCGCTCGTGTACAGGCGATCCTTCAGCACGTCGAGGTAGAAGCCGCCGAGGTCTTCCGAGCAGTACGTCTGCAGCTTCGCGACGACCGGGTGGAATTCGTACTTCTCGTAGTGGCCGAGCAGTTCCGTCTGCAATTGCTGCGAGAACGCGACCGCATAGCGGTCGATCTCGAGCCATTCGTCGACCGGCACCGCGTGCTGCGCGAAGTCGAAATCCGACAGGTTCGCGAGCAGGAAGCGCAGCGTGTTGCGGATGCGGCGATAGCCTTCGGTCACGCGCTTCAGGATTTCCTCGGAAATCGCGAGCTCGCCCGAGTAGTCGGTCGACGCGATCCACAGGCGGATGATTTCCGCGCCGAGGCGGTTCGCGACTTCGTGCGGGTCGATGCCGTTGCCGAGCGACTTGCTCATCTTGCGGCCTTCGCCGTCGACGGTGAAGCCGTGCGTGAGCAGGCCCTTGTACGGCGCGCGGCCGTCGAGCATCGATGCCGTGAGCAGCGACGAATGGAACCAGCCGCGATGCTGGTCCGAGCCTTCGAGGTACAGGTCGGCCGGGAACTGCAGCTGATCCTTGTGCGAGCCGCGCAGCACGTGCCAGTGCGTCGTGCCCGAGTCGAACCACACGTCGAGCGTGTCGCGGTTTTTTTCGTACAGGTTCGCATCGTCGCCGATCAGCTCGCGCGGGTCGAGCGACTGCCACGCCTCGATGCCCGATTGCTCGACGCGCTTCGCGACTTCCTCGAGCAACTCGAGCGTGCGCGGGTGCAGCTCGCCGGTTTCCTTGTGCACGAAGAACGCCATCGGCACGCCCCACTGGCGCTGGCGCGACAGCGTCCAGTCCGGACGGTTCGCGATCATGCTGAACAGACGCTGCTTGCCCCAGGACGGGTAGAACGCGGTCGCGTCGACGCCTTCGAGCGCGGTTTCGCGCAGCGTCTTGCCGCCGTCGTGCGGCTTCACATCCATGCCGGCGAACCACTGCGACGTCGCGCGGTAGATGATCGGCGTCTTGTGGCGCCAGCAGTGCATGTAGCTGTGCGTGTACTTCTCGCTGCGCAGCAGGGAGCCCGCCGCGTTCAACGCGTCGACGATCTTCGGGTTCGCATCCCAGATCGACAGGCCGCCGAACAGCGGCAGCGATTCGATATAGCGGCCGTCGCCCATCACCGGGTTGATGAAGTCGGAATCGGTCATTCCGTGCGCCTTGCACGACATGAAGTCCTCGATACCGTACGCGGGCGACGAGTGCACGACGCCGGTACCGGTGTCGGTCGTCACGTAGTCGCCGAGGTAGACGGGCGCGGTGCGCTTGTAGCCGGGGTGGGCCGACGCGAGCGGGTGGTGGAAGCGCAGGTTCGCGAGCTTCACGCCGGGCGCGGTCGCGACGACGCGGCCGGTCAGCTTGAAGTCGGTCATGCAGGCTTCGACGCGCTCTTCCGCGATGATCAGCAGCCCGCGCTCGGTGTCGACCAGCGCGTAGACGATTTCCGGATGGAGGTTCAGCGCCTGGTTGGCGGGAATCGTCCACGGCGTGGTCGTCCAGATCACGATGCCGCCCTCGGCGCGCGGCAGCGCCGCCAGGCCGAACGCCTGCGCGGTCTTTTCGGGTTCCGCGAACGCGAACATCACGTCGATCGTCGGATCGGTGCGGTCCTTGTACTCGACTTCCGCTTCCGCGAGCGCCGAGCCGCAGTCGAAGCACCAGTTGACCGGCTTCAGCCCGCGGTACACGTAGCCCTTCTCGATGATCTTGCCGAGCGCGCGAATTTCTTCCGCCTCGTTCACGAAGTTCATCGTCTTGTACGGGTTGGCCCAGTCGCCGAGCACGCCCAGGCGCTTGAAGCCGACCTTCTGCTTCTCGATCTGCTCGGTCGCGTACGCGCGCGCCTTGCTCATCACTTCGGCCGCCGGCAGCGACTTGCCGAACTGCTTCTCGATCTGGATCTCGATCGGCATCCCGTGGCAATCCCAGCCCGGCACGTACGGTGCGTCGAAGCCGGCCATGTTGCGCGACTTGACGACGATGTCCTTCAGGATCTTGTTGACCGCGTGGCCGAGGTGGATGTCGCCGTTCGCATACGGCGGGCCGTCGTGCAGGATGAACTTCGGCCGGCCCTTGCTGGCCGCGCGGATCTTGTCGTAGATGCCACGCTCTTCCCACTCCTTGACCCACTGCGGCTCGCGCTTGGGCAGGTCGCCGCGCATCGGGAACGGCGTGTCGAGCAGGTTGACCGGATACTTGGCCTGCGGTTTCGAATCGGCTTTCTTGTTGCTCATGATGGGATCGCTATCTAAATCGGGGGACGCTCGTGCGTCGTGAATCGGGGATGCGCGCGCGTCGGCGGCGCGAGGGTGCGGCGCGGTGCGCCGCCGGCCGGATCAGCTAATTCGGTCGGTGGCCGACGTCGCGAAGCCGGTCGCGCGGCTGCCCGGCGCACGGTCGCGCTCGGCGAAGTACGCGCGCGCATTCGCGACGTCGAGCGCGATCGCCCGCGACAGCGCCTCGAGATCGTCGAACTTCGCCTCGTCGCGCAGCTTCTTCAGAAATTCGACGCGGATCAGTTTGCCGTATGCGTCGCCGTGCCAGTCGAGCAGATGGACTTCGAGCAGCGTGCGGCCGGAATCGTCGACCGTCGGGCGCAGCCCGAGGCTCGCGACGCCCGGCAGCGGGGTGGGGCCGAGGCCGTGCACCTGCACGACGAAGATGCCCTTGAGCGCCGGCCGCTTGTGCGCGATCGGCAGGTTCAGCGTCGGAAAGCCGAGATCGCGGCCGAGCTTCAGCCCGTGCGCGACGTGGCCGCTGATCAAGTAGCCGTGGCCGAGCGCCTGCGCGGCCGCGTCGAGATCGCCGGCGGTGAGCGCCGCGCGCACACCGGAGCTGGAAATGCGCGTGCCGTCGCTGCCGGCGACCGTGCCCATCTGCTCGACTTCGAAGCCGTACTGCTCGCCGGCTGCCTTCAGCGTGTCGAAGGTGCCCGCGCGTTTCGCGCCGTAGCAGAAATCGTCGCCGACCATCATCCAGCGCGTGTGCAGCCCGTTCACCAGCGTGCGCTCGACGAACGCCTGCGGCGACTGGCTCGCGAAGGTGTGATTGAAGTGCTCGACGACGACGCGGTCGACCCCGTGGTCGCGCAGCGCCTCGAGCTTGTCGCGCAGCATCGCGATGCGCGGCGGCGCGCCGGCCGGGTTGAAGAATTCGCGCGGGTGCGGCTCGAACGTCATCACGCACACGGGCAGGCCGCGCGCGTCCGCTGCCGCGCGCACGCGCGCGAGCAAGGCCTGGTGGCCGCGATGGACACCGTCGAAGTTGCCGATCGTCAGCGCGCACGGGGCGCGGCTCTCGGCGTTGGGCAGGCCGCGGAAGACTTTCACGATAGCGGATGCAGCGTCGGGGAATGGGCGGTGGGATGCCGCAAAGCAGAAGATTATAAACGTTCGGGCGGGCCGGCGGCCGAGAAGGCGGGAAACGCGAGGGCGAATGGTAAAATTCGCGGATGAAAAAACTCGTGATCCTGATTTCCGGTCGCGGCAGCAACATGGAGGCCATCGTCCGCGCGTGCGCGCAGGAACGCTGGCCGGCCGAGGTCGCCGCCGTGATCGCCAACCGGCCCGACGCGGCCGGCCTGGCTTTTGCCGCGTCGCACAGGGTAGCGACGGCGGTGGTCGACCATCGGTCGTTCGACGGCCGCGACAGCTTCGACGCGGCGCTCGCCGCGGAGATCGACCGTTTCTCGCCCGATCTCGTCGTCCTCGCCGGCTTCATGCGCATCCTCACGCCCGCTTTCGTCAGACGTTACGAGGGCCGGCTGCTGAATATCCATCCGTCGCTGCTGCCGAGCTTCAAGGGCATCCACACGCACCAGCAGGCGCTGGATGCCGGCGTCGCGCTGCATGGCGCGAGCGTGCATTTCGTCATTCCCGAGCTCGACAGCGGCGCGATCGTCGCGCAGGGCGCGGTGCCCGTGCGCGCCGGCGACGACGCAGCGGCACTCGCGCGGCGCGTGCTGGCGGTCGAGCACGTGCTGTATCCGCGCGCGGTGCGCTGGTTCGTCGACGGCCGGTTGCGCCTCGAGAACGGCCGTGCAGTGGTGGCGCCCGAAGAGGCGCGCTGGATTTTCGCGGATGAACCGCATACCGAAACGAGTGAGGGCGTATGAAGCTGCACGGATTCCTGATCGGCCAGACCGAGACTTTGCTGGCCGAGGTGCTGAAGTTCGCCGGCCCCGCCGACGCGACGACGAGCCGGTTCTTCCGTGCGCACCCGAAGCTCGGGCATGCCGAGCGCGGTGTGATCGCCGAGGCCGTGTTCGCGGTGCTGCGCCGGAAGATGGAGTTTTCGCATCTGGCCGAGAGCGGCACGGGCACGCCCGCGCGACGCCTCACGCTGCTCGGCCTGATGCAGACGGTCGGTCGCAATGCGCTGAAGCCGTTCCTGTCCGACACCGAGTCCGCATGGCTCGAGCACGTGTCGAAGATCGATCCGGCGAGCCTGCCCGTGCGCATTCGCACGAATCTGCCCGACTGGATTCACCAGGCGCTGTCGGCCCGTTTCGACGCCGACGAACTCGCGCAACTCGCCGCCGCGCTGAACTACCCGGCGCCGCTCGACCTGCGTGCCAACGCGCAGAAGGCGAGCCGCGACCAGGTGATCGAAGCGCTGCGCGTGAGCGGCATCGACGCGGGCGCGACGCCGTTCGCGCCGTTCGGGGTGCGCGTGGTCGGCAAGCCGGCGCTGACGCGCCTGAAGCTGTTCGAGGAAGGGGCGATCGAGGTGCAGGACGAAGGCAGCCAGCTGCTGTGCTCGCTGGTCGCGCCGCGGCGCGGCGAGATGGTCGTCGATTTCTGCGCGGGCGCGGGCGGCAAGACGCTTGCGCTCGGCGCGATGATGCGCTCGACCGGGCGCCTGTATGCGTTCGACATCTCGGAAAAGCGCCTCGCGAAGCTGAAGCCGCGCCTCGCGCGCAGCGGGCTGTCGAACGTGAACCCGGTGCTGATCGACAGCGAGCACGACGCGAAGATCAAGCGGCTCGCGGGCAAGATCGACCGCGTGCTGGTCGACGCGCCGTGCAGCGGCCTCGGCACGTTGCGCCGCAATCCGGACCTGAAGTGGCGCCAGACGCGCACCGCGATCGACGAGCTGACGCCCAAGCAGGTGTCGATCCTCGCGAGCGCCGCGCGGCTCGTGAAGAAGGGCGGCCGGCTCGTCTACGCGACCTGCAGCGTGCTCGACGCCGAGAACGAGCGCATCGTCGAACAGTTCCTGGCCGATCATCCCGACTTCGTGCTGGTGCCGGCGCAGCAGGTGCTGGCCGACCAGCGCATCGCGCTCGAGACGGGCGATTACCTGTCGCTGTGGCCGCACCGTCACGCGACTGACGGCTTCTTCGCCGCGGTGCTCGAACGCCGCGCCGCGCAGTAACGACGCCCGGACGGACGATGGAGAATCTGCAGAGCCGCCTGCTGTCGCACCGGCTGGCGTCGGTGATTCGCGATTTCCACCAGCCGGTGATGATCTGGCAGGCGGCGATCCTCGTCGGGGCGCTGTGTTTCGCGTGGGTAGCCGCGCGCTTCGTGCACGGCCGGATCGACGCTCGGCGCCGGGCCGCTGGACGCGCACCGGGCGCGGGCGCGCAAAGCCTGAAGCGGGCGCTGTTTCCGCTGTTCGGCAGCGTGTTCGTCGGCGGCGCGCAGCTCGCGTTCGACCCGTTCATGTCGACGTCGCTGCTGTCGCTCGCGCTCGTGCCGCTGTTCGGCATCGGGCTGATCTACGTGCTGTTCTTCTTCGCGCGACGCGTGTTCGCGCGCGACGGCCACACGCACGCATGGCTGTCGATCGTCGAGAAGATCGTGTCGACCGTCGTGTGGGCCGCGATGGTGATGACCGTGCTCGGCATCCAGCACGACGTGCTCGGCTGGCTCGACAGCGTGCAGTTCCGGGTCGCGACTGCGCACCTCACGCTGCTGTCGGTGATTTCCGGCGCGCTGTGGGTCTGCGTGACGCTGATGGTCGCGATGTGGCTCGGCTCGGTGCTCGAGGATCGCCTGTCGCGCGCGAGCACGCTCGACGCGAACCTGAAGGTCGTGCTGTCGCGGGTCGGCCGCGCGCTGCTCGTGTTCGCGGCGGTCCTGATCGGGCTGTCGCTCGTCGGCATCGACGTGACGGTGCTCGGCGTGTTCGGCGGCGCGGTGGGCGTCGGCCTCGGTTTCGGGTTGCAGAAGATCGCGAGCAACTACGTGTCGGGCTTCATCATCCTGCTCGACCGCTCGCTGCGGCTCGGCGATGCGATCAGCGTCGGCGGGCTGCAGGGCGTCGTCACGCAGATCCGCACGCGCTACACGGTCGTGCGCGGCCTCGACGGCAACGAGACGCTGATCCCGAACGAGAAGCTGATCACCGACGTCGTGCAGAACCAGTCGTCGTACCTGACGCGCGGCTACGCGAAAGTCGCGGTGCAAGTCGCGTACACGAGCGACGTCGAGCGGGCGCTCGCGTTGCTCGCCGACGCCGCGAAGGACGTGCCGCGCGTGCTGGCCGAGCCGGCGCCGACTCCGTATCTCGTGAGTTTCGGCGCGGACGGGATCGACCTGGAGCTCGGCTTCTGGATCGAGGATGCGGCGAAAGGCACGTCGGGCGTGCGCTCGAGCGTGAACCGCAACATCTGGCGGCTGTTCAGCGAGCACGGGATTTCGATTCCGTTTCCGCAGCGCGAAGTGCGCGTGGTCGGGCTGCCGGACGGCTTTCCCGCGCCGGGCATGGCGGCCGGGGCCGATCCGGCGGCTGCCAATGGTGCGCTGGACGCGCGCACACCGGCGGCGTAGCGGGCGGGTGCGGTCGATCGTACCGATTCCGCGGTCGAAACCGGATCGTAGGCCTTTTCCAGTCCGCCCGTGGACCGCGCGGATTGCGTCAAGGCAAGAAAATATTCATTTTTTACAAAGACTTGGAACGGTTGAAGTAAAATTCTGGTCTACACGCGGTATGCTTTCATTTTTCTGACGCTGGCGTGAGCCGGCGTCGCTCTCATCACAGGTAACTGCCTTGTTGAATTCCCTGCTCGATTTTCTTTCCCACGGGCTTCTGCATTTTTCGTGGTGGCAGGTCGCGCTGTTCGCGCTCGCCGTCACGCACGTCACGATCATCGGCGTAACGGTCTACCTGCACCGCTGCCAGGCGCACCGCGCGCTGGAGCTGCATCCGATCGCGAGCCATTTCTTCCGTTTCTGGCTGTGGATGACGACCGGGATGCTGACCGGCCAGTGGGCCGCGATCCATCGCAAGCACCACGCGAAGTGCGAAACCGAGGAAGATCCGCACAGCCCGCAGACGCGCGGCATCTGGAAGGTGTTCCTCGAGGGCGCCGAGCTGTACCGCGCGGAAGCGAAGAACGAGGAGACGATGCGCAAGTTCAGCCACGGCACGCCGAACGACTGGCTCGAGCGCAATCTCTACTCGAAGTACCCGATCCTCGGCATCAGCATGATGATGGTGATCGACGTCGCGCTGTTCGGCGTGCTCGGCCTGACCGTGTGGGCCGTGCAGATGGTGTGGATCCCGTTCTGGGCGGCGGGCGTCGTCAACGGCTTCGGTCACTTCTGGGGCTATCGCAACTTCAACTCGGCCGACGCGAGCACGAACCTGTTCCCGTGGGGCATCGTGATCGGCGGCGAAGAGCTGCACAACAACCACCACACGTTCGCGACGTCGGCGAAGCTGTCGAACAAGTGGTACGAGTTCGACATCGGCTGGATGTACATCCGGATCATGTCGGCATTCGGTCTCGCCAAGGTCAAGAAGGTTGCGCCCACGCCGCGCCTGAACAAGCCGAAGACGGTGCTCGACCAGGAAACGCTGCAGGCCGTGCTGTCGAACCGCTACGAAGTGATGGCGCGCTACGGCAAGGCCGTGAAGCGTGCGTACCGCCAGGAGCTCGCGCACCTGAAGGAGCTCGGTTCGAGCGAGAAGTACCAGTTGATGCGCAGCGCGCGCAAGTGGTTCCACAAGGATGCCGACGGCCTCGACGAGCCGCAGAAAAAGCTGCTGCCGGAAATCTTCGCGAACAGCCAGAAGCTGCATACGTACTTCCAGCTGCGCCAGGATCTCACCGCGATCTGGGATCGTTCGACCGCGTCGCGCGAACAACTTCTCGCGCAATTGCAGGATTGGTGCCATCGTGCAGAACAAAGCGGCATCAAGGCGCTGCAGGAATTCGCGATGCGCCTGCGTCGCTACGCCTGATTCGAAATCGATTAGAATCTCAGGACGTCACAAACCCCGCGTTGGCGGGGTTTTTTCATTTGGGCCACCGGTTTTTGACGGATCGGCAGCGCCTGAATGGGTATGAGGCTTGGGGAGATGGCGAGTGGGGCGCCCCGGGCGAGTGCAAGGGATGGGATCGGGGCAGGGCGCCGAAGCGCCCACGCTGATCGACCGCGAAGCATGGGATCGGAGTAAGCGCTGAAGCGCTAACTCTGATCGACAGGAGATATGGAGATGCAATCGACGATCAAACCCGTCGAGTACGACCGGCCCGTCGCCGCAGGGACCGTATGCGGCGTGGGACAGGCGTGGGCCAAGGTGCCCGAGGCGCCGTCCGCCGAGGAGCGCGTTGAGCTGAAGGCGCGCATCAAGGCGTTGCTCGCCCGTGAAAAGGCCGTGCTGGTCGCCCACTACTACGTGGATGCCGAACTGCAGGAACTGGCCGACGAAACCGGCGGCTGCGTGGCCGATTCGCTCGAAATGGCTCGCTTCGGCCGCGATCACGACGCGCAGACGCTGGTCGTCGCCGGCGTGCGCTTCATGGGCGAAACCGCGAAGATCCTGAGCCCGAACAAACGGATCCTGATGCCCGATCTCGACGCGACCTGTTCGCTCGACCTCGGCTGCCCGGTCGACGAATTCTCGGCCTTCTGCGATGCGCATCCGGACCGTACCGTCGTCGTCTACGCGAACACCAGTGCGGCCGTGAAGGCGCGCGCGGACTGGATGGTCACGTCGTCGATCGGTCTCGAGATCGTGGCCGACCTGCACGCGCGCGGCGAAAAGATCATCTGGGCGCCCGACCGCCATCTGGGCAGCTATATCCAGAAGAAGACCGGCGCGGACATGCTGCTGTGGCAGGGCTCGTGCCTTGTCCACGACGAGTTCAAGGGCATCGAGCTCGATCTGCTGCGCGCCGAATATCCGGACGCGAAGGTGCTCGTCCATCCCGAGTCGCCGGAAAACGTCGTGGCGCAGGCCGATGTCGTCGGTTCGACCACGCAACTGATCGACGCGGCCGTCAAGTTCGACGCGAAGCGCTTCATCGTCGCCACCGATCTCGGCATCCTGCACAAGATGCAGCTTGCGGCGCCCGGCAAGACCTTCATCGCGGCGCCGACGGCCGGCAACAGCGCGACCTGCAAGAGCTGCGCGCACTGCCCGTGGATGGCGATGAACGGCCTCGCGAACCTGGCCGACGTGCTCGAACGCGGCCACAACGAGATTTTCGTCGATCCCGCGATCGGGGAGCGCGCGCGTTTGCCGATCGACCGGATGCTCGAATTCGCGGCCGCGCACAAGAAGCGCGTGCAGGCGAGCGGCGACTTGCAGCGCGACCAGCAACTGTTTGCGAACGTGGGGGCGGCGTAATGAACGGCCCCCACGCTCACATTCGTTCGGCTCCCCCCGAGGGGGCGGCCGCCTTCCCTGGGGGCGGCCCGGCGGAAGGCGCCGCGACTGCAGTCTCCCCGCTGTTCGAAGCCGTCCGCGCGCAATACGGCGCGGCATTCGACGCAGCGATCGCACGCAACGTGGCCGATGCGATCGCCGAAGATGTCGGCACCGGCGATCAGACCGGGCGGCTCGTGCCGGCCGGCGAGCGCCGACGTGCGCGGATCATCGTGCGCGAGGAAGCCGTGCTGTGCGGCGTACCGTGGTTCGACGCCGTGATCGCCCGGATCGATCCGTCGATCGTCGTGCAATGGCGCTATCGCGAAGGCGACCGGATGACGGCGGATTCGATCGTGTGCGAACTCGAAGGGCCGGCGCGCGCGCTGCTGACCGCCGAGCGCAACGGGCTGAACTTCCTGCAACTGCTGTCGGGCGTCGCGACCGCGACGCGACGTTACGTCGATCGCGTCGAAGGCACGCGCGCGAAGATCCTCGATACGCGCAAGACGCTGCCGGGGCTACGGCTCGCGCAGAAGTACGCCGTGCGCGTGGGCGGCGGCGAGAACCAGCGTCTCGCGCTGTACGACGGCATCCTGATCAAGGAAAACCACATCGCGGCGGCTGGCGGTGTCGGCGAGGCGCTCGATGCGGCGTTCGCGCTGGAGTCGGGCGTGCCCGTGCAGGTCGAGGTCGAGACGCTCGCGCAGCTCGACACGGCGCTCGCGCATGGCGCGCAGTCGGTGCTGCTCGACAACTTCACGCTCGACATGATGCGCGAAGCGGTGCGTGTGGCGAATGGCAAGGCCGTGCTCGAAGTATCGGGCGGCGTCAATTTCGATACGGTGCGCACGTTCGCGGAGACGGGCGTCGATCGCATCTCGATCGGCGCGCTGACGAAGGACGTGCGGGCGACGGACTATTCGATGCGGATTGTCGACTGATCGAACGTCGTTCGATCAGACAAAAGCCGTTGGCGCGCAAACGCCAACGGCTTTTTTCTTCTGCTGCGGACGCGACGGGGAGGGGCGGCGCGCCGCTCAGCGGCGTACGCGCGGCGTGAGCACGCTCGGCAATGCCTTCGGCAGCGTATGCGGCCAGTCGCGGCTGTAGTGCAGCCCGCGGCTTTCGCGGCGCGAGTGCGCGCTCTTCACGATCAGCGTCGCCACGTCGACGAGGTTCCGCAGTTCGAGCAGATCGCGCGTCACGCGGAAATTCGCGTAGTACTCGTGGATCTCGTCGCGCAGCAGCGACAGCCGGTGCTTCGCGCGCTCGAGGCGCTTGTCGGTGCGCACGATGCCGACGTAGTTCCACATCAGGCGGCGCAGTTCGTCCCAGTTGTGTGCAACGACGACTTCCTCGTCCGCATCCGACACGCGGCTTTCATCCCAGGCGGGCAGCGCGGCGGGCGCGTCGGCGTCGAAGCCGGCCGCCTCGATCGCCCCGGCCGCGGCGCGGCCGATCACGAGGCATTCGAGCAGCGAGTTGCTCGCGAGCCGGTTCGCGCCGTGCAACCCCGTGTACGACGTTTCGCCGACCGCATACAGGCCGGCGAGATCGGTGCGGCCGGCGAGATCGGTGACGACGCCGCCGCACGTATAGTGCGCGGCCGGCACGACGGGGATCGGCTGTTTCGCGATGTCGATGCCGAATTCGAGGCAGCGCGCATGGATCGTCGGGAAATGTTCGCGGAGGAACGCTTCCGGCTGGTGGCTGATGTCGAGATACACGCAGTCGATCCCGCGCTTCTTGATCTCGAAGTCGATCGCGCGTGCGACGATGTCGCGCGGCGCGAGTTCGGCGCGCGGATCGTGCGCGGGCATGAAGCGCGTGCCGTCGGGCAGCTTCAGGAGGCCGCCTTCGCCGCGCACGGCTTCCGAAATCAGGAACGACTTCGCGTACGGATGAAACAGGCAGGTCGGGTGGAACTGGATGAATTCCATGTTCGACACGCGACAGCCGGCACGCCACGCCATCGCGATGCCGTCGCCGGTCGCGGTGTCGGGATTCGTCGTATACAGATAGACCTTGCCGGCGCCGCCGGTGGCGAGCACCGTATGCGGTGCCTCGATCGTGATCGTCCGATCGTTGTCGACGTCGAGCGCATACAGGCCGTGACAGCGGCGGCCGGGCAGGCCGAGCCGGTCCGACGTGATCAGGTCGATCGCATGGTGGTTTTCGAAGAACGTGATGTTCGGATGCTGGCGCGCGCGCGCCGACAGCGTCGCCAGCACCGCATGGCCGGTCGCATCGGCTGCATGGATGATCCGGCGGTGACTGTGGCCACCTTCGCGCGTCAGGTGAAAGCCGAGTTCGGCCGCGTCGTCCTTCGTGAACGGCACGCCTTGCGAGATCAGCCATTCGATCGCTTCGCGGCCGTGCTCGACGATGTAGCGCGTCGCGCCTTCGTCGCACAAGCCGCCACCGGCGACCAGCGTGTCGTCGACGTGGTCCTCGATGCTGTCCGCCGAGTCGAGGACCGCCGCGATGCCGCCCTGCGCGTTATCGCTCGCCCCCTCCATCATCGAACGTTTCGCGATCAACGCGACACGTCGCGTGCTGGCCAGGTTGAGTGCGACCGACAGCCCTGCCAGGCCGCTGCCGACGATCGCCACGTCGAATTTCATGCTGCATCTCCATCGTTACGCTTTTTGATCTTGCGTTCCGTCGGCCGTCGCCGCGGAAAGGGGAGAGCATACCGCGTCGGGCGCGAGCGCGCGCGCCAAAACAAAAAGCCCCGCAGATGCGGGGCTTTTCGGTCGCCGTCAGGCTGGCAGAAACCGGAGATTACTTGATCTTGGTTTCTTTGTATTCCACATGCTTGCGGACGACGGGATCGAACTTCTTGATCGCCATCTTTTCCGGCATGTTGCGCTTGTTCTTCGTGGTCGTGTAGAAGTGACCCGTACCAGCGGTCGACTCGAGCTTGATCTTGTCGCGGGCGCCTTTTGCCATGATTGTGCTCCTTGGGCTTAGGCTTCGCCGCGTGCGCGCAGGTCAGCGAGCACGGAATCGATGCCGTTCTTGTCGATCAGGCGCAGGCCGGCGTTCGAGACGCGCAGGCGCACCCAGCGGTTTTCGCTCTCTACCCAGAACCGGCGGTTTTGCAGGTTCGGCAGGAAGCGACGCTTCGTCTTGTTGTTGGCGTGGGAAACGTTGTTGCCGCTCATCGGCGCTTTCCCAGTTACTTGGCATACGCGTGCCATGAGAGCACTCCTAATACGCTAAATTCGGGGTTCGATCGCCGGTGAAGGTTCCATCGCACCGCCACGTGATCCATGGCTGCACTCAGAACGCCGTAGCCCTTACAGACAAGGCCCTTCGATGGCTAGAACTGGTTGGAAAAAAGACAGACGGCGATTCTAGCAGAAAAAGTTCAGAAAAATCAAACCTAATTTCGCTTCGCCGTTGCGGCGCCTTGGGATGGGCCGCCGCGCCACAGTCTACAGCCAACCGGCCCGCGCGAACGAAAAAGTATCGCTGACGCCGACGACGATGTGATCGAGCAGCCGCACGTCGACGAGCTCGAGCGCGTCTTTCAGCACGCGGGTCAGGCGGCGGTCTTCCGCGCTCGGTTGCACCGCGCCCGACGGATGGTTGTGCGCGACGATCAGCGCCGCGGCGTTGTGTTTCATCGCGCGGCGCACGATCTCGCGCGGATAGACGGCCATGCGCGTGAGCGAGCCGCGCGCGATTTCCTCCATGTCGATCAGGCAGTTGCGCGCGTCCAGGTAGACCGCGATGAACACTTCGTACTGGCGCGTGCCGATCTTCAGTCGCAAACAATCCTCGACGGCACCGGGCGAGTCGATCTGCATCCGTTCTTCCGCTTTCTCCACCAGCATGCGCCGCGCGATCTCGGTGACCGCGACGAGGCGCGCGGAGCGCGCGGGGCCGATGCCGGGATGCGCCTCGAAATCGTCGGTGGTCGCTTCGAGCAGCCCGTGCAACGTGCCGAACTGCTCGACCAGTCCGCGGGCGGTGACGAATACGTCGTGCCCGGGCTTGCCGGTGCCGAGCAGCAGCGCGATCAGCTCGTCGTCGGTCAGCGCGGCCGGCCCGCGTTCCACCAGCCGTTCGCGCGGCCGCTCGGGCCGCCAGTCGCCCGTGCGGCGCCTGCGCCGGTTGATCGGGATGACGCGGCCGGGCGGATCGGCCGGCGTGTCGGCGGTGTCGCGGCATTCGGCCGACGGCAGGATGGGGCGGGGTGACGGCATGATCGGAACTCCATTGGCGGCAGGCGGCGTGCGCAACGTCGTCGCACTTTCCGCCTTGCACGCTCAGGTGACTTACAATATTGGCTTTGCGCCGGGCCATTCGGCCGTATCGGGCGCCGACTGAACGAGTAATTCATGAGCCTCATCGATCTATCCGAAGTGAAGCCCGGTTCCCACGTCACGTTGCATTACCGGCTGGCACTGGCCGACGGCGCCGACATCGTCAACACCTTCTCGGACAAGCCGGCCACGCTGTTGCTGGGCGCGGGGCAACTGGCGCCGTCGCTGGAACAGATTCTGCTCGGGCTCAGGGTCGGCGACCACTCGACTTTTCAGCTAGCCCCCGATCAGGGGTTCGGCCCCCGCAATCCCGACATGCTCCAGCGCGTGACGCTGTCGACGCTGCGCGAGAACGGAATGGTCGGCGACGATTTCACGCCGGGCGAACTCATCGAGTTCAATGCACCGGATGGCGGGCGCTACGCGGGGGTGCTGAAGGAAGTCGGCGAGACCTCGGCACTGTTCGACTTCAATCATCCGCTCGCGGGCCAGGCGCTCACGTTCGAAGTGAAAATCATCGGAATCCTGTAATCATGAGTACCACCGATATGCTGTCCGGGCAGACCGTCGCCGCCGACGCCGAAATCCTGCTGGCCCAGCCGCGCGGCTTCTGTGCGGGCGTCGACCGCGCGATCGAGATCGTCGAGCGCGCCATCGCGATGCACGGTGCGCCGATCTACGTTCGTCACGAAATCGTCCACAACAAGTACGTGGTCGAGGATCTGAAGAAGAAGGGCGCGATCTTCGTCGAAGAGCTCGAGGAAGTGCCGGCCGGCAATACCGTGATCTTCAGTGCGCACGGCGTGTCGAAAGCCGTGCGCGACGAGGCCGACGTACGCGGGCTGCGCATTTACGACGCAACCTGCCCGCTCGTCACGAAGGTGCACGTCGAGGTCGCGAAGATGCGCCAGGACGGCGTCGACATCGTCATGATCGGGCACAAGGGCCATCCCGAAGTCGAAGGCACGATGGGCCAGGTCGAGCGCGGCATGCACCTCGTCGAAAGCGTCGAGGACGTGCAGAAGCTCGAGCTCGCCGATCCCGAGCGCATCGCGCTCGTCACGCAGACGACGCTGTCCGTCGACGACGCGGCCGAAATCATCGGCGCGCTGAAGGCGAAGTATCCGAAGATCCGCGAACCGAAGAAGCAGGACATCTGCTATGCGACGCAGAACCGCCAGGACGCGGTGAAGTTCATGGCACCGCAATGCGATGTCGTGATCGTGGTCGGGAGCCCGAACAGTTCGAACTCGAGCCGGCTGCGCGAAGTGGCGGAAAAGCGCGGCGTGGCCGCGTACATGGTCGACGCGCCCGATCAGATCGATCCGGCATGGGTCGCCGGCAAGCGCCGCATCGGCGTGACGGCCGGCGCGTCGGCGCCCGAGGTGCTCGCCCAGGCCGTGATCGCACGGCTGCGCGAACTCGGCGTGCGCAACGTCCGCGCACTCGACGGCATCGAGGAAAACGTGTCGTTTCCGCTGCCGCGCGGGTTGAACCTGCCGCCCGCCACTTGATTGCCGCATCGCACCCGCGGAATACCGAAGCGCGCCTCCCGGCGCGCTTTTTTTGTGTGTCGAAATTGCGATCGCAACCATGATTCCCGATCGTGGTGCAACCCGGTTGCTCCCGGCGCGCTCAATCGTGTCTCAAAATTGGTTGCAATGCAGGAAAACCCCATCGAATCAGGAATATTGGCGTCCTGTAAATGGAGTTACAATGCGCCCGTTTTCAAGCCGGAATGGCTTTGAAATCGGGTTTTGGCAAGGCGCGGGAGACCATTCAATGCATGTGAAGTTGGCTTACGCCGTGTCCGTCGCCGCACCGGTTGCAATCCTTGCCGGCTGCAGCAAAAAGAGCGACGACGGGGCGGGCAGGGAAGCTGCGGGGTTCGCGGCGCCATCGGCCAGCGGCGGGCGCGTCGCCGGAAGCGGACGTGCGGCGCCATCGGCGCGCCGTCTCGCGCAACTGGGCAGGGACAAGGAATACGGGGCACGTTTGACGATCGAGGAAATCAACGCGCTTGGCCCGACGAGCGGGCCGGCAGCGGGCATGCAGGCTGCGTCGCGGCAAGCGGCCGGTCGACGGATGCCGGACGATCGCGGCGTTGCCCGCAGCGTGCCGAGGCCACTGTCCCCCCTTCGATTCGATTCGACGAAACGGCATGCCGCCGCGACCGCCCGTGTCGGGGCGCGCAGCCTGGTTCGTACGATGGATTCCGATGCAGTCCTGACGGAAGTCGGGCGCGATTGCCGCAACGCCTTGCCGGGCGACGCGGCGCGGAATCCGCTCCGTCCGGGCGCGATGTTTGCGTGGCACCGGACGGGCCAAGGCACGGATGCCGGGCAACCGGACGACGGCCGTCTCGGCATGCTGCCCCACGACTTCAAGGAGGCCACGAACACCGTCCTCGATGTCGTGACGATTTAGCGACGGGACTCATGACGGCACCGAAACAGTGCGGTGCCGTTTTCGTATCCGCTCCGGCGGCAGGCCCGGCCGTACAGGCCGGGCGGCGCGCGCCGGGACGATCCACCCTTACCGGTATCGAACTAGTACCCGCAGTGTCGCCGAGAAGGCGCGATTCCTCGCTTACCGGCGGGGCGCAACGTCCTCCGGCAGCATGGGCCAAGGAGCTTTAAATGGATATTTTCGTCCAGCAGGTTCTCAACGGGCTGGTGCTCGGCAGTGTGTACGCCATCATCGCGTTGGGTTACACGATGGTGTACGGCATTCTCGGCATCATCAACTTCGCGCACGGCGACGTGCTGATGATCGGCGCGATGGTCGCGCTGTCGGCCATCACCGTGCTGCAGAACCACTTTCCCGGACTCGGCAACGTCGCGACGCTGACGATCGGCCTGGGCATCGCCGCGGTCGTCTGTGCGTTCGTCGGCTTCACGATCGAGCGCGTCGCGTACCGTCCGCTGCGCCGCGCGCCGCGCCTCGCGCCGCTGATCACCGCGATCGGCGTGTCGATCCTGCTGCAGACGGCCGCGATGATCATCTGGTCGCGCAACCCGCTGCCGTTCCCGCAATTGCTGCCGACCGACCCGATCAACGTGATCAAGGCGACCGACACGACGCCCGGCGCCGTGATCTCGGTCACTGAAATCGTGATCATCGCCGTCGCGTTCATCGTGATGGGCGGCCTGCTGCTGCTCGTGCACAAGACCAAGCTCGGCCGCGCGATGCGCGCGATCGCCGAAAGCCCGAACACCGCGAGCCTGATGGGCGTGAACCCGAACTTCGTGATCTCGGCAACCTTCATGATCGGCTCCGCGCTCGCCGCGTTGGCCGGCGTGATGATCGCGTCCGAATACGGCAACGTGCACTTCTACATGGGCTTCATCCCCGGCATGAAGGCGTTCACCGCGGCGGTGCTCGGCGGGATCGGCAACCTCGGCGGCGCGATGGTCGGCGGCGTGCTGCTCGGCCTGATCGAGCAGCTCGGGGCCGGCTACATCGGCAACCTCACGGGCGGCGTATTCGGCAGCAACTACCAGGACGTGTTCGCCTTCATCGTGCTGATCGTCGTGCTGGTGTTCCGTCCGTCGGGCCTGCTGGGCGAACGGGTCGCGGATCGCGCGTAACGGAAGGGGAGCAAACAACATGACATCCATTCAACCGATCGAATCGTCGACGTCGCTCGTCGAAGAGCGCAACACCGCCAAGACCGTCGTCATCGGCCTCCTCACCGCGGTCCTCGTGATCGCCGCGCCGATCGTGATCGGCTCGGCCGGCGGCAACTACTGGGTGCGCGTGCTCGACTTCGCGATGCTGTACGTGATGCTCGCGCTGGGCCTGAACGTGGTGGTCGGCTTCGCCGGCCTGCTCGACCTCGGCTACATCGCGTTCTACGCGGTGGGCGCGTACACGGCGGCACTGCTGAGCTCGCCGCACCTGACCTCGCAATTCGAGTGGATCGCGGCGCTCGCGCCGAACGGCCTGCACGTGCCGTTCCTGATCATCGTGCCGATCGCGATGGCGCTGGCGGCGACCTTCGGGATCCTGCTCGGGGCACCGACGCTGCGCCTGCGCGGCGACTATCTGGCGATCGTGACGCTCGGCTTCGGTGAAATCGTCCGGATCTTCATGAACAACCTCGACCGTCCGGTGAACATCACCAACGGCCCGAAGGGGATCACGGGCATCGATCCGGTGCACGTCGGCGGCTTCAACCTGTCGCAGACGCATACGCTGTTCGGCTTCCAGCTGCCGTCGGTCTACATGTACTACTACCTGTTCGTGCTCTGCTCGCTGCTGGTGATCTGGGTGTGTACGCGTCTGCAACACTCGCGTATCGGCCGTGCATGGGCAGCGATCCGCGAAGACGAGATCGCGGCGAAGGCGATGGGCATCAACACCCGTAACGTGAAGCTGCTCGCGTTCGCGATGGGCGCATCGTTCGGCGGCCTGTCGGGCTCGATGTTCGGCGCGTTCCAGGGCTTCGTGTCGCCGGAGTCGTTCACGTTCTGGGAATCGATCGTCGTGCTCGCCTGCGTGGTGCTCGGCGGCATGGGCCATATCCCGGGCGTGATCCTGGGCGCGGTGCTGCTCGCGATCTTCCCGGAATTCCTGCGCTCGACGATGAGCCCGCTGCAGCATGCGCTGTTCGGTCATGACGTCGTCGATACCGAAGTGATCCGTCAGGCGCTGTACGGCCTCGCGATGGTGATCATCATGCTGTACCGCTCGGAAGGCCTGTGGCCCGCGCCGAAGCATGAGGACAAGATCGCGAAACTGGCGAAGCGCAACAGCAAGAAGCCGGTGCGCGCTTAACCAACGGACAAGGGGATACACACATGAGCGACAAGCAAATCCGACTGTCCGTGCAGGGCGTGAACAAGCGTTTCGGCGGCCTGCAGGCGCTGTCCGACGTCGGCCTCCAGATCAAGGAAGGCGAGATCTACGGCCTGATCGGCCCGAACGGCGCCGGCAAGACGACGTTCTTCAACGTGATCACGGGCCTCTACACGCCGGACTCCGGCGACTTCAAGCTGGACGGCCAGAACTACACGCCGACGGCCGTGCACCAGGTGGCCAAGGCCGGCATCGCGCGCACGTTCCAGAACATCCGCCTGTTCGGGGGGATGACGGCGCTCGAGAACGTGATGGTGGGCCGCCACGTGCGCACCAAGCACGGGCTGCTCGGCGCGGTGTTCCAGACGCCGGCCGAACGCCAGGAAGAGCGCGAGATCAAGGAACGCGCGATCGAGCTGCTCGAATACGTCGGCGTGCTGCAGTACGCCGACTACACGTCGCGCAACCTGTCGTACGGTCACCAGCGTCGTCTGGAAATCGCACGGGCCCTTGCGACCGATCCGAAGCTGCTCGCGCTCGACGAGCCGGCCGCCGGGATGAACGCGACCGAGAAGGTCGAACTCACGCGCCTGCTCGACAAGATCCGCTCGGACGGCCGCACGATCCTGCTGATCGAGCACGACGTGAAGCTCGTGATGGGGCTGTGCAACCGGATGACGGTGCTCGATTACGGCAAGGTGATCGCCGAGGGTCTGCCGCAGGACGTGCAGAAGAATCCGAAGGTGATTGAGGCATATCTCGGCGCAGGGGTGCACTGATGGCAGCGGCAATGTTGAAAATCAAGGGCTTGCAGGTCAACTACGGCGGCATCCAGGCCGTCAAGGGCGTTGACATGGAAGTCCGTCAGGGCGAGCTCGTGACGCTGATCGGCGCGAACGGCGCCGGCAAGACCACGACGATGAAGGCGATTACCGGCCTGAAGCCGTACTCGGCAGGCGACATCGAGTACGACGGCAAGTCGATCAAGGGCGTGCCGTCGCACGAACTGCTCAAGCGCGGGCTCGCGATGGTGCCGGAAGGCCGCGGGATCTTCGCGCGGATGTCGATCATCGAGAACATGCAGATGGGCGCGTACCTGCGCAACGACAACGAGCAGATCAAGAAGGACGTCGACCGGATGTTCGGCTTTTTCCCGCGCCTGAAGGAACGGGCGACGCAGCTCGCGGGCACGCTGTCGGGCGGCGAGCAGCAGATGCTGGCGATGTCGCGCGCGATTCTGAGCAAGCCGAAGTTGCTGCTGCTCGACGAGCCGTCGATGGGTCTGTCGCCGATCATGGTCGAGAAGATCTTCGAAGTGGTGCGCGAGATTTCGAAGGAAGGCATCACGGTGCTGCTGGTCGAGCAGAACGCACGCCTCGCGCTGCAGGCGGCCGACCGCGGCTACGTGATGGATTCGGGCACGGTCACGATGGAAGGCGATGCGAAGCAGATGCTCGACGATCCGAAGGTGCGGGCTGCGTATCTCGGTGAATGAATGAGCGGGCCCGGCGCGGCGGCGGTTGCCGGCGCGTCGCGCAAGGGCTTTCGAAAAGCTGTCGCGGGATGCCGTGACAGCTTTTTTTTCGTCCGGCGTGTCCGGCGGCGAACTGTGCTCGCGGATGCGACTCCATTCGTCGGGTAGCGAGGCCGGCCACGCGGTGCGGGACACGGCGGCGTGTCGGTTTGCCGGCAGCCGTCCGCCACCGGCCGTCCGCCACTGGCCCTTTGCCACTGGCCCTCCTCAAACCGACACGCGGGAGGCGTAGCATGGCCGATCCATCGCGATACGGAGAGCACGCATGAGTCTGGACTACGGTTTCGTGAAGGCGAAGGTGACGTCGGTGGCGCAGCTGAAGGGCTCACCGCACGGCAGCGAGATCCAGTATCACATCCATCTGACGCTCGCGTTGCCGAGCGGCGACTGGGATGTCGCGGTCAATGTCGGCACCAACGATGCGGATGACCTGCTGAACTACAAGCTCGTCTACGATTTCCATCATCCGATCACGGCGACGCTGGCGGCCGCAGCCGAAGGCTATACGGACCTCACCGGGCACGCCGCGCTACCTGCGCTCGACTATTTGCGTAGCGATATCCTGAACGAGACGGGGGCGTGGCGCGCGAGCGCCGTGATGGACGGCACCGAGCACGCGGAGCCGATTCCGTCGCTGCTGCGGCTCGTCAATGTCGCCCAGTCGCAAGGGCTCGATGTGGTCGTTTTCGGCCGCACGTATGCGCAAGGCAACGGCATCCACGACACGCACATGAACCAGGGCTCGACAGGCTCGAACTACCTGCACCGCGCGGGCAACGACCGCAACGACCACAACGACGTGTGGCAGGACGGCGCGCTGATCGTGCGCGTGAGCGACACGCAGTGGGCGGCGTATTTCGCGGCGTTCGAGCAGCAGGCCGTGCCGACCGACGCGCTCGGCAATCCGCTGCCGGGCGCGGGGCCGATCACGCGCTGAACCGTGTAGCAGCCGGCGGCCCCGCGTTACGCGGCGGGCAGCGTCTTGCCGAACGAGATGCGTTCCTCGACGCGATAGCCGAGCGCCGCATAGAAGCGGCATGCATCGTCGTTGCCGGGCAGCACCTGCAGGTTGATCTTCAGGCAGCCGCGCGCGGCGAGGGCGCGCTCCGCATGTGCGATCAGCGCGCGGCCGACGCCGAGCCGGCGTACGTCGTTCGCGACGCCGAACGAATAGAGCCAGCCGCGATGTCCGTCGAAACCGGCCATCAGCGTGCCGACGACGCGCGCCCCGCTGGTCGCGACGAAGAACAGCTCCGGCTGCGTCGCGAGCTTCAGCTCGATCGATCGTAGCGGATCGCGGTGCGGCGGCGCACCGGCTTCGTCGTACTGCGGGAACGCGTCGCGCCATACCGCGAGGACGGCATCGGTGTCGGCGCGTTCGAACGGGCGGATCACGACAGCATCGGCGGCGGCATCCATCGCGGCGGCTCCCTTACAGCGTGTCGAGGATCGACCGCAGCATCGCCATCATCCGGTCGATTTCTTCGGTCGTCACGTTCAGCGCGGGCATGAAGCGCAGCAGGTTCGGCCGCGCGGCATTCAGCAGCAGGCCGTCGGGCTGCATGTCGCGCGCCTTCTCGACGATCTGCGGGCCGATGTCCTTGCCGAGCAGCAGCGCGCGCAGCAGGCCTTCGCCGCGTTCGCCCTCGAAGCCGCGCTCCTCCGACAGCTCGAGCAGCTTGCGCTTCAGGTATTCGCCGCGCTCGCGCACGCCTTCGAGGAAGCCGGGCGCGACGAGCTGCGAGATGACCGAATATCCGACCGCCGTCATCAGCGGGTTGCCGTTGTACGTGCCGCCCTGGTCGCCGGCCTCGAACACCGCGACATCGGCCTTCGACAGCAGCGCCGCGAGCGGCACGCCGCTGCCGATGCCCTTGCCGAGCGTCATGACGTCCGGCTCGATATCGGCGAGTTCGTACGCGAACAGCGTGCCCGCGCGACCGCAGCCGCTCTGCACTTCGTCGACGATCAGCAGCAGGTTGTGCTGTTTCGTCAGTGCGCGCAACTCGCGCATGAATTCGCGCGTGGCCGGAATCACGCCGCCTTCGCCCTGGATCGGTTCGAGCATCACCGCGACGGTCTTGTCGGTGATCAGCTTCTCGACCGAGTTGATGTTGTTCAGTTCGGCCTTCGGGAAGCCCGGCACCTGCGGCGCATAGATCGTGTCCCAGCCCGGCTTGCCGCTGGCCGACATCGTCGCGAGCGTGCGGCCGTGGAAGCTGTGATCGAACGTGATGATCTCGTACGCGCCGTTCCTGAACTTGCGGCCCCACTTGCGCGCGAGCTTGATCGCGCCTTCGTTCGCCTCGGCGCCGCTGTTCGTGAAGAACACCTTGTCGAACACGCTGTGCTGCGTGAGCAGCGCCGCGAGCTTCGCCATCGGCTCGTTGTAGAACGCCGGCGACGGGTTCAGCAGCTTGTCGGCCTGCGTTTTCAGTGCTTCGACGACACCGTCGTTGCAGTGGCCGAGGCTGTTGACGGCCCAGCCCTGGATGAAGTCCAGATAGCGCTTGCCCGTGTGATCGTAGAGCCACGAACCCTTGCCGTGCGTAAACACGATGTCGGGGCGGTTCGTGATGTACATCAGCGAGTCGATCGGATAATCGTTCAGGGGCATGGCGGCAGACTCCAGCGGGCGTTGAAAGGAAACGGGCAATAAAAAAGCCACGGAAGGCCGTGGCTGGTGGGTCGAACAGCTTGTGCGTAACCGGTGATGCGGAGGAGGGTTACGCGCGAGTCCGTGACGAGCCGGCGGCATCCGGGCGGAGCGGCGAGCGGCGACGTCGGAGAGCGGACAGGAAGCGGTTCATGTGCGCAAGCATAAGGCATCCCGCGCCCCACTGTAAACCGCCGCGATGCCACGAATGTGACACGGGCGGTGCGCAGCGGGGCGCGGGCGCGCCCGGCGCTCAGACCGGATGCGCGAGATCGGCGGCGCTCGTAAACGAGTCCGCGTAGAACTCGTCGGCCGGCAGCGCGTGGTGCTGCGTGAAGTCGCGCTGCGCGGATTCGACCATCACCGGCGCGCCGCACGCGTACACCTGATGGCCCGACAGATCGGGCAGGTCCTCGATCACCGCGCGATGGACGAAGCCCGTGCGGCCCGTCCACTGGTCGGCGTCGTCCGGCTCGGAGAGCACCGGCACGTACTTGAAGTTCGGGATGTCGCGCGCCCACTGCTCGGCGAGTTCGGCGAGGTAGATGTCCTTCTTGCGGCGCGCGCCCCAGTAGAGCGTCATCGGGCGCGTGATGCCCGAGTGCTTCACGTGCTCGATGATCGCCTTGATCGGCGCGAAGCCGGTGCCCGACGCGAGCAGCACGATCGGCTTGTCGGAGTCCTCGCGCAGGAAGAACGTGCCGAGCGGGCCTTCGAAGCGCAGGATGTCGCGCTCCTTCATCGCGCCGAACACGTGGTCGGTGAACTTGCCGCCCGGCATGTGGCGGATGTGCAGCTCGATCGGGCCTTCCTCGTGCGGCGCGTTCGCCATCGAGTAGCTGCGGCGCGAGCCGTCCTTCAGGATGAATTCGACGTACTGGCCCGCGAGGTACTGCAGGCGTTCGTTGGCAGGCAACTGCAGCTTCACGACCATCACGTCGTCCGCCTTGCGTTCGAGCGCGGCGATCCGGCACGGCAGCTTCTTGACCTGCACGCCGTCGACGCCGGCGATCTCGCGCACGTCGATCTCGAGATCGCATTGCGCCTTCGAGCAGCACAGCAGCGCGAGGCCGCGCGTGCGTTCGTCGTTGGACAGCGCCGACGCGGCGTGCGGGCCTTGTTCGATCTGGCCCGACACGATCTGGCCCTTGCAGGAGCCGCACGCGCCGTTCTTGCAGCCGTACGGCAGATGGACGTTCTGGCGCAGCGCGGCCGCCAGCACGGTTTCGTCCGACTCGACCTGGAATTGCCGGCCGCTTTGCTTGAGAGTGACGTTGAATGCCATAGAACCAAACTAGAACAAAATGGGAGGACCGTGCGTGTCGCGCACGGCAGCTACAATGCAAAACCGTTGCGCGTCGCGCAACGGCGGCTACTGATTCCGCAACCAACATGATCGCGACACGAATCCTGCGCCGGCCGCGCGTACTGGTCGTCGGCTGCGGCGACGTCGGCATGCGCTGCGTCGCGCAATGGCGTGACGCGCGCCGCAATCTGCGCATCTTCGCGCTGACGAGCCACCCGACCCGCCGCGACGAACTGCGCGCCGTGGGCGCGACGCCGATCGTCGGCGATCTCGATCGCCCGGCGACGCTCGGCCGCCTCGCGGGCCTCGCCCGCACGATCCTGCATCTCGCGCCGCCGCAATCCGACGGCCGCGACGACCGGCGCACGCGTGCGCTGATCGCCGCAACGTCCATGCCCGCGCGTCGGCCGGCGGCGCCGCCGGCACCGGCGGCCGGCCGGCTCCGAACGTTGCGCAGCGCGGCGCGACAGGCCGGCGCGCCCGTTCGGGCAGCGCGTATTGTACCCGACGGTCTTCGCGCGCCGAGGCTCGTCTACGCCAGTACGACGGGCGTCTACGGCGATTGCGGCGGCGCGCGTATCGACGAAACGCACCCGCTGCGCCCCGCGAATCCGCGCGCGTTCCGGCGCGTGTCGGCCGAGCGGCAACTGCGCGCGGCGACGGTGCGCGGCGCGTTGTCCGCGCGCATCGTGCGCATTCCCGGCATCTATGCGGCGAACCGCTTGCCGCTCGCGCGGCTCGAGCGCGGCACGCCGGCGCTCGAGCCGGCCGACGACGTGTACACGAACCACATCCACGCGGACGATCTCGCGGCGATCCTGCGCCGCGCGGCCGAGCGCGGCAAGCCGGCGCGCGTCGTGCACGCGTCGGACGACACCGAACTGCGGATGGGGGAGTATTTCGACCGGGTCGCGCAGGCGCTCGGCCTGCCGAGGCCGCCGCGCGTCAGCCGCGCGGACGCGGAGCGCCTGCTCGAGCCGACGCTGCTGTCGTTCATGCGCGAGTCGCGGCGCCTGTCCAACGCACGGCTCAAAGCCGAATTGTGCGTGACGTTGCGCTATCCGACCGTAGACGATTTCCTTCAAACGCTCGCGCCGGGCAGCGCGTCAGGTGAGCGCCGGTAACGCCTCGATCAGCAGGAAGCACAGCAGCGCACCGATCAGCGCGCCGATCAAGTTCGGATGATATTTGTGCCTCAGATGCATCGTGACCAGCAGGCCGCCGATCGCGATGACGCCGATGACCGCGAACGCGATCATCACCGACGACAGTTCGAAAGAATGGTTGATGTTCATGACGTCCCCCCTGCATCGCTGCTCTTGCAGCTTGTGATTTCAGTATAGCGGGGGAACCTGCGGCGCAGGGGCGGCCGGATGCCGAACGATCGTGCGGATTTTCCCTTACAGGGTTTGGACGGGATTGCGCAGCGCGGCAAGGTCGGCTTCGTCGAGCCACCGCCATGCGCCGGGTGCGAGGTCGGCCGGCAGCGCGAAGCCGCCGATGCTTTCGCGATGCAGCGACTCGACGCGGTTGCTCGCCGCCGCGACCATCCGCTTGACCTGGTGGTACTTGCCTTCGAGCACGGTCAGCGCGAGCGCGTGCGTGTCGCGGGCGGCGGCGGCGACGGCCGCGATCGGCTTCGGCTGGCCATGCAATTGCACGCCGGTGCGCAGCGCCTGCAGTTGCGTGTCGTCGAGCGGGTGGCGTACGGTCGCGACGTAAGTCTTCGGCACCTTGCGCTTCGGCGACGTGTACGCGTGCACGAACTGGCCGTCGTCGGACAGCAGCAGCAGGCCGGTCGTGTCCTGGTCGAGCCGGCCGACGCACTGCACGCCGCGTGCGACGAGCGGCGCGGGCAACAGGCTGAACACGCTCGCATGGTGCTGCGGATCGCGCGAACACTCGTAGCCGGCCGGCTTGTTGAGCGCAAGATATGCGCGCACATGGAACGGCCATGCCGTATCGTCGACCGAGAACACGAGGCCGTCGGTATCGAAGGTGGCGTCCGGGTCGGTCGAGGTCGCGCCCGCGACGGCGACGCGGCCTGCTTCGATCAGGCCGCGGCACTGGCGGCGCGAGCCGAAGCCCTGGGTGTAGAGAATGCTTTCGAGATCCATAGCGCGCGCATTCTATCAAGCACCGGCGCAGGGCCGGCATGGACGCGCATGCTGGTAAGCTGCCGGAACGCTGCGCGGCGCGCGGCGCCCGTTCATTCTTCACGGAACGCTCATGCCTTTCGATTCATTCCCGTTCGGCCGCCGTGCTGCCGCCGTCATCGTCGCCGCGACCGTTTCGTCGACCGCGTTCGCGCACGCGCATCTCGCGAAAAGCGACCCGCCGGCGGGCGCCGCGCTGGCAGCCGCACCGGCGGCCGTCACGATCGACTTCACCGAGCCGCTGGAGCCGGCATTCAGCTCGATCGTCGTCGTCGACGGCGACGGCAAGACGGTGTCGAGCGGCCGCGCGCGCATCGACGCGTCGAACCGCAAGCGGATGACGGTGCCGCTCGCGGCGCTCGGCCCGGGCGCGTATACGGTGAAGTGGGCGGCCGTCGCGACCGACGGGCATCGCACGCAGGGCGCGTACGGCTTCGGCGTGAAGTGACGCAACGGCGGCGGCAAGCCCGTGCCAGGATTGCCGCCGCCTTTATCCGACAGGAGTCTCCGGCATGAATCCGACGACGCTCGACGCACTCGCCGATTTCCCCCGCCAGCTCGAAGCGCATTTCGCGGCCGTCCCCGACGGCTATGCGCGCTGGACCCCGGACGACTGGGCCGGCATGCCGAGCGAGCATTTCTCGCCGCTCGGGCAGCTCTGCCATGTGCGCGACATCGAGATCGACGGCTATCACGTGCGGCTGCGCCGCATGCTCGACGAAGACCGGCCGCGGCTCGTCTCGATCGATGGCGACGCGCTCGCGATCGAGCGGCGCTACAACGACGCGTATGCGTCCGACGTGCTCGCGGCGATTCGCGACGCGCGGCGCGAGACGCTGGAGCTGCTGTCGCGCCTCACGCCCGAACAGTTCGAGCGTACCGGCGAGTTCGAGGGCTACGGTGCGCTGACCGTGCGCGGGCTCGTCCACTACCTGTGCAGCCACGATCAGCAGCATCTGGCCGGCATGCAGTGGCTGCTCGGCAAGATCGACGCAGCGCTGCACGCGCGCTGAGCCGGCCGGCGGCCGGGCAATCAACCGCGGAATCCGGCCCCGCCGTCGGTGCGGCAGGCCACCTTGCATGGCTTCGATTGGATCGGTTTTCTGGATAATCCATCCAGCCGCGGCCGGCTGACCGGCGGCTCGTGCATGCCTACACTCCTAGCTTCGTTCACCGAAAAAAGGAGTCAACCGTGGCAACTCATACGCTCGCAGACAAGGTCGTCCTGATCGCAGGCGGCGCGAAGAATCTAGGCGGCCTGATCGCCCGCGATCTGGCAGGCCACGGCGCGAAGGCGGTGGCGATTCACTACAACAGCGCGGCGTCGCAGGCGCAGGCCGAGGAGACGGCCGCCGCGGTGCGGGCGGCTGGCGCGCAAGCCGCGACGTTCCAGGGCGACCTGACGACGGCCGCGGCGGTCGAGAAGCTGTTCGACGACGCAAAACAGCATTTCGGCAAGATCGACATCGCGATCAACACGGTCGGCAAGGTGCTGAAGAAGCCGTTCACCGAGATCAGCGAAGCCGAGTACGACGAGATGTTCGCGGTCAACAGCAAGTCGGCGTTCTTCTTCATCAAGGAAGCCGGGCGGCACCTCGAGGATCACGGCAAGCTCGTCACGCTCGTGACGTCGCTGCTCGGCGCGTTCACGCCGTTCTACGCGGCGTACGAAGGGTCGAAGGCGCCGGTCGAGCACTTCACGCGCGCGGCGTCGAAGGAATACGGCGCGCGCGGCATCTCGGTGACGGCCGTCGGGCCGGGCCCGATGGACACGCCGTTCTTCTATCCGGCCGAAGGCGCCGATGCGGTCGCGTACCACAAGACGGCCGCCGCGCTGTCGCCGTTCAGCAAGACGGGGCTGACCGACATCGAGGACGTCGTGCCGTTCATCCGCCATCTCGTGACCGATGGCTGGTGGATCACGGGCCAGACGATCCTGATCAACGGCGGCTATACGACCAAGTAACCGGGGCCGCTCACGGGCCGTGCCGGCGGCCGTAGCGGCACCGGCGCCCCGCAATGGCGCGTTTGCATGGACAATGGACGGGCGCGCGGTCACGAGGCCGCGCGCCCGTTTTTCCTTGTGTCGCCGAAGCCGGCCGCGATGCGCGGCAGCCGGCGGCGGCGACCGTTCGAACCCGGGTTTCCCGCCGATGGACAAGCTGGATCAGGTCAGGATCTTCCTGCAGGTTGTCGAGATGGGCAGCTTCATCAAGGCCGCGCATGCGCTCGACGTTCCGCGCGCGACCGTGTCGGCGGCCGTCCAGCAGCTCGAGACGGCGCTCGGCACGCGCCTGTTGCACCGCACGACGCGCCAGGTGCAGCTGACCGCCGACGGCGCGCTGCTGCTCGAACGCGGCCGGCGCCTGCTCGCGGAAGCCGACGAACTCGACCGCCTGTTTCGGCGTCGCGACCGCGACGTGGTCGGGCGGCTGAACGTCGACGTGCCGAGCCGGATCGCGCGCCGCGTCGTGGCGCCCGCGCTGCCGTCGCTGTTTCGTCGCCACCCGAAGCTGCAACTGTCGCTCGGCTCGACGGATCGCACGATCGACCTCGTGCAGGAGGGTGTCGATTGCGCGATCCGCGTCGGGCGGCTCGCGGACAGCAGTCTCGTCGTGCGGCCGCTCGGGCAGTTCGCGCTGATCAACTGCGCGAGCCCCGACTACCTGCGCGAATGCGGCGTGCCCGAGCATCCGGATGCGCTCGCGCACGGGCACTGGGCGATCGGCTATGCGTCGCCGACGACGGGGCGCGAGCTCGGCTGGGAATACTGCGCGGACGGACAGCGGCACGAGCTGACGCTGCCGAGCCGCGTGATCGTCAACAACGCCGAAACCTATATCGCCAGCTGCATCGCGGGAATGGGGCTGATCCAGATTCCGCGCTTCGACGTCGAGCATCTGCTGGCAAGCGGCGCACTCGTCGACGTGATGCCCGGCCACCGCGCCGAGCCGATGGACGTGGCGGCCGTGTATCCGCACCGCCGGCATCGCTCGAGGCGGCTCAACGCGTTCATCGAGTGGTTCGGCGAGTTGATGGCCGATGCGTTGAACGACGCAGGCGCGAGCGGCAGCGGCGACTGAAGGCGGCATCGTGCCGGTATCCGCGGGCCGTCCCGCCGTTCGCCGGCTCGGGGTGCGGCCGATCGGCATCGGCGCGCTGCGGCCGTGCGGCGACTGCGCCGCGCATGCTCAAGCGGCGAACTGCCGGGTGCGCCCGGTGGCCCGTACCGCGTCGACCAGTGCGGCGCCGACGCCCGCGGGTTTCGACGCGAATGCGTAAAAGCGTGCGGCCGGCAGCGCCGGCAGGCCGTCGTGCGGCCCGCATTCGCGCAGGCCGTCGCGCAACTGGCTGCGCGCGAGCGCCGTGACTGCGAAACCGGCGAGCGCGGCCGACATGCAGCCGGCCATGCTCCCGCTTTCGAACAGCACGCGAAACGGCCGCAGCGCCGCGGCGAGCGCGGAAACCGCGGCTTGCCGATACACGCACGGCTCCGGAAACAGCGCGAGCGGCACGCCTTCTTCGGCGTCGAGCGCCGTATCGGCCGCGAATGCCCACACGAGCGGCTCCTCCCACAGCAGTTCGCCGGGCGTGTCGACCTGTCGGCACTGCTTGCCGAACACGACGTCGAGCCGGCCCAGGGATTGCTCCCGCAACAGCGACGCGGTGATGCCGACCTTCAGTTCGATCGAGGTGCGCGGATGGCTGTCGCGGAACGTGCGCAGCACCTGCGGCAGCCACGTGCCCGCGAAATCCTCCGACGCGCCGACCCGCAGCGGCCCGTGCGCCGGCGCGCCGCGCAGCCGCGCGCGCACTTCGCGCTCCATGTCGACGATGTTGCGCGCGTACGCATACAGCGTGTCGCCGGCCGGCGTCAGCGCGATACGGCGTGTCGTGCGCGCGAGCAGCACGGTGCCGGCCGCCTGTTCCAGCCGCTTGATGTGGCCGCTGACGGCGGACGGCGTCAGCGCGAGGCGCTCGGCGGCCGGGGCGAATCCGCGGCTGTCGACCACTTCGAGAAAGGTGCGCAGCAGCGCGATGTCGAGCGCGGTCGATGCGGGGTCGGTCGGCGGTTCCATGGATCGATTCAACGCGATATTTGAAGAGTAAATCATGATACTCCGCGAATCATGATGAAAGGCCGGCCTACCATCGTACGTTCATGCCGACCTTGACCTGATGGAGGACCCGATGACGACCTATGCGCATGCGACGACTGCGTCGCTCGACATTGCCTATCTCGAATGGAACCCGCGTGGCGAACGCGTCGCCGTGCTGCTGCACGGCTGGCCGGACAGTCCGGTCGGTTGGGAGGCGGTGGCGGCGGCACTCGTCCCGCGCGGCTACCGCGTGCTCGCGCCCGCATTGCGCGGTTTTGCGCCCACGCGCTTTCGCGACGCGTCCGTGCCGCGCAGCGGCCAGCTCGCGGCGCTCGGGCGCGACCTGCTCGAATTCGTCGACGCGCTCGGTATCGAGCGGCCCGTGCTGGTCGGGCACGACTGGGGCGCCCGCGCGGCCGCGAACGCCTGCGGGCTGCGCGGAGGGGCCGCCTCGCATCTCGTGATGCTGTCGGTCGGGTACGGCACCAACGATCCCGCTCAGCCGCTGTCGCTGCAGCAGGCGCGCAACTACTGGTATCACTGGTTCATGGCGACGCCGCGCGGCGAGCAGGCGCTGCGCGACGACCGCCGTGCGTTCGCGCGCCTGATGTGGGATACGTGGTCGCCGCCGGGCTGGTATCGCGACGGCGATTTCGACGCGGCGGCCGCTGCGTTCGACGGACCCGACTGGATCGACGTCGTGCTGCATTCGTACCGGCAGCGCTGGGGCTTCGCGCCGGGCACGCCGGCCTATGCGGACGACGACGCGCGGCTGAACCCGGCGCCCGTGCTGGCGGTGCCGACGCTCGTGCTGCACGGCGGCGCGGACGCCTGCAATCATCCGGACAGCTCGGCCGGGCGCGAGCGGTTCTTCGCCGGACGGTACGAGCGGCAGGTGCTCGACGGCGTCGGGCACTTCCCGCAGCGCGAATCCGCGGCGGCGGTCGCGGACGCGATTCTCGGGTTCTGCGAGCGGGGGTGACGCGCGCCGGCCGGCCCGACCCGGCGCGGGAAGGATCAGTCGTGCACGCGCGGCGCGAGCAGGTCGGCGAGGCCGATGTTTCTGAACATCTCGCGGCGGATGCGATCGCCGACGCGGAACACTTCTTCGGCGCCGTCCTGCGACGGGTCGACGAACACGCGGTAGGGGCGCTTGCCGGCCGGCGCCGCGACGAGCGCGGCAATCGCCGTGGCGACGGCGCCCGCATCGGCGTCCGCCGGCTCGAGCGCGGCGAGGCCCTTCAATGCCTGATCGGCGACGCCCGCGTACGGCCCACTGTCGTACGCGGCCTGTACGACGGTATCGACCGGCTTGCCCGCGTGGAGGAAGTGATTCGTGCCCCGGGTGAACGCGCCCGGCACGACGATCGACGTTTCGATGCCCCAGCGCGCGAGTTCGGCCGCGTAGGACACCGCGAGCGAGTCCATCGCGGCTTTCGCGGCGAAGTAGGGCGCGAGGAACGGCGGGGTGCCGCCGCGCGCCGACGAGGACGACACCCAGACGAGCAGGCCGCGGCCCTGGCGGCGCAGGTGCGGCAGCGCCGCGCGGTTCACGCGCTGGGTCGACACGACGTTGACGTCGTAGAGCTGCGCGAGCTGTTCGGGCGTGAACGCTTCGGCCGGCCCGAACACCATGTGGCCGGCGTTGTGGACGACGACGTCCAGACGGCCGTCGTCGGCGATCACGCGATCGATTGCGGCGTCGACCGAGGCATCGTCGCCGACGTCGAGCTCGAGGCTGCGCAGGTCGACGCCGTGTTCTTGCGCATAGGCGGCGACGGCGGCGACGCGCGACGCGTTGCGCCCGGCGCTCTCGCGCATCGATGCGTAGACCGTGTGACCGGCGCGGGCGAGCGCCTGGGCCGTCAGCAGGCCGAAGCCGCTGGACGCGCCGGTGACGAGGATGACTTCCTTCATGAGCGATCTCCTGGCGGAAAGACGAGTGGGCGGCGGGCGGTCCGTCAGCACATGCCGCCGTTGGCGCGCAGGATCTGGCCGTTGATCCACGCGCCGTCCGGGCCGGCGAGGAACGCGACGACGCGCGCGATGTCGTCGGGCTGGCCGAGCCGCTCGAGCGGGTTCAGCTTCGCGAGCCGCTCGACGAGTTCGGCGCTCTTGCCCTGCAGGAACAACTCGGTCGCGACCGGCCCCGGCGCGACGGCGTTCACGCGGACGCCGCGCCCGCGCATTTCCTGCGCGAGCACCTGCGTGAGGCTTTCGACCGCCGCCTTGCTCGCGACGTACACGCCGTAAGTCGGCATGCGCATGCCGATCACGCTGGTCGACAGGTTGATGATGCGTCCCCCGTCGCGCACCCGGTTTGCCGCTTCGCGGCATACGTTGAACGTGCCTTTCACGTTGATGGCGATCGTTTCGTCGAACAGCGCGTCGTCGCAGTCGGCGATCGCCGCCAGCTTCATCACGCCCGCTGAATTGACCACCACGTCGATGCCGCCGAATGCATCGCGGGCGGCGTCGAACAGCGCGGCCACGGCCGCCGGGTCGGCGACGTTCGCCTGCACCGCGACGGCACGGCCGCCGTCGGCGACGATCGCATCGACCACGTCGCGGGCCGGGCCGGCGCTGCCGGCATAGTTGACGACGACCCGGAAACCGTCCCGGGCGAGCTGGCGCGCGATTTCCGCGCCGATGCCGCGCGACGAACCCGTGACGAGGGCGACCTGTTCCGATGTGCTCATGTTCTGCTCCTGGTGAATGGATGAATGCCGTTCGATCCGGCGACAGGACAACTGTAGGCTTCCTCGATAAATAAAAATAATGAATAATGATCAGTCAATGAATGACTGAAAGTACGTCTCATGGGATTCGACAGCAGGCTGCTCAGCGGTATCGGGGTGCTCTCCGCGGTGATCGAGGCCGGCACCTTCGCGCGCGCGGGCGAGGCGATGGGACTGACTCAACCGGCGGTGAGCCGCGCCGTCGCCCGGCTGGAACAGCGCGTCGGCATCCGGATCTTCAACCGGACGGCGCGCGCGATCACGTTGACCGACGAAGGACGCCGCTTTTACGAGGCGGTCGCGCCGCTGCTGGCCGGCATCGAGGAGGCGGCGCTCGACGCCGGCCGGTCGAAGGCACGCGTGAGGGGCCGATTGCGGGTCAACGTGGACGGCACGTTCGGTCACTACGTGCTGGCGCCGCGGATGACGGAATTTCTCGACCGCTTTCCGGACCTGTCGGTCGAGATCAGCGTGCGCGACCGGATGGGCGACCTCGTCGCCGACGGCTTCGACGTGGCCGTGCGCTTCGGCATCCCGGAGCCGTCGTCATATCGGGCGCGCCTGCTGGTCGAGACGCGCGTGCTGACCTGCGCGTCGGCGGCCTACGTCGCGCGTCATGGCGAACCGCGGCACCCGCGGGATCTCGCGGACGGTCACCGGTGCGTGCTGATCCGCAATCCGGTGACGGGGCGGCCGTACGAATGGGAATTTCATCGCGGCAAGGAAGTCGTGCCGGTCGACGCCGCCGGCAGGCTGACGGTCAACGATACGGGCGGGCTGCTCGGCGCGTGCCTGGGCGGCGTCGGCATCGCGCAGCTGCTGGAGCTCTATGCGCGGGACGTCCTGGCCGACGGGCGGTTGGTGCAGTTGTTGCCCGAGTGGGCGGACGAGACTTTCCCGCTTTACGCGTATCACCACGCGTCGAATCTCGTTTCGGCGAAGGTGAGGGTGTTTCTCGACTTCGTCCGCGAGCTGATGGCCTGAGTGAGGTGGCTGCACGACGAAGGGCTGCCGTCAGGTCATTCGGTGCGATGGGGAAGGTTGTCCGGGAACGGATAGGGCGCATGCGGCCCGGGCCAGTCGGGTACGGGCGGCGCGCTCGGTATGTCGCAAACCGCCGAGCATGAGCGCCAGCCCGGTGGCGAGCACGGCGCGGCAGATTCGGCGTGAAATCTTGCGCGTGGACGCGGCCTCCGTGATCGGCATCTCCCTGATGCTTGGACTGCCGGGCGGAACGCCTGTCGCGGCGATGCGGCCAAAAACAAAAAACCCGCGAAGCGGCGAGCTTGCGCGGGTTTCGACGGTTGCAGCGCGGACGCTGCGAAATACTGGTGCCAGGGCCGGAATGAAATAATTCTATGTAAGGCCCGTTGTGTAAGGGAGTCGCTCGGGGTGCGCTATAGAGTTGCGCCCATAGTTGCCCCCATATCGTTTCGCGTCAACGCTTCCCGATCTTGATAAGTTCGTCGGCGTTCAAATGACGCGGTTCTCGGAGATTTTTGCGAATCGGTTCGAAGACTGCCAACATTGCACGATAGCGAGCGATGCTAGGCATGTGCGAATTGAATTCTCTGCCCTTGAACTCGGTGAAGCGGTCCAGTTCTTCCACGAAAAAACGGGCGATCGACATATATTCGGTCTCGTTATTTCCGTCGAAGCCTTCAAAGCTGCTAATGCCGTACGGAACTTCCGCATCGACGCGCGCCTTATCGCCAGCGGACAACCCCTTGTACCCGCGTTCGATAAACGACCACATGTCCAACACATCTATAACAAATTTGACCGGCTCCGGCGTCGGTTCAAGGGAATCGCCAAAAATACCTTGGTACTTCCACTCCAAACCCCAAAGATGATCGTGGAAAATTGCTTCCTTCACGAACTTGGGATCAATTTCGCCCTTGGTTTTGAGGCCCTCCAGAATCTCAGCGAGCATAAAGGTCATCAGTTTTTCAGCATTCGTCATTTTCATGGTCTACCTCCGTTGGTGGATGGCAAATTATAGAGTTTGCTCGTTACACGTGTGTTGAAGAGGTGTCACCCGAATGGATGGCTCGGGCTTTTGTGACGTGAGCGCATGCTCCGTACGAAGGGGGAGGGTTTAGCTGACCTCATACCGGCTCCGTTGCCACGGCGCCATGCTTGCCGAATGGGCCGATTTACGTAATGCTTACCGATCCAATCTATAGAGGTGGTAAATGGGTGAATATACGTTTCGGGGCGATGGTGAAAAGCAGGTATCGGTCGACAAAGACGGCACGACTACTATCAGCTCGGACAAGCCGGTAAACTTTGATCCTGCACTTCCGGTTACTGATATCCGCGTCAACCTTCTTGAAGTTACCGCGCTCTCGCTCACCGTTGAGGGGAGTACGCGGATTGTCCGCGGTCAATACGCTGACGGTGGGAGCTTCGAGGTATCGCTGGATTTGAGCGGCGGAAAGCTCAGCGGCTCCGGCAACAACGTTACGACGGTTGTTCAAAATGGGGACGATCAATCGCATACGGTGGTGACATACCTGCCGAAAGTGAGATCCATCACCAAAGCGACGCACTAACAAAGTAAAAGAGCCCGCTTGGATTGCTCCGGCAGGCTCTTCGTGTGAGTGAATATGGTGCGCGTCGACAGTATGTGCGGTCAGAGTTCGTGCCTGTCGTCTTCGCTGGACAGTGGCTCGTGATAGTAGGGCATCAGGGCTTTCGCGGCCTCGATGCGATCCTCCATTGCAATGCCGGGGTGGGCCATTACCGACGCCAGAAACTCGCGCGGGTCGTCGGTCTTCGGGATTTCCTGCCATGCGTTGCAGGCGGTCGGTCGCTTCGGCGTCATACGCGCTTACCTCCCGCCGCCGCCAGCTTTGGCGGCGGCGGTGCGCCGAACTTCGACGCTGCTACCTTCGCCGCGTCGGCCTGCTGTTCCTTCTTGCCCTGCTCGCCCTTCTTTGCGTGTGTGTACTGCACCGCCGCGATTGCTGCGCGCACCTGAAGCGCTGTAGCTTCTACGCGGCCGAGCGCGATATCTTGGAGTAGCTGGAGCATGTCACGCCCCTCTAGCGGAGTAGGGGGCGGCTGAACTTTTTTGGGTCGCCCCGCGCTTGGCCGAGCCCCGCCGCTATTGGCTCGCGGCCCGCCGGAGCGGCCTTTGACACCTGCCATTTGCTGAATTCCTATAAAAAGGGGGAAATTTTCTGCGCATGCGGGAGCGGTCGGTCTAGACGAAAAAGGGGCCGGAAGTTTTGACGCCCCCGGCCCCCTTGGAATGCGCGCCGCCGCGCGTGTGTATCACGGGCTGGCAGCGCGCTGCCGGTGCGCCTTAGCTCGTAACGCCCTCAATCACGGTGATCGCGTCCGGATACTGCGCAACCACGTCGAAACGTGCATGACACAGGAACACGAGTTGACCGTTCGAGCTTGCCGTTTCTTGCAACAGGCGAACGTTGAAGTTTTCGCGCAGCACGAATTGCACCGTGTTGAAATTGCCGATAAACGCCAACGACTTGTTCGCGCCATCGCCCAAGTTGGTCGGAACGCCAACGCTCGTGCGGCGCGTCACGCCATCCAGCAGCGCCGGAGCGTTGAGCGGTTGGCCGGTTGAATCGACCAGACCGGCAAGGCCTACCAACGTCCGCGGGGCCATGATGATGGACGTAGGCGCGGGCGCGTCGGCCTCCGTTTGTGCTTGATACGCGGCCAGCATGTCGGCATAGCTGAACTTCGCGCCGATCTGCTGGATCTTCTTCACGCTGTCCATGCCGTACAGGCCAAGCGGCTCGGGAACCTTGCCGGAGCCCACGAGCGCGGCGCGGTCGAATGCCTTCGAGAACGCCATTGCAAGAGCGAGCGTCACGGCGCGGTTCATATCCACGGCATCGGCCAGCAACTCGCGACTGATCGGCACCGCGATTGCGATGCTGCGCGGCGTGGCCGTCACTGCGCGGAACGCCGGGCCACCGATTGCAACCGGGGCATTCTCGTTACGCCATGCCGGTTCCGGCAACTCGTCCACGGCGGCAATGCTCACGCTCTTGTCCATGCACCACCGTGAACCTCGGTGGAATAAAAAAACCCGCGAAGCCTTGTGCTGTCGCGGGTTTGTGGACTTCGGTGAACTTCCGAAAACAATGTACTGGTGCCCAGGGCCGGAATCGAACCGGCACGCCTTGCGGCGGGGGATTTTGAGTCCCCTGCGTCTACCAATTTCACCACCTGGGCTTGATCGTGGCCGCGCATGCGGTGGTGCGCGGCGAAACGCGGATTATGGCGGAAATCCGGGCGCCGGGCAAGCTACCCGGCATCCGGCCTACAAGTCACTGGCTCAGATAGACGAAGCGGCCCTGTTTCACGATCCCCATCACGCTCGCGCGCTGGTCGAGCCCCACGTGATCCTTGTCGCTCGTATTGACGACGCCGTTCGGCACGACGAGCTCGTGCGCGCGTTCGAGTTCGCGCCGCAGCGCCGCGCGGAACGCGGGCGTGCCGGGCTGCGCGGCCTTCAGCGCGCGGCCGACCGCGTCGGCGAGGCGCGGATAGACGCCCGCCGCATCGCCCGCGAACTGCGTGACGGTGCCGGCGCCGTATTTCGCGTCGTACGCATCGACGAACGCGAGCGCGGCGCGGCGGGCCGGGTGGTCGGCCGGCAGCGTGCGCGCGACGACCACCGGCTGGGTCGGGAACAGCGTGCCGTCGACGTCCTTGCCGCCGAGCTTGATGAATTCCGGCGTCGCGATCCCGTGGGTCTGGTAGACCGCACCCTTGTAGCCGCGCTCGATCAGCGTGCGCTGCGGCAGCACGGCCGGCGTGCCGGAGCCGGCGATCAGGATCGCATCGGGTTTCGCCGCGATCAGCTTCAGCGCCTGGCCCGTGACGCTCGCGTCGGTGCGATTGAAGCGCTCGGTCGCGACCACGCGGATCTTGCGCAGATCCGCGAAGCGCGTGAATTCGTTGAGCCAGCTGTCGCCGTAGCTGTCCGCGAAGCCGATGAAGCCGACCGTCTTCACGCCGTGGTTGGCCATGTAGCGCGTCATCACGTCGGCCATCGCGCGGTCGCTCTGCGCCATCTTGAACGCCCAGGTCCGCGCGCCTTCCTGCGGCTCGACGATCGCACCCGAGCCGACCAGCGTGATCATCGGCGTCTGTGCGGCCGCCACCGCGTCAAGCGCCGCGAGCGCGGCCGGCGTGATGTTCGGCCCGACCACGACGTCGACGTGATCCTCGTCCACCAGCTTGCGGATGTTGCGCACCGCGGTGCCCGGGTCGGAGGCGTCGTCGAGCACCGTGACCTGCACGGGTTGCCCGGCGATCGTCTTCGGCCACATCAGGATCGCGTTCTTGCTCGTGATGCCGATCGCGGCGGCCGGGCCGGTCGACGACAGGTCGACGCCGACCTTCAGGTCGGCATGCGCGGCCGCGCAGGCGAGCAGGAGGGCGGCGCCGGCGGCGCGGCGCAACAGGGCGGGAAGCGTCATGCGGGAATCTCCATTTCCGTCGGGCAACGAAAAGGGGCGCAATGCGCGCCCCTGTGTTCATACCTGTCCGTCAAAGCTCGTACGATTCGGATTCGCCTTTGAGCGCCTGCTCGATCAGCTTGCGGTTCAGCGTCGGCGACAGCAGTTCGACCAGCGTATACACATAGCTGCGCAGGTAGGCGCCCTGCTTGAGTGCGACGCGCGTCACGTTGCTGCCGAACAGATGGCCGACCGGGATCAGCCGCAGGCCGCGATCGCGCTCGGGATTGAACGCGATGTCGGCCATGATGCCGACGCCGAGGCCGAGTTCGACATAGGTTTTGATCACGTCGGCGTCGATCGCCTCGAGCACGATGTCCGGCGACAGCCCGCGCAGCGCGAACGCATGATTGATCTTCTTGCGGCCCGCGAACGCGTCGTCGTACGTGATCAGCGGATATTGCGCGAGATCGTCCAGCGTGACCGGCTTGCGTTCGAGCAGCGGATGGTCGGCCGGCACGACGGCCGCGTGATGCCACTGGAAGCAGGGTAGCGACACGAGCTCCTTGTAGTCGGAGATCGCCTCGGTCGCGATCGCGAGATCGGCCTGATCGTGGATCACCATCTCGGCCACCTGCGTCGGGCTACCCTGCAGGATCGACAGGTGGACCTTCGGGAAGCGCTTCTTGAACTCAGCGATCGCGGCCGGCAGCGAGTAGCGGGCCTGCGTGTGGGTGGCCGCGATGGTCAGGTTGCCCTGATCCTGCGCCGCATAATCTTTCCCGACCCTCTTTAAGCTCTCAACTTCCTGAAGAATCCGCTCGACCGATGCGAGGATGATCCGGCCCGGCTCGGTGAGCGAGCGCACGCGCTTGCCATGCCGCGTGAAGATCTCGACACCCAGCTCGTCCTCGAGCTCGATGATTGCCTTCGATACTCCCGGTTGCGACGTGTAGAGCGCCTTGGCGGCCTCGGTGAGGTTGAAATTCTGCCGGACGGCCTCGCGCACGAAGCGAAATTGGTGCAGGTTCATTTATAACCCTTCCGCATATCAACAGAATTTTTTAGTCGTTTGAAATATAAGGCGAGTTTATTACGATTCACCCGAGTTTTTCAAATATGGATATCTGTTTTCGTCATTAGCAATCCAGCCGGCAGCGGATGGCGGCGGTGACGACGGAACGGAGATTCGGGCGCGACGTGGCTAGGACGTCGCGCGGTCAACACGAAAACCCTGGGGTCCCCGAATGTATCAGTACGACCAATACGACCAGACGATCGTCGACGAGCGAGTCGCGCAGTATCGCGACCAGGTGCGCCGCCGGCTGTCGGGCGAGTTGAGCGAAGATGAATTCCGTCCGCTGCGTCTGCAGAACGGCCTGTACATGCAGCGCCACGCGTACATGCACCGCATCGCGATTCCGTACGGCAACCTGCGCAGCGACCAGCTCCGGATGCTGGCCCGCATCGCCCGCGAACACGACCGCGGCTACGGCCACTTCTCGACGCGCTCGAACATCCAGTTCAACTGGATCGAACTGGAAGAGACGCCCGAGATCCTCGCGAAGCTCGCGTCGGTGCAGATGCATGGCATCCAGACGTCGGGCAACTGCATCCGCAACATCACGGCCGACCAGTTCGCCGGCGTCGCGCAGGACGAAGAGATCGATCCGCGCCCGTGGGCCGAAATCCTGCGCCAGTGGTCGACGTTTCACCCGGAATTCGCATGGCTGCCGCGCAAGTTCAAGATCGCGGTGTCGGGCTCGAAGCACGACCGCGCGGCCGTGCAGATCCACGACCTCGGCGTGTACCTGAAGAAGAACGCGCAGGGCGAGGTGGTCGCGAGCATCCTCGCGGGCGGCGGCCTCGGCCGTACGCCGATCGTCGGCGCGGTGATCAAGGAAGACCTGCCGTGGCAGCACCTGCTCACGTACTGCGAGGCCGTGCTGCGCGTGTACAACCGCTACGGCCGCCGCGACAACCTGTACAAGGCGCGGATCAAGATCCTCGTGAAGGCGCTGTCGCCGGCGAAGTTCGCGCAGCAGGTCGAGGAAGAATGGCAGCACCTGAAGGACGGCCCGTCGACGCTCACGCAGGCCGAAATCGACCGCGTGTCGCAGTACTTCCAGCCGCCGGTCTACGAGAAGCTCGCCGACACCGACGCGTCGTTCGAACAGCACCTGCTCGAGAACAAGGCATTCGCGCGCTGGGTCGAGCGTAACGTCGCACCGCACAAGGTGCCGGGCTATGCGGCCGTCACGCTGTCGCTGAAGGATCACCGCGTGGCTCCGGGCGACGCCACCGACGCGCAGATGGATCTGGTCGCCGACTGGGCCGACGCATACTCGCTCGGCGAACTGCGCGTGTCGCACGAGCAGAACCTGATTCTGGCGAACGTGAAGAAGCGCGACCTGTTCGCGTTGTGGGAAAAGGCGAAGGCGGCCGGTTTCGCGACGCCGAACATCGGCCTGCTGACCGACATCATCGCGTGCCCGGGCGGCGACTTCTGCTCGCTCGCGAACGCGAAGTCGATCCCGATCGCACTCGCGATCCAGCAGCGTTTCGACGATCTGGATTACGTGTACGACCTCGGCGACCTGTCGCTGAACATTTCCGGTTGCATGAACTCGTGCGGCCATCACCACGTCGGCAACATCGGCATCCTCGGCGTCGACAAGGATGGCGCCGAGTGGTACCAGGTGTCGCTCGGCGGCGAGCAGGGCACGGGCCGCAACGGCGCGCGCCTCGGCCGCGTGATCGGGCCGTCGTTCTCCGCGCAAGAAGTGCCGGACGTGATCGCGAAGCTGATCGACACGTTCGTCGAAGCACGCATCGACGGCGAGCGCTTCATCGACACGTACGACCGCATCGGCATCGCGCCGTTCAAGGAGCGCGTGTATGCGGCGCGCCAGGCAGTGAACGCGTAACCAACCGGGTAGAAGGAATTTGCAGATGGCTTCGATTATCAAGAACCGCGCAGTGATCGACGACGCATGGCAGGTCGTGCGCGCGGCGGAGGACGGCGCGCTGCCCGCGGTCGACGCATTGCCGGCCGGCAAGGTGCTGGTGCCGTTCGCGTTGTGGCAGGCCGAGCGTGCGGCGCTCGTCGCCGCGAAGACGAAGGACGAACTCGGCGTGTGGCTCGCGCCGGACAGCGAACCGGCCGATCTCGTGGCCGACTTCGGCGCGATCTCGCTGGTCGCCGTCGATTTCCCGCGCTTCGCGGACGGCCGCGGCTACAGCATCGCGCGCCTGCTGCGCGAACGTCATGGCTGGACGGGCGAGCTGCGCGCGATCGGCGACGTGCTGCGCGACCAACTGCTGTACATGTCGCGTTGCGGCTTCGACGCGTTCGCGGTGCGCGCCGACAAGGACATCCACGACGCGCTGAATGCGTTCACGGAATTCACGCAGCGTTACCAGGGCGCATTCGACGAGCCGGCGCCGCTGTTCCGCCGCCGCGAGGCTGCGGCCGACACCAAGGTGAGCGCATGAGCACCGCGACCGCCACCGAACTGACGCCGGAACTCGCCGCGAAGGTCGAGCGCCTCGACGCGCTGCTCGCGCGGATCGGCGCCCGTCACGACAAGGTGAAATTCGCGAGCAGCCTCGCCGCGGAAGACATGCTGCTCACGCACGCGATCCTGTCGAAGGGCGTGCCGATCGGCATCTTCTCGCTGAACACGGGCCGCCTGCACGCCGAAACGCTCGGCATGATCGATCGCGTGCGCGAGCGCTACGGCTACGAGATCGAGCAGTTCCACCCGCAGCAGGACGCGGTGGACCAGTACGTCGCCGAGCATGGCCTGAACGCGTTCTACGAGAGCGTCGAGCTGCGCAAGTCGTGCTGCCATATCCGCAAGGTCGAGCCGCTGAACCGCGCGCTGGCCGACGTCGGCGCGTGGGTCACGGGCCAGCGCCGCGAGCAGTCGGTCACGCGCGCGGAGCTGCACGAGGAAGAACGGGACGAAGCGCGCGGGATCGCGAAGTACAACCCGCTCGCCGACTGGACGGAAGCCGACGTGTGGGCGTACCTTAACGCGTTCGACGTGCCGGTCAACCCGCTGCATGCGCGCGGCTATCCGAGCATCGGCTGCGAGCCGTGCACGCGCGCGATCCGTCCCGGCGAGGACAGCCGCGCGGGCCGCTGGTGGTGGGAGTCGCGCGACACGAAGGAATGCGGGCTGCACATCACCACGATCACGCCGATTCCCGCGAATGCCGATGCCGGCGCCGCGCACTGAAAGCCGACAAGACACTGAATATTGCGCCGCCTGCGACAGCGGGCGGCACGAACCCGGAAGAGAAGGACTGAAATCATGAGCACGACGCTCGAGCAATCCGCCTTTGCCCCGCCCACCGGCGCCGACAGCCGCATGGGCCATCTCGACTGGCTCGAAGCCGAGTCGATCCACATCCTGCGCGAACTCGTCGCCGAATGCAGCAAGCCGGCGCTGTTGTTCTCGGGCGGCAAGGATTCGGTCGTCGTGCTGCACCTGGCGCTGAAGGCGTTCGGCCTCGGCGCGAACCGCAAGACGACGCTGCCGTTCCCGCTCGTGCATATCGACACGGGCCACAACTACGAGGAAGTGATCGACTTCCGCGACCGCCGTGCGCAGGAGCTCGGCGCCGAGCTGGTGGTCGGCCACGTCGAGGACTCGATCAAGCGCGGCACGGTCGTACTGCGCCGCGAAACCGATTCGCGTAACGCCGCGCAGGCCGTCACGCTGCTCGAGACGATCGAACAGCACGGCTATACGGCGCTGATCGGCGGCGCGCGCCGCGACGAAGAGAAGGCGCGCGCGAAGGAGCGCATCTTCTCGTTCCGCGACGAATTCGGCCAGTGGGACCCGAAGGCGCAGCGCCCGGAACTGTGGAGCCTGTACAACGCCCGCCTGCACAAGGGCGAGCATCTGCGCGTGTTCCCGATCTCGAACTGGACCGAGCTCGACGTGTGGCAGTACATCGCGCGCGAGAACCTCGAACTGCCGTCGATCTACTACGCGCATCAGCGCGAGATCGTGCGCCGCAACGGGCTGCTCGTGCCGGTCACGCCGCTCACGCCGATGCGTGACGGCGAGACGAGCGAGCTGGCGCAGGTGCGCTTCCGCACGGTCGGCGACATCAGCTGCACGTGCCCGGTCGAAAGCGACGCGGACGACGTCGAGAAGATCATCGCCGAGACGGCGGTGACCGAGATCACCGAGCGCGGTGCGACCCGGATGGACGACCAGGCGTCCGAAGCCGCGATGGAACAGCGCAAGAAGCAAGGTTATTTCTGAAGCACACGAGGACATTCACATCATGAGCATCATCGAGAACACCGAAGACCTCGGCGTGTTGCGCTTCATCACCGCGGGCAGCGTCGACGACGGCAAGAGCACGCTGATCGGCCGCCTGCTGTACGACAGCAAGGCCGTGCTGTCCGACCAGCTGTCCGCGCTGTCGCGCGCAAAGAACAAGCGCACGGTCGGCGACGAGCTCGATCTCGCGCTGCTGACGGACGGGCTGGAGGCCGAGCGCGAGCAGGGCATCACGATCGACGTCGCGTACCGCTATTTCGCGACCGCGAAGCGCAAGTTCATCATCGCCGACACGCCGGGCCACGAGCAGTACACGCGCAACATGGTGACGGGCGCGTCGACCGCGCACGCGTCGATCATCCTGATCGACGCGACGCGCATCACGGTCGAGAACGGCGTCGTGCAACTTCTGCCGCAGACCAAGCGCCACAGCGCGATCGTCAAGCTGCTCGGGCTGCAGCACGTGATCGTCGCGATCAACAAGATGGACCTCGTCGACTACAGCGAGGCGCGCTTCAACGAGATCCGCGACGCGTACGTCGCGCTCGCGAAGCAGCTCGGCCTGACCGACGTGCGCTTCGTGCCGGTGTCCGCGCTGAAGGGCGACAACATCGTCGGCGCGAGCGAGCGCATGCCGTGGTACGCCGGCGAGCCGCTGCTCGACGTGCTCGAGTCGCTGCCGGTCGAGACGCAGGCGCACGACGCGCTGCGCTTCCCGGTGCAGTGGGTCGCGCGCCAGGACGGCAGCTCGGCCGACGATTTCCGCGGCTACATGGGCCGGATCGAGTCGGGCGAAGTGAAGGTCGGCGACGCGATCGTCGTGCTGCCGTCGAACCGCACCGCGACGGTCGCCGAGATCGTCGCGCCGGTGCCGGGCGGCACCGCATCGGTCGCGCACGCGTTCGCGGGCCAGACGGTGACGATCCGTCTCGAAGAGGATGTCGACGTGTCGCGCGGCGACATGTTCGTCACGGCCGCCGAGCCGGTCGAGCCGGCGAAGAAGCTCGAGGCGGACCTGTGCTGGTTCGACGAGACGCCGCTGTCGCCGCAGCGCAAGTACCTGCTGAAGCAGACCACCAGCACGGTGTTCGCGAAGATCGGCGGCGTCAAGCAGGTGCTCGACGTGCATACGCTGTCGCACGCGACCGATCGCCAGGACCTGAAGATGAACGACATCGGCCGCGTGGCGCTGACGCTGCAAAAGCCGATTGTGTGCGACACGTACGATGCGCACCCCGGTACGGGCGCGTTCGTGCTGATCGACGAGGCGACGCACCACACGGTCGCCGCCGGGATGATCCGCGCGTTCTCGGCGTAATCGTCAATCTGCGCGGCGGCGAACCGGCCGCCGCGGCAGGACCCTAGCGAAGCGACAAACATGGGCAAGGTATATCTGATCGGAGCAGGGCCGGGCGCCGCGGACCTCATCACGGTGCGCGGCATGCGGCTGCTCGAGCAGGCCGACGTCGTGCTGCACGACGCGCTCGTCGAGCCCGCGATGCTCGACTATGCGCCGAACGCGCGGAAGATCGCGGTCGGCAAGCGCTGCGGGCAGCGCTCGACCGCGCAGCATTTCATCAACAAGCAGATCGTCGACGCGGCGCGCGAGCATGCGTGCGTCGTGCGGTTGAAGGGCGGCGATCCGATGCTGTTCGGTCGCGCCGAAGAGGAAATGCGCGCGCTCGACGCGGCCGGCATCGACTACGAGGTCGTGCCGGGCATCACCGCGGCGCTGGCCGGCGCGGCGACGCTGAAGCGTTCGCTCACGTTGCGCGGCGTATCGCGCAGCGTCGCGTTCGCGACGCACAGCCGCGCACCGGGCAGCGACGAGATTCGCGAAGCCGCACGCGCCGATTCGATCGTCTACTACATGGGCCGCGACAGCGCGCCCGGCATCGCGCAGGAATTGATCGACGCCGGCCGTGCGCCGGCGACGCCGGTGGCGATCGTCGAGGCATGCAGCACCGCGCGCGAACGCACGCTGACGCTGACGCTCGCCCGGATGGCGGCCGGCGATGCGCAGGCGTGGCTCGATCCCGCGGAACCGAGCCTGCTGATGATCGGCGATGCATTCGCCGAACGCACACGGCAGGCGCAGGCGGGCGATCCGGTGCGCAATGCCGCCTGAGCGCGGCTCGCGCGCGATTCCAAACGCAAAAAGCGCCGGCAGATGCCGGCGCTTTTTCTTTGGGCGTGGCGAAGACGTGGCCTACGCGTCGTCGCCGAGCTGGTCGACGCAATAGCGCGCGACCGCGTCGAGCACGCCGTCGTCTTCGCCGACGGCCGTCGCGCAGCGGATCTCGACGCCCGGATGCGCGGCGCGGCATGCGTCGACGAACTGCGGCAGGTCGCGGCGGACATGGCCGCCCTGGCCGAAGAACACGGGCACCACGGTGATGCGCGCGCAGCCGGCCGCGACTTGCGCGGCCACGGCCTCAGCGAGCGACGGCGTCATCAGTTCGAGGAACGCGAGCGACACCTGCGCGGCAGGGGAGCCGGCGCCGCGCAGCCGCGCGGCGAGCCGCTCGAACGGCTCGGCCCAGCGCGGGTCGCGGGCGCCGTGGCCGAACAGGACGATACCGTGCGAATGCATGTCGAAGCCTCCGTCGCGACGCGGCGCTCAGTGCCGGTCGACCCACTTGAGCGCGAACAGGCCGAGCGCGAGATAGATGAGACCCGGCGTCGCGGCGGTGAGCGGCGCGGGCCACGTGTTCAGCGTGCCGATGTGCGAGAACAGCGTGTTGAGCAGCTGGAAGCTCATGCCGAGCATGATGCCGCCGAACACTTTCACGCCGACCACGCCCGCCCGCGTGTGCAGGTAGGCGAACGGCAGCGACAGCACGAGCATCACGAATACCGCGAACGGATACAACAGCTTGCGCCACAGCGCGATGTCGTAGCGCTGCGTGTCCTGCTGGTTCTCGCGCAAGTGCTGGATGTAGCGGAACAGGTTGATGAGCGACATGCGCTCCGGCGACACGAGCAGCACCGACAGGATCTGCGGCGTCAGGTCGGACCGCAGCCGGTATTCGGGCAGCGACACCTGCTGCGACCGGTACACGGGGTTCAGCGCATCGGCCGGCTGGCCGCTGACCGGCTTGATCGGCGTCAGCTCCGTTTCGGTGACGCCTTTCAGCAGCCAGTGGCCGGGCGGCTCGTAGCGGCCGGTTTGCGCGATCCGCACGTTCTGCAGCTGGAATTTCGAGTCGAACTCGTAGATGCGCACGTTGCTGATCGTCGAGTCGGGCGACAGGCTGCCGACGTTGACGAAGCGCGTGACCTGCTCGCCGTTCTCGCGGGCCGCGAGCGTGTCCTTCACCCACACGCCCGACTGGAAGTTCGACGACACCGATGCACCGAGCGCCTGCAGCCGCACGCGTTCGGACAACTGGTCGGCGTACGGGCCGACGAATTCGCCGATCAGGTAGGTGACGATCACGAGCGGCACGCCGATCTTCAGCAGCGAACGCAGCGCCTGGTTGGTCGCGAGGCCCGACACGCGGAAGATCGTGAATTCCGAGTTCGCGGCCATCTGCGCGAATACGTAGATCGCGCTGATCAGCGCGGCGACCGGGATGATCTCGTAGAAGCGCGACGGCGTTTGCAGCGCGACGCGCAGCACCGCGTAGCCGAACTTGTAATTGCCGTGCCCGACCGAGTTCAGCTCGCTGATCAGGTCGAAGAAGAAGAACAGACCGGAGAACGCGAACAGGATGAAGATGAACGTGATGTAGATCTGCCGCGCGAAGTATTTTTCATAGAGCCGCATCGATCATGCTCCCGAGCGGCCGAACAGCGCGCGTGACAACAACGGACGATTGCGCACGCGCAACCAGAAAATGAACGCGACGATCGCCGCGACGAGCACGTGCAGCCCGACGAGACCGACGCCGAACGACATCTTGCCCTGCTCGATCTGCGCCTGCACGACGTTCAGCAGGTTCGAATACGTGAGGTAGATCAGCACGGCCATCACGAGGTTGATCGTGCGGCTGCGGCGCGGGTTCTGGTACGCGAGCGGGATGCCGAGCACCATCAGGTTCAGCGCGATCAGCGGCAGCCCCGCGCGCCACGCGAATTCCGCGAGATTGTCGCGCGTCGGGTTGCGCAGCAGGTCGGGCGTGGGCGTGCTGTTGGTGGTCTGAACGTTGACGACCGGCTTGCTGGTGATCTTCACGCCGTAGCGCTCGAACTCCATGATCTTGAAGTTCGGCTGGCCGGGCGTGCCGTCGTAGCGGCGGCCGTCTTCGAGGACGACGAAACGATCGCCGTCCTTCGAGGTTTCCGTGTGGCCCGTCTGCGACACGACCACGTTGAGCTTGCCGTTTTCCGTCGACGTGACGAATACGTTCTGGACCTTGCTCTGGTCGGGCGACATCTTCTCGATGAAGAACACGCGATGGTTCGCGGCCGATTCGCGGAACTGGCCGGGCGCGAGCAGCGAGATTTCGTCGCGCTGCTGGAAGCGCGCCTTGATCATCTTGCTCTGCTGGTTCGACCACGGCCAGCCGACGAACGCGAAGAAGGCGATCAGCAGGACGATCGGCGTGGCGAACACGCCGATCGGCTTGATGAGGCGCGTGAGGCTCACGCCCGACGCGAGCCACACCACCATTTCGGAGTCCCGGTACCACCGGGTCAGCACGAACAGGATCGACACGAACAGCGTGACGACGAGCATCACGGCGAGGTAGCCGATCACGGTCAGGCCGATCAGCACGAGCACGTCCCGCGGATCGATTTCGCCGGACGCGGCGTAGCCGACGATGCGAATCATCATCGTCGTGAGCATGATCGTGAGCAGCACCATGAACACGGCGCCAGCCGTATACGCAAGCTCGCGCTGGAGGGAGCGTTCGAAGATCATTCTTGATGAGAAGAGGGCGGGAGGCTGCGCACGCGTGGTGGAGCGCTCGCGCCGCCACGGGAAAAATAGCGGATAATTGCGGCTTTCATCCTTAGCCCAGATTTTATCCGAGGACAAGCGCGATGGACTTTAGCATAAAAGGCTGTGATTGGAGCAAAGGCGAGGCCAAGGGGTTCCTGACCGGGAAGTCCGACTGCATCGTGCTCGGCATCTTCGAGGCGCAGACCCTGTCGGGCGCGGCGCTCGACATCGACACGGCCACCAAGGGGCTGATTTCGCGCGTGGTGAAGGCCGGCGACATGGACGGCAAGCGCGGCAAGACGCTGTTCCTGCACGAAGTGTCGGGCATCGGCGCGTCGCGCGTGCTGCTCGTCGGGCTCGGCAAGCAGGATGCTTTCAATCAGAAAGCCTATAACGACGCGGTGACCGCCGCCTGGCGCGCGCTGCTGGCGACTAAGGTCGTCCAGGTCACGTTCTCGCTCGCGCAACTGCCGGTCGACGAGCGCAGCTCCGACTGGGGCGTGCGCGCCGCGATCCTCGCGCTGCGCAACGAGACCTACCGCTTCACGCAGATGAAGAGCAAGCCGGAACCGGCGTCGCACACGCTCAAGCGCGTCGTGTTCAGCGTCGATCCGGCGGACGAAAAGGCCGCGAAGGTCGCGGTCAAGCAGGCCGTCGCGCTCGCGAACGGGATGGATCTGACCCGCGACCTCGGCAACCTGCCGGGCAACGTCTGCACGCCGACCTATCTCGGCAACACCGCGAAGAAGATCGCGAAGGATTGGGGCCTGAAGGCCGAGGTCCTCGGGCTCAAGCAGATCCAGGCGCTGAAGATGGGGTCGTTCCTGTCGGTCGCGCGCGCGTCGGTCGAGCCGCCGCAGTTCATCGTGCTGCACTACCAGGGCGCCGCCGCGAAGGCCGCGCCGGTCGTGCTGGTCGGCAAGGGCATCACGTTCGATACGGGCGGCATCTCGCTGAAGCCGGGCGAAGGCATGGATGAGATGAAGTACGACATGTGCGGCGCGGGCTCGGTGCTCGGCACGATCCGCGCGGTCGCCGAGATGGGCCTGAAGATCAACGTCGTCGCGATCGTGCCGACCTGCGAGAACATGCCGGGCGGCAACGCGACGAAGCCGGGCGACATCGTCACCAGCATGAAGGGGCTGACGATCGAGGTGCTGAACACCGACGCCGAAGGCCGCCTGATCCTGTGCGACGCGCTCACGTATGCCGAGCGCTTCAAGCCGGCCGCCGTGATCGACGTCGCGACGTTGACGGGCGCGTGCGTGATCGCGCTGGGCGGCCACAACAGCGGGCTGTTCTCGACGAACGACGCGCTCGCGGGCGAGCTGCTCGACGCGTCGCGCGAGGCGAACGATCCGGCATGGCGCATGCCGCTCGACGACGAGTACCAGGAACAGCTGAAGTCGAATTTCGCGGATCTCGCGAACATCGGCGGGCGTCCGGCCGGCGCCGTGACGGCCGCGTGCTTCCTGTCGCGCTTCACCGAGAGCTATCCGTGGGCTCACCTCGACATCGCGGGCACCGCATGGAAGGGCGGTGCGGCGAAGGGCGCGACGGGCCGTCCGGTGCCGTTGCTCGCGCAGTTCCTGATCGACCGCGCCGGCCAGTGATGGCGGGGCCGACGACGCTGCGGGTGCGCGGGCAATGACGCGGATCGATTTCCACTCGAACGTCGGCGATTCGCTCGCGTACGCGTGCCGGCTGCTGCGCAAGGCCTATCAGGCCGGGCAGCCGGTCGTCGTGCTCGCGGAGCCCGCGCGCCTGCGTGCGCTCGACGAGCGGCTCTGGACGTTCTCGCCGCTCGATTTCATCCCGCATTGCGGCGTCGACAGCGAGCACGCGGCCGGCACGCCGATCGTGCTGGCCGCCGATCTCGACCGCGCACCGCATCATCACGTGCTGCTGAACCTCGGCGCGACCGTGCCCGCGCAGTTCGCCCGCTTCGAGCGCCTGCTCGAAGTGGTCGGCAACGCGCCGGAGGAGCTGGCCGCAGGCCGCGACCGCTACCGGTTCTACCGCGACCGCGGCTATGCGCTGAACAACTACAAGCAGGGCGGCTAGCCGCAACCGTCGACGGAGTGTTCCCGTGACCGAAGCCGATTCATCCTCGATTCCGACACTGACCGACGTGCTGGTGCCGGGCAAGCCGGCGCCGGCGCGCTCGCCCGCGTCCGCCGCGCCCCGCCCGCACGACGACGCGGCGATTCCGGTGCTCACCGACGTGATCGTGCCGGCCGCCGCGGGCGTTGCTGCGCCGGCCGGATCGAATAAAACCGAAGCCGACCCCGATTCCGTCGTGGTCGAACCCGTGCAGACGCCGCATGTGCCGGCGGTCGAGCTGCCGGGCGACGCGGCGACGGCCGCCGCCGTGGGCGAGACCGATGCGCCGGCCGAGCCCGGCGCCGCCGAGCACGTGGTCGCGGAGGACGCGGCGGCGATGACGGCGCCGCTGCGCTCGTCGCTGGTCGATGACGACCTGCCGCAACACTCGTTCGCGGCGATGGCGCGCGATGCGGCCGCGCACGCGCCCAACCCGGCGATGCAGGAGGTGGCCCTGCCGAGCGCGGCGCCGCAGCGCGATGCGCAGGCCGCAGTCGCACTGACGCCGGAAGATGGGCAGCACGTCGCCGAACGGCTTCGCAATCGCCTGACGAACTATCTGACCGGGGCGGGGCGCGAGGCCATCGAAGCGCGTTGTCGCGATGCGCTGCACGAGCATTCGGCCTGGCTGGTCGGCCAGGTCACGCGCGAAGTCGCACTCGCGCTGGAAACCGAGGTGATGGACTGGGTGCGTGAAGCGGTCGATGAAGAGATCGCCCGTCGTCGCGCCGGTCATTCCGGCTGAACGAGCAATCGCTCGCGACGGCGAAAAAAAGAGAATGCAGGTTTGGTAGGCGCCTGCGAAGCCGCCGGCGACGCACAGGTCGGCAGTACTCGGCCTTCCTCAGCGACGCCCTGCGTACGACGTGGGTACGCCGAGCGGCGTATTCGCTTTCAGCGTACCGACAGCACCCACTGGGCGAGCGTGTGGGCCTCGGTGCTCGTCAATTGCGTATTGGCGGGCATCGGCACGCTGCCCCATACGCCGACGCTGCCTTTCACGATCGATTGCGCCAGGTAATCGACGCCGTCGCCGCGCGCCGCGTACTTGCCGGCGATGTCGCGGAACGACGGACCCATCAGCGGCTTGCCGATCGCATGGCAGGCCATGCAGTTCTTGCGCTGCGCCAGCGCGAGCCCGTCGGCCTGGTCGGCACGCGCCGCCGCCGCGCTGCCGGTCAGCAGCATGGCGAGCAGCACGCGCAATATCGTCTGTTTCATGCGGTTCTCCGCCGGCGGGGACGGCCGGCTTCATGGTCCGCGCATTATAGAAGCAAAGGGAAAGCACGTTTTGCGCGTTCCCCGGGCGGGCCCCTTTTATCGGGGTCGCATGCGCCGGCGCCTCTGCATCAACCCGTGACCGCCCCCTGGTTCGCCGGCCGGGCGAGCGCCGCGAATTTGGCGAGCACGCCACGCGTATAGCGGGGCGCCGGCTGTCGCCACGCAGCGCGGCGGCGCGCGAGTTCCGCGTCGTCGACGTTCAGTTGCAGCAGTAGCCGGTGCGCGTCGATCGTGATCGAGTCGCCTTCCTGCACCAGCGCGATCGTGCCGCCGACGAACGCCTCCGGCGCGACGTGGCCGACCACCATGCCCCAGGTGCCGCCCGAGAAGCGGCCGTCCGTGATGAAACCGACCGATTCGCCGAGCCCCTTGCCGATGATCGCGGACGTCGGTGCAAGCATTTCCGGCATGCCGGGGCCGCCCTGCGGGCCGAGGTAGCGCAGCACGAGGATGTCGCCCGCGCGGATCCGGTCGCCGAGGATCGCATCCATCGCGCTCTGCTCGTCGTCGAACACGCGTGCCGGGCCCGTGATCACCGGGTTCTTCAGGCCGGTGATCTTCGCGACCGCGCCGTCCTGCGCGAGATTGCCCTTCAGGATCGCGAGATGGCCTTCCTGGTACAGTGCACGGTCGATCGGGAAGATCACGTCCTGGTCCGCGCGCGGCACGCTCGGCACGTCCTTCAACTCGTCGGCGAGCGTGCGGCCCGTGATCGTCAGACAGTCGCCGTGCAGCAGCCCCGCGTCGAGCAGGATCTTCAGCACCTGCGGAATCCCGCCGGCCCGGTGCAGGTCGGTCGCGACGTACTGCCCCGACGGCTTCAGGTCGCAGATCACCGGTACGCGCTTGCGGATGCGCTCGAAGTCGTCGATCGTCCAGTCCACTTCGGCCGCGTGCGCGATCGCGAGATAGTGCAGCACCGCATTGGTCGAGCCGCCGGTGGCCATGATCACCGATACTGCGTTCTCGATCGACGCCTTCGTGATGATGTCGCGCGGTTTCAGGTCGCGCTTCACGGCCTCGACCAGCACACGCGCCGATTCGGCGGCCGAATCGACCTTCTCCTGATCGGGGTTCGCCATCGTCGACGAATACAGCAGCGACATGCCGAGCGCCTCGAACGACGAACTCATCGTGTTCGCGGTGTACATGCCGCCGCACGAACCGGACGTCGGGCACGCGTTTTTCTCGACGCCTTCGAAATCCTCCTGCGACATCCGGCCCGCGGTGAATTCGCCGACGGCTTCGAACGACGACACGATCGTCAGGTCGCGGCCCTTCCAGTTGCCCGGGCGGATCGTGCCGCCGTAGACGTAGATGCCCGGCACGTTCAGGCGCGCGAGCGCGATCATGCCGCCGGGCATGTTCTTGTCGCAGCCGCCGACCACCACGACGCCGTCCATCCACTGGCCTTGCACGCAGGTCTCGATGCAGTCGGCGATCACTTCGCGCGACACGAGCGAGTACTTCATCCCTTCGGTGCCCATCGACATGCCGTCCGAAATCGTCGGCGTGCCGAAGATCTGCGGGTTCGCGCCGGCGGCCTTGACGGCGTCGACGGCCGCGTCCGACAGGCGCTGCAAACCGGAATTGCACGGCGTGATCGTCGAATGGCCGTTCGCGATGCCGATCATCGGCTTGTCGAAATCGTCCTTCTGGTAGCCGAGGGCGTAATACATCGAGCGGTTCGGCGAACGGGCCACGCCTTGCGTAATGTGCTTCGAGCGACGGTTGTACGACATGGGGGACTCCATCGTTGTGTGGGCGTCGCTCGCGAGGGCGCGCCGGTTCGGATCGAACAAGCATGGAGTTTCCCGATTGGGATGTCCAATATATTATTTGTCGCCTATTAAGTCGTTTTGCGAATGAGTCGAACATGGCCGATCCGATCCCCGACCTGCGCCAGTGGCGCTATTTCGCGACCGTCGCCGACGAGCGCCATTTCGGCCGTGCGGCCGAGCGCCTGTCGATGACGCAGCCGCCGCTGTCGCAGGCGATTCGCGCGCTGGAGGACGCGCTGGGGGTGGCGCTGTTCGTGCGCACCAAGCGCTCGGTGGCGCTGACGGCGGTCGGCGCTGCGCTGCTGCCCGACGTGCGCCGGCTGCTGGCGTCGGCCGATGCGCTGCCGCCGCTGGCGCGGCGGCTCGCGCGCGGCGAGGCCGGTTCGCTGTCGCTCGCGTTCGTGTCGACCGCCGATTACGGGCTGTTGCCGTCGTTGCTGCGTGCGTTCGGCGCGCGCTATCCGCAGGTGCGGCTGCAGCTCGCGGAAGCGACGAGCGACGTGCAGATCGACGAACTCGTCGCCGGGCGCATCGACGCCGGGCTCGTCATCCCGCCCGTGCCGCCGCGTCACGCGGCCGGGTTGTCGTACTTGCCCGTCGTGCGCGAGCCGCTGGTGGTCGCGATGCCGAGTACGGCATCCGACGCGCCCGAGGACGAGCCGGTGCAGCTTGCCGACGTCGCCGCGTTGCCGCTCGTGATCTTTCCGCGTCGTTTGGCGCCCGGCTTTTATGACATCATTACGGGCTGCTACGGCGCGGCGGGGGAAACCCCGCGCATCGGTCAGGAGGCAATCCAGATGCAGACCATCGTCAGCCTCGTGTCGGCCGGCATGGGCGTCGCACTGGTGCCGCAATCGCTGCGTAACCTGCGGCGCACCGGCGTGGTCTACCGGCCGCTCGCCGGCCACGCGCCGCTCGTCGAGACGGGCCTCGTGTGGCGTACCGACGACGTGAGCCCCGTGCTTGCCGGGTTCATCGACGTCGTGCGCGCGCAGGGGCTTGCCGCGTGACGTGAACGATGGCGTGCGGGCGCCGTCCAACGCGCGGTGCTGCGCGTGCGACGGCCGTACCGTATTCGAAAACTTCTTCGCTAACCCATGATCATTCACCCGAATTTCGACCCCGTTGCGATCCATCTCGGGCCGCTGGCCGTGCGCTGGTACGGCCTCATGTATCTCGTCGGCTTCATCGCGGCGATCGTCGTCGGCCGGGTCCGCCTGAAGCTGCCGCATGTCGCGGCGCAGGGCTGGACCGCGAAGGACATCGACGACATGATGTTCTACGGCGTGCTCGGCACCGTGCTCGGCGGCCGGCTCGGCTATGTGCTGTTCTACAAGGCCGGTTTCTACTTCTCTCATCCGCTCGACGTGTTCAAGGTGTGGGAAGGCGGCATGTCGTTTCACGGCGGCTTCCTCGGCGTGACGCTCGCGATGATGCTGTTCGCGTGGCAGCGCAAGCGGCACTGGCTCCAGGTCACCGATTTCGTCGCGCCGATGGTGCCGACGGGGCTGGCAGCCGGGCGCCTCGGCAATTTCATCAACGGCGAACTGTGGGGCCGCGTGACCGATCCGACGGCGCCTTGGGCGATGCTGTTCCCGGGTGCGATGCGCGACGACGCGGCATGGTTGCCGAAACATCCGGAGCTCGTCGAGAAGTGGCATCTCGCCGACGTGTTCATGCAATACCAGATGCTGCCGCGCCATCCTTCGCAGCTCTATGAAATCGCGCTCGAAGGGATCGCGCTGTTCTTCGTGCTGTTCTTGTTCGCGCGCAAGCCGCGCCCGATGGGCGCGATATCCGCGCTGTTCCTGATCGGTTATGGCCTCGCACGTTTCACGGTCGAGTTCGCGCGCGAGCCGGACGACTTCCTCGGGCTGCTCGCGCTCGGCCTGTCGATGGGGCAGTGGCTGTCGCTGCCGATGATTCTCGCGGGTATCGCGCTGATGGCCTGGGCGTATCGCCGCCGCGCGGCGAACGCGAATGCGGCTGCGTGACGTGGCTGCATGACGTGGCTGCATGACGTGGTAACGATGTACGCGTGATCGGCGCGTGCATCGGCTACCCGGACATGCATGAAAAACGCCGGCCCTCGGGCCGGCGTTTTTCGTTTCCGACAGCTGCGCGATGCGCGTTACTTCATCTGCACCGAACCGTTGACGGTGACCGACACGGTGGCCTTGCCGCCTTCGACCGCGATCGGCGCGCTCATCTTCGCGCTGTCCATCGGCGCCGCGGCCATCGCCATCATGCGCGTGTACGGCTGCACGTTGCGGCCGCTGCCGACGTTCACGTCGCGGATCGTGTAGCTGCTGTAGCCGAACGCCTTCGCGGCTTCGTCCGCGCGGGCGCGGAACGACTTGATCGCTTCGGTCGTGAGCTTCTGCTCGGCCGTGCGCTGCGCTTCCGGCGACAGCGAGAACTCGACGTTCGCGACCTGCATCAGGTTCGACAACTGGCCCGCCAGCTTCGACGCCGCGGCGAAATCGCGCGATTCGAGCGCGACCTCGGTGCGGCCGCGCCATGCGGAGATCTTCCCGTCGCGATCGGTGCTCGGATACACGGAGAACGCGCCCGTGTGCGCGGTGACGCCCGACACGCCCTTCGCCTGCGACAGGGCAGCGTCCGCGCGCTGGTTCAGCTGCGCGGTGAGGCTGCCCGGATCCTTGGCCTGCTGCTCGTAGAACAGCGTGATGTGGATGATGTCCTGCGGCACGTCGGCACTGGCCTGCGACGAAAGCGACAGCACGCCGGCCGGCTCCGGAAAGTGCGGGTTCGCCGCCTGGGCGTGCGCGGCGGGCGACGCGAGCGCCAGCGCGACGGGAACGGCGGCGGCGAGGGCGAGCGACAGCGCGAGTGCGGATTTCTTGGTCATTGTTGGATTCCTTGTACGAGGGCGCGCACGCGGGTCACGCGCGCGCGACGCGGGCGTACCGCGCGACGAAAAAACGACGGCCGGCCCGTTCGGCCGACAGCGGTTGCTTAGGCTGCGCGAAAGTGCCGCGAGTTCCGTTACGGTCGCGCGTACTGACCGGATTTGACCTTTGGCGCGCGCCTACTTCATCAGCTTTTCGGTGATGAATCGCCATTCCGCACGCGTGACGGGCGTGATCGACAGCCGGTTGCCGCGCGCGAGCACGCGCATGTCGGCGAGTTCGTCGTACTCGCGCAGCGCGGCGAGCGGCACGAGCGGCGACTTCTTCACGAAGCGCACGTCGACGAGCAGCCAGCGTGGCGCTTCCTGCGTCGATTTCGGGTCGTAATAGGGGCTTTTCGGATCGAACTGCGTGGGATCGGGGTAGGGCGTCGACGAGACTTCGGCGAGCCCGGCGATGCCCGGCTCGGGGCAGCTCGAGTGATAGAACAGCACGCCGTCGCCGATCTTCATCGTGTCGCGCATGAAATTGCGCGCCTGATAGTTGCGCACGCCGGTCCACGGCAGCGAGCGCTGCGGTGCGTTGGCGAGATCGTCGATGCTTGCTTCGTCCGGTTCGGACTTCATCAGCCAGTATTGCATGGTCGTGGTCGACGCAGAAAAGGCTGCTACAAAAGAAAACGGCACCGGGACTTGCCCGATGCCGTTGGATAGGCCCCCACCTTGGCCGCTAGGCCGGCATCCTGAACCTGAGGTTCAGAATTGGTCGCAGTTAGCAGCACTTCGGGTACATCAGACCGAGTGACGCGCGCGCCCGTGCTACAAATTTCCGCAACCGTGCACATGGCATTGGTTCAAGGAATATATGACCTTGGCGAACCAGGCAGGGAAGCTGACTGAACTGTGATTCGATGCGCCAATTTGACCACCGTTGACCGTCGAGATCAAGGGGAATCGACGCATCGTTTGAAACGTTACTGCGTCTCGTGCTGTGCGAGCACCGCGCCGAGCTGTTCGTTCATCTGGTGCATTGTACGACGGATTTCCTCCGCCGGAAATGCTTCACCATGCCGCACGCTCGTTTGCAGTCGCAGCAATTCCGATGCAAGCGACAGCGCCGCCATCACCGCGATGCGATCGGTGCCGCGCACCGAGCTGTTCGAGCGGATTTTCGACATTTCGGCGTCGACGCGCGCGACCGCTTCGAGCAGCGCCGCTTCGGTCTCGGCCGAACAGGCGAGCCGATAGGGCTGACCGAGAATCGAGACTTCGATCTGCTTGGTGCTCATGCATGTTCTCCGTGGCTGGCCGCGTCATCGCCATCCGTGCGCGCCTGCGCATCCAGCAGGTCGAGCTGGTTGTCGGCTTGCTCCGCGCCCTTCGAGCGCGGCAGCTTTTCGAGGATCGCGTTCAGTTTCACCTGGGCGTCGTCGATCTTCGCCGACAACGTGTCGCGCTCGGCCGCGAGCGCATTGCGTTCGTCGCGCAGCTGCGCGAGTTCCGCGCGGACCGTGTCCGCTTCTGCGCGCAATTGCGCGACCTGCTCCTCGAGCGCGAGCCGTTCCGAGTGATAGCGCTTGTTCAGCGAAATCAGACGGCCAATATTTTGAGATAGGGTTTCGAGTTCGTTGAGCATTTGCTGCGTCCTCTAAAGACCCAGCATTTTAGCGCGGAATAACGCGCAATCCGACATCTGTAACGTTTCCAGTCGTAACACCCCTGCTTCTTGCCGCGAATAGGCGCGTCCCGCGCGGGTCCGGACGCTTCCTTGACGCTCGCGCGACCGGCTCCTAAACTGGCGCCGCCTCGGTGCTCGCGCGCAGGACGCGCGGTTAAACGGGAAGCAGGATGCGGGCTCCACGAGCGCGCCGACCTGCGCTGCCCCCGCAACGGTAAGCGGCCGCGTCGTGTGACGCAGGCCGGCTCGGGCGCGTTCCGCGTGCAGGTCGCATGCGGGCGCGGGCCACTGCGCGTCATCGCGCGGGAAGGCGAGCCGGACCGCCGCCAGCCCGGATACCGGCCGAGACGGGGAGCCCGCACGGGCTCCATGACGCGCGACCTGCGGGGAAGCGGGGCGCGCAATGCTTCACGGAACGTTTCTTCGATGCCGACCCCAATCGTCCGCCACGCGCCCCCGTCGCGCCCGGCCGGCTCCCGCAAGCGGATGTGCCGCGCGTCGTGCGTGCAGCCGTGCGCGGCATGAGCGCCGCGCGCGCCGCCGCGATCTGGGCCGCGCTGGCCGCCATGGTCGCGCTGCTGTTCGTCGCGTCGCTGTCGATCGGCAGCGTGCCGATGTCGCCGTGGCAGGCACTCGCGTCGCTCGTGCCGCACGGCGGCGACACCCTGTTTGCCGATATCGTCCGGACGCTGCGCCTGCCGCGCGCGCTCGCGGGTTTCGCGTGCGGCGCGCTGCTCGCGCTGGCCGGCGCGCTGTTGCAGGTGCTGCTGCGCAATCCGCTCGCGGAGCCATACGTGCTGGGCGTGTCCGGCGGCGCGGCCGGCTTCGCGCTCGTCGCGATGATCGCGGGCGGCGCATGGTGGCTCGTCGACACGTCGGCGTTCGCCGGTTCGCTCGTCTCGGTCGCGCTCGTGCTCGGTCTCGCGAGGCGCGAGCTGTGGCGCGGCGAATCGCGCGACGCCTCGCCGCGGCTGCTGCTCACGGGCGTCGTGATCGCGGCGGGGTGGGGCGCGCTCGTCACGCTGTTGCTGTCGCTCGCGCCCGACGCGCGGCTGCGCGGCATCATCTTCTGGCTGACGGGCGACCTGAACGGCGCGACGGCGCCGTGGTTCGCGTGGGGCGCGCTGTTGCTGAGCGCATGCGTCGCGCTGCCCGCCGCGCCGCAACTGAACGTGCTGCTGCGCGGCGACGCGACCGCGCTCGCGCTCGGCGTGCCGGTCGCGCGCCTGCGCGTGCGGATCTATCTCGTCGCGTCGCTGGCCGCCGCGGCCGCCGTGACGACGGCCGGCACGATCGGCTTCGTCGGGCTCGTCGTGCCGCATGCGTTGCGGCTCGCGTTCGGCAACGACCAGCGGATGCTGCTGCCGGCCGCGATGCTTGCGGGCGGCGGCGGCGTGATGGCGGCCGACCTGCTGGCGCGCACCGCGATCGCGCCCGCGCAATTGCCGGTGGGCGCGATGACCGCGTTGATCGGCGTGCCGATGTTCCTGTGGATGTTGCTGAGGAGGCCGATGCGATGACGGGCACCGCCGCACCGCATGCCGCTGCCCGCGACATGCGCTACATGGCCGTCGATCTGACGCTGAAGGCCGGCGCGCGCACGCTGCTCGAGCGCTTCACGCAGGCGTTCCGCCCCGGCGAGATCTGGTGCGTCGCCGGACCGAACGGCGCGGGCAAGACGACGCTGCTCGCCACGCTCGCGGGATTGCAGCCGCCGGCCGGCGGACACGTCGAGATCGACGGCCGGCCGTTTGCCGCATGGCGTCCCGAGCAACTCGCGCGGCGCCGCGCGCTGATGCCGCAGCAATTGCACGATGCGTTCAGCGCGACCGTGTTCGACACGGTGCTGCTGAACCGCTTTCCGTATCTCGGCGGCTGGGGCTGGGAGCGCGACGGCGACCGCACGGCCGTGCGCGATGCGCTCGCGACGTTCGGCCTGAGCGCGCTCGCGTCGCGCGACGTGATGTCGCTGTCGGGCGGCGAGCGGCAGCGCGTCGCGCTGGCCGCGACGCTGTGCCAGGATGCGCCGCTGATGCTGCTCGACGAACCGCTCGCGCATCTCGACCTGCATCACCAGATCGACTGCCTGACCGCGCTGGCCGCCTGGCTCGCGGCAGGCCCGCGCACGGTGATGTTTTCGTGTCACGACCTGAACCTCGCGCGGCGTTTCGCGACGCATGCGCTGTTGCTCGACGGCCGCGGCCATGCGTGGGCCGGTCCCGTGCACGACGTGCTGACGCCCGAGCGCGCGAGCGACGCATTCGGCTATCCGCTCGTGCTGATCCGCGAGAACGGCCGCGATGCGCTGCTGCCGGCATGGCCTGCGCGACAATGACCCTTTCCGTTCCGATTTTTCCGATGCGCGGCGCCCGCCGCGCCCACGACACGGCTCCTCGATGACGACTCCGACCCATTTCCCGCCCGTGATCGCGCCGCTCGACGACGCGCTGCGCACGCACCTGCAACATGTGATCGACCACAAGACCAAGCCGCCCGGCAGCCTCGGCCAGCTCGAGGCGCTCGCGCTGCAGATCGGCCTGATCCAGCGCACCGAGCGGCCGGTCGTGCAGCGTCCCGTGACGATCGTGTTCGCGGGCGATCACGGAATCGCGGCCGAAGGCGTCAGTCCTTATCCGCAAGCGGTGACCGCGCAGATGGTCGCGAACTTCCTGGCCGGCGGTGCGGCGATCAACGCGTTCTCGGGCGTCGCGCAGAGCACGCTCGAGATCGTCGATGCGGGCGTCGCGTCGCCGCTGCCGCCGTCGGAGCGGCTGGTGTCGCTGCCGGTCGCGCGCGGTACGCGCAACTTCGCGACGGAACCGGCGATGACGCGCGAAGAAGCGATGACGGCGCTGGCCGCCGGCGCGGCCCGCGTCCGCCTGCACGCGTCGCTGGGCACGAACGTGATCGGCTTCGGCGAGATGGGGATCGCGAACACGTCGTCGGCCGCCTGCCTGATGAGCCGCCTGCTCGACGTGCCGATCGATGCATGCGTCGGCCGCGGCACGGGGCTCGACGATCAGGGCCTCGCGCACAAGCGCGCGGTGCTCGGCCGCGCGCTCGTCAAGCACGCGCATGCGGTCGCGCCGCTCGACGTGCTCGCGACGTTCGGCGGCTTCGAGATCGCGATGATGACGGGCGCGTACCTCGCGGCCGCGAGCGAGCGGATGACGATCCTCGTCGACGGCTTCATCGCGACCGCCGCGCTGCTCGTCGCCGAGCGCATCGCGCCCGGCGTGCGCGACTACTGCGTGTTCTCGCATACGTCGCACGAGGCCGGCCACCGGCGCATGCTCGAGCATTTCGGCGCGAAGCCGCTGCTCGCGCTCGACCTGCGGCTCGGCGAAGGCACGGGCGCCGCGCTCGCGCTGCCGCTCGTGCGCGCGGCGGCCGCGTTCCTCGCCGAGATGGCGAGTTTCGAGTCCGCCGGCGTCGACGATCGTGACGCCTGAGCGCGCACGCGGCATGCGGGCCGAACTGCGCTACTTCTTCGTCGCGCTCGGCTATTTCACGCGCGTGCCCGTGCCGCGCTCGATCGGCTACGCGGCCGGCGACCTCGACCAGGCCGCGCGTTATTTCCCGCTCGTCGGCGCGTGCGTGGGCGCATGGGGCGCGCTGGTCTATCTCGTCGCACTGCGCGCGCTGCCCGCGTCGATCGCGGTCGGGCTGTCGATGGCCGCGACGCTGCTCGCGACCGGCGCATTCCACGAAGACGGCCTTGCCGACAGTTGCGATGCGTTCGGCGGCGGCTACACGCGCGACGACGTGCTGCGCATCATGCACGATTCGCGGATCGGCACGTTCGGCGCGGTCGCGCTCGTGATCGCGCTCGGGCTGAAATGGCGGGCGTTGACGTCGATGCTGCCGTTGCGCGCCGCATGGACGATGATCGCCGCGCATGCGGCGAGCCGCGCGATGGCCGTGAGCCTGCTGATGTCGCTCGACTACGTGCGAGCCGAAGGCAAGGCGAAGCCGGTGGCGCAACGCATGCGCGCCCGCGCGGCATGCATCGCGGCGGCGTTCGGGATGCCGTGGCTGTTCTGGCCGGACTGGCGCATGGGCGTCGCCGCGTGCGTGGTGCTCGTGCTCGTGCGTGCATGGCTCGCGCGCTATTTCGTGAAGCGGATCGGCGGTTATACGGGCGACTGTCTCGGTTTCGCGCAGCAACTGGGCGAGCTGGCGATCTATCTCGTGGTGCTCGGATGGACATCGTCCTGATCCGTCATCCGGCCGTCGGCATCGAGCCGGGCATCTGCTACGGGCGCAGCGACGTGCCGCTCGCCGCATCGGCCGACGGCGGCGCGCAGGCCGTGCGTGCGCATCTGTCGACACTCGGCGCGCCGTTACCCGAACGGGTCTGGACGAGCCCGCTCGCGCGTTGCGCGTCGATTGCCGAACGGCTCGCGCGGGCATTCGACGTGCCGCTGCGGCGCGATGCCGACTGGCAGGAAATGGATTTCGGCGCATGGGAGATGCAGCGCTGGGACGATATCGACCGCGCGGCACTCGATGCGTGGGCGGCCGACCTGATGCATGCCTGCGCGCACGGCGGAGAAAGCGTGGCGCGATTCGTCGAACGGGTCGCGCGGCAGGCCGATACGATTGCGGCGCTCGGCGGCGCGCATTGGGTCGTCACGCATGCGGGCGTGATCCGCGCGTTCGCGTCGCATGTCTTGCGCGTGCCGTTCGACACGCTGCTGTCGCGGCCCGTGCCGACGGGCGGGGCCGTCTGGCTGCGCACGAACGGCGACGCGCGAGCATGGGAAGTCGTGCACTGGGACGCATAGGCGCACGTGCGTCCGCAATGAACGACGCCGCGCACGATCCATTTGCTTCGGGCGCCGCACGCATCCGGCATCGGTGCGCGACGAATGCGCCAGCCGCTGGCAATCAGCGCGCCGGCCGCCGCGCACGAGCGGCATCCAGATCCTCGCACAGCGCGGCTGCGCCCTGAACGATCCGCGGCGACGGCCGCGTCAGCAGATCGCCGTCGATCGCGAACAGGTTGTGGCGCGCGACGGCCGTCAGCGCGGGCCACGCACGCCACCGCGCGAGGCTCGGCAGCGGTTCGGTCGAACGGGTCGCCCCCGCGCTCGTCGTCACGATCGCTTCCGGATTCGCCGCGAGCACGGCCTCGTCGGTGACGGTCGGCACGAGCGGCTTGAGCGATGCGAATACGTTGCGGCCGCCGCATAGTTCGAATACTTCGTCGATCAGGTGCGTGCCGTTGAGCGTCGTCAGCGGGCGGTCCCACACCTGGAAGAACAGCGTGACGGGCGGGCGTGCCGCGTAGCGTGCGCGTAGTGCCGCGAGGTCGCGCACAAAGGTCGCCGCGGCGGCATCGGCGATCGGTTGCGTGCCGAGCAGCGTGCCGAGCCGGCGCAGCGACGACGGCACGTCGTCGAGATGCTTCGGTTCGCTGAAGAACAGCGGGATGTGCAGCGCGCGCAGTGCATCGGTCTGCCGCTCGGCGTTGCCGTGCCGCCAGACGACGATCAGGTCGGGCTTCAACGCGGCGATTCGTTCGAGATCGAGCGCCTTGTTGTCGCCGACGCGCGGCACCGCTTGCGCGGCGGCCGGATAGTCGCTGTACGTGACGGTGCCGACGAGCTTCGCGCCGCCGCCGGCCGCGTAGACGAGCTCGGTCGCGTGCGGCGCGAGGCTGATCACGCGCTGCGCGGGCGCGGGCAGCGTGACCGTATTGCCGGCGTCGTCGCGCGTCGCGACATCGGCGTGGACGAGCGGCGCATGAGCGAGCGCCGCCAGCAGTGCGGCCGGTGCGAGCCGGCGGAACGGGCGGAACAGGCGTGGCCTCATGCCGAGGCCTGCTGCAGCAGCGGCACGCAATGCGCAAGCGCGTCGCCGAGGCGCCGCCATTCGGCTTCGCTGCCCGGCAGGCCGACGCGCATGCTCGACGAGTTCGGGAAGTGCCGTGTCCAGATCCCGCGCGCCGCGAGCGCCGCATGCAGCGCCGCGGCCCGCGGATCGTCGGTCCAGCTGAAGAGCGGCGTTGCGCGAACCGCGAAGCCGTGTGCGCGCAGCAGCGCAGACAGTCGTTCGCCGTCGGCCGCGAGCCGCTCGCGGGCGGCAGCTTGCCATGCGCGATCGGCGAACGCCGCGGCGACCGCGTGGCGTGCGGGGCCGCTGACCGTCCACGCGCCGAGCCTGTCGCGCAACGCGACGACGTGGTCGGGGCATGCGAGCACGAAGCCCGCGCGAATCCCGGCGAGCCCGAAGAACTTGCCGACCGAGCGCAGTACGACGAGGCCCGGACGATCGACCTGTGATGCGAGCGATGGCGCGGCGCCCGTATCGGCGAACGCTTCGTCGACGATCAGCGTTCCGCCGCGTGTCGCCAGTTGCGCATGCCAGCCGAGCAGGCGCGCGGTCGGCACGAACTCGGCGGTCGGATTGTTCGGATTCCCGACGATAACGTGGCGCAGCGTCGCGGGCAGCGTATCGGCGCGGATGTCCAGCGCGACGACACGATGGCCGTGGCGCGCGAACGCGGGCGCATATTCGCCGTACGCGAGCGCCGCGACGCCGGCGTCGCCGGCCGGCAGCAACCCGGGCAACGCGCGGATCGCGGCCTGGCTGCCGGCGACCGGCAGCACGTGCGCGGCATCGGGCGCGTGGTAGTACTGCGCGGCGCAGGCCGCGAGGCCGTCGCCGTCGTCGGGCAGCCGGCGCCACGCGTCGGCCGGGACGGGCGGCACCGGGAAGCCCGCCGGATTGATGCCGGTCGACAGGTCGAGCCACGCGTCGTACGGAATGCCGTGACGGCGGGCGGCTTCGTGCAGGTTGCCGCCGTGCGCGATGGATGAATCAGACATGATGGGTGGCCATGACGAGTGCGCCGCTCGCGACCAGCAGCGCGAGCCACAGGGCGAGCGTGCGCGTGACGAGCGACAGCGCGGCGACGATGTGGACGGCAGTCGCCGTGGCGCCGGTGCCGAGCATCGGACGATTCTCGAGCTCGCCGTGATAGACGGCCGGGCCGCCGAGCTGCACGTTCAGGCTGCCGGCGCCCGCGGCCATGACGGGGCCTGCGTTCGGGCTGTCCCAGTGGCGCGCCTGCGTGCGCCAGCAGCGCCACGCGGCGGCGGTGTCGCCGAGCAGCGCGTAGCTTGCGGCGGTGAGGCGTGCGGGCATCCAGTTCAGCGCGTCGTCGATGCGTGCGGCGGCCCAGCCGAAGGTCAGGAAGCGCGGCGTGCGATAGCCCCACATCGCGTCGAGCGTGTTCGCGAGCCGGAACAGCAACGCGCCGGGACCGCCCGCGACGACGAACCAGAAGAGCGCGCCGAAGATCGCGTCGTTGCCGTTCTCGAGCGCCGATTCGACGGCCGCGCGCGACAGCGCGCCTTCGTCCGCGCTGCCGGTGTCGCGCGACACGATGCGTGCGGTCAGCGTGCGCGCCGCGTCGAGGTCGCGCCGCAGCAGCGCGGCGGCGATCGGCGCGACGTGGTCGGCGAGGCTCTTCGCGCCGAGCGCGAACCACAGCAGCGCGACGTGCAGCGCAGCCGCGAACGGCCACGGCAGCACGCAGACGAGCCATGCCGCGACGGCCACCGGCGGCACGACCGCCGCGAGCCATGCGGCGACGCCGACGAGGCGGCCGCGCCGGCCCGTGTTCAGCGCGGCTTCGATGCGCGCGGCGACGCGGCCGAACGCGACGAGCGGATGCCAGCCGGCCGGCTCGCCGATTGCGCGGTCGACGATCGCGGCCGCGACCGCGAGCATCGCGACGACGGGCAGCGACAACATCAGCATGGCTGCGCGCCCGTCTTGAGGTCGAGCGGCAGCCCCGCAACCAGCAGCGTGACGCGCGTCGCGAGCGCGGCGACGCGCTGGTTCAGGCGCCCGAGCTCGTCGACGTAGCGGCGCGTGACCGACCCGAGCGGCACGACGCCGAGCCCGATCTCGTTGCTGACGACGATCACCTTCGCGCGTGCGCCGCGCAACGCGTGCTCGAGCCGTTCGACGTGCGCCGCGTACTGCGCGTCGTCGAGCGGTTCGCCTTCGGCGGGGCACAGCAGGTTCGTGAGCCACAGCGTCAGGCAGTCGACGAGCAGGCACGCGTGCGGATCGTCGAGCCGCGCGAGCGTGCCGGCGAGATCGACGGGTGCGTCGGCGAACCCCCAGGCGGCCGGCCGGCGTGCGCGATGATGCGCGATGCGCTGCGCGAATTCGGCATCGGCGGCGGTCGCGGTCGCGATGTAGGTGACGGGGCGGCCGCTGTCGGCGGCGAGCCGCTCGGCATGCGCGCTCTTGCCCGAGCGCGCGCCGCCGAGGACGAAGGTGAGGTCGTGCGGAATCATCGCGTGATTGTAACGGCGCGCGCGACCCGCCGCGGGCGATAATGCCGCCTTTGCTTCGCGACGACCTTTGACACGATGAATGCACCCGAGCCGCGGCCGCGCGGCACGCTGATGATCCAGGGCACCACGTCCGACGCGGGCAAGAGCACGCTCGTCGCGGGCCTGTGCCGCCTCGCGCGCCGCGGCGGCGCACGCGTGGCGCCGTTCAAGCCGCAGAACATGGCGCTCAACAGCGCGGTGACGGTCGACGGCGGCGAGATCGGCCGCGCGCAGGCGTTGCAGGCGCTGGCCGCCGGCGTCGCGCCGCATACGGATTTCAATCCGGTGCTGCTGAAGCCGACGAGCGACCGCGGCGCGCAGGTGATCATTCACGGCAAGGCGCGCATGAACCTCGACGCGCGGGCGTATCACGACTACAAGCCGGTCGCGTTCGATGCGGTACTCGAATCGTATGCGCGCCTGCGGGCGGGGTACGACACGGTGATCGTCGAAGGCGCCGGCAGTCCGGCCGAGATCAACCTGCGCGACGGCGACATCGCGAACATGGGGTTTGCCGAGCGCGTCGACTGCCCGGTCGTGCTCGTGGCCGACATCGATCGCGGCGGCGTGTTCGCGCATCTGGTCGGCACGCTCGCCTGCCTGTCGGACAGCGAGCGCGCGCGCGTGCGCGGCTTCGTGATCAACCGCTTCCGCGGCGACCTCGCGCTGCTCGAACCCGGGCTCGACTGGCTGCGCGCCCGGACGGGCAAGCCGGTGTTCGGCGTGCTGCCGTACCTGCACGGGCTGCTGCTCGACGCGGAGGACATGCTGCCCGCGCAGGCGCGCAGCGCCGCCGCACGCGGCGATGCCGGCGTGTTGCGCGTCGTCGTGCCCGCGCTGCCGCGCATCAGCAACCACACCGATTTCGACCCGCTGCGCGCGCATCCGCAGGTCGAGTTCACGTACTGGAAGAGCGGCCCCGTGCCCGACGCCGACCTGCTGATCCTGCCGGGTTCGAAGAGCGTGCAGCGCGACCTCGCGTGGTTGCGCGACGCGGGCTGGGAAGCGCTGATCCGGCGTCATCTGCGCTACGGCGGCAAGGTGATCGGCATCTGCGGCGGCATGCAGATGCTCGGCCGCACGCTCGAGGATCCGCTCGGCCTGGAGGGCGCGCCCGGCAGCGTGCCGGGGTTCGGGCTGCTCGATTTCGACACGACGCTGCAACCCGACAAGACGCTGAAGAACGTGACCGGGCAACTCGCGCTGCCGGGCGAGGCGGCCGTGCGCGGTTACGAGATCCACATGGGCGACACGCGCGGGCCGGCGCTCGCGACGCCCGCGCTGACGCTGGCCGCCGATGCCGCGCAGGATGGCGTGCGTCCCGACGGCGCGATGTCGGCCGACGGCCAGATCCTCGCGACCTATGTGCACGGGCTGTTCGACGCGCCCGACGCCTGCACGGCGCTGCTCGCTTGGGCGGGGCTCGACGGGGCGGCGCGCATCGACTACCCGGCGCTGCGCGAGGCTTCCCTCGAGCGGCTGGCCGACACGTTCGCCGTGCATCTCGACCTCGACGCGCTGTACGCCGAGTTTCGGTGACGGCGAGCCGGTCCGCCCTCGCTTTTTCCGTCCGATCGCGTACAACGGAGGAGGGCGGAGGTCCGCCCGAAGGAGGGCGACGATGAAGGTTCGGTGGTGGTGGGGCGTGCTGCTTGCGGCGCTGCTGGGCGCGTCGTCGGCGGCGCATGCGTGCGATTCGTATGCGCCGGGCGGCGGCCAGTCCGGCGGCGATGCAACGCAAGGCAAGAGCGGTTACTGAGCAGGACGGAGGGCATGATCGGTCATGCCCTTTTTTTCGCTTCTATTCGTTCCGAAATGGAATCAATTTAAGCGACATGGCGTGTTTATCGGTCGAATCGATTCGAATAGAGTGCGATCCATTCCCATCCACTCCCGAAGGAAGCCGTCATGAACGCCAACCGCCTGAACGATTTCGCCGCGACGCTGCTGCGCGTCGCCCTCGGCGTGCTGTACCTCGCGCACGTCGCGCAGAAAGTATTCGTCTTCACGCTGCCCGGCACCGCGCAGTTCTTCGCGTCGATCGGCCTGCCGGGCTGGCTCGCGTACCCGACCACGTTCGTCGAACTGGCGGGCGGGCTGGCGCTGCTCGCGGGGTTCCGCGTGCGCATCGCCGCGCTGGTGCTGCTGCCGTTCATGCTCGGCGCGCTCGCCGCGCATCTGCCGAACGGCTGGAGCTTCTCGTCGCCGCACGGCGGCTGGGAATATCCGGCGTTCTGGGCCGTCACGCTGGCCGTGCAGGCCCTGCTGGGCGGCGGCGCGTTCGCGATCGGCGCGGCGGAGGCCGCGGACCGGCCCGCGTAATGTGAACGAACGCGCACGAAAGCGGTTCGCGGTTCGCTGCGACCGGTTCCGGTGACACCCCGTTTGCCGATATCATCGCTCCCTGTATCCGCAATCGAGCGGCGCCTGCCATGCGGCCGGCGCCGCGCGGCTTTTTCGGGGGAATTCATGACGGTCATCGTGGTGGCGAATCCGAAGGGCGGCGTGGGGAAGAGCACGCTGTCCACCAATCTAGCCGGCTATTTCGCGGCGCAGGGCGCGTGGGTCGCGCTGGCCGACCTGGACCGGCAGCAGTCCGCGCATGCGTGGCTCGACCTGCGGCCGGCCGGCTTGCCGACGATCGAGGCGTGGGATCTCGATCCGGACGCGCCGTCGAAGCCGCCGCGCGGCCTCGAATATGCGGTGATCGATACGCCGGCCGGCCTGCACGGCACGCGGCTCAACGTCGCGCTGCAACTGGCCGACAAGGTGATCGTGCCGCTGCAGCCGTCGATGTTCGATATTCTCGCGACCCAGCAGTTTCTGGAGCGCCTCGCGGGCGAGAAGGCCGTGCGCAAGGGCGGCGTCGAGGTCGGGATCGTCGGGATGCGGGTCGACGCCCGCACGCGCTCGTCCGATCAACTGCACCGGTTCGTCGAAGGGCTCGGTCTGCCGGTGCTCGGCTACGTGCGCGACACGCAGAACTACGTGCAGATCGCCGCGCACGGCCTGACGCTGTGGGATGTCGCGAAAAGCCGCGTCGAGAAGGATCTCGAACAGTGGCGGCCGATCGTCGAATGGGCCGAGCGCCGCATGCCGAAGGCCGAGAAGGCCGCGAAAGCGTCCTGACCCGCTCGCGCGCGGGCCGCGCCGCAGACGGCGAGCGCGCGGCGGATTCCGTCAAACGGACAAAGGGCCTGATCCGGCATCGCGCCGAATCAGGCCCTCCGTACGTATGTGGCGGCTCGGTGTTGGCCGCCGGGCGCCCGCCGCATCGCGGCGACACCCGGCGTGTCACGACACGCCGGCGGCCGCGCGGATCAGCTCCAGCTCTGCGTCGGCACGTGGTCCCGATGGCCCTTGATCCGGTTGCCGTCGTCGATGAACACGAGCTTCGGCTTCCAGCCGGCCTGCAGTTCGGCTTCGTCGACCATCGCGAACGCCGCGATGATCACGAGGTCGCCGAGCTGCGCGCGGCGCGCGGCCGAGCCGTTCAGCGAGATCATCCCGCTGCCGCGCTCGCCCTTGATCGCGTACGTCGAGAAGCGTTCGCCGTTGTTGATGTTCCAGATGTCGATCCGTTCGTTTTCGATCAGGCCCGCCGCTTCGAGCAGGTCTTCGTCGATCGCGCACGAACCTTCGTAATGCAGTTCGCAGTGCGTGACCGCCGCACGGTGGATCTTCGATTTGAGCATGTGGCGCTGCATGGTGTCTCCGGTGAGGCGTCGTGAGAGGCGCGGGCGGGCAGCCCGTCAGATTTCCAGGTTGTCGATGAGGCGCGTCGCGCCGAGCTTCGCGGCCGCGAGCACGACGAGCGGCTCGCCGGCTTCGAGTTCGGCGGCGCTCGGTGCGATCAGGTTCGCGCGGCGGCGGATCGCGATGTAGTCGGGCAGCCAGCCGCGTTCGGCCAGGTGCGTGTGCGCGTGCCGCTCGAGCTTGCCGAGATCGCGTTCGCCGCCGAGCACGCTGTCGCGCACGCGCTGCAGCGTTTTCGCCAGTTCGGGCGCTTCCTTGCGCTCGTCGGTCGTCAGGTAGCGGTTGCGCGACGACAGCGCAAGGCCGTCCTCGTCGCGCACGGTTTCGGCCGCGACGATGTCGACCGGCAGCGCGAGCTGCTGGCACATCCGGCGCACGATCATCAACTGCTGGTAGTCCTTCTTGCCGAACACGGCGACGCGCGGCTGCACGCAGGACATCAGCTTCGTGACCACCGTGCACACGCCGGCAAAGAAGCCCGGACGGAATTCGCCTTCGAGAATCCCGCCGAGATCGTCCGGCGGCAACACGCGGTATTCCTGCGGCTCCGGGTACATGTCGCGCTCGGTCGGCGCGAACAGCACGTACACGTTTTCCTGCTGCAGCTTCTCGATATCGTCCTGGAGCGTGCGCGGATACTTGTCGAAATCCTCGTTCGGGCCGAATTGCAGCCGGTTGACGAAGATGCTCGCCACGACCGGGTCGCCGTGCTGGCGCGCGAGACGCATCAGCGACAGGTGCCCTTCGTGCAGGTTGCCCATCGTCGGCACGAACGCCGTGCGGTTCTGTCCGCGCAGCTGGTCGCGCAGTTCCTGGATCGAGCTGATGACTTTCATGATCGGGTAACGGGTTCCTCGCGCAGGCGCGCGTTGACGCCGCGGCAGCGGCGTCGGGGTCGAAGCGGAGAACGCCGGCGCGCGGGCGGCGCATCGGGCGTCGGCGGATTGTAGAGGATTTGGCCGCGGCACGCACCGATAAAAGAACGATCGTTCACTTTTTATCGGGGTGTGCCGAACACCCGCCGGACGGTCGTCCGCCGCGGCGCAGCGGCGAGCGTCGGAACGAACCGGGAACGGGAAGCGGCGGGGGGCGGCCCTTACGCAGGCAGGTACGCGAGGCGCACGTAGATCGGCGCGAACGGCTCGGCCTGCGTGATCTCGAGCAGCGATTCGCGCGCGAGTTCGAGCATCGCGATGAAGTTCACGACGACGACCGGCACGCCGCGCGACGTGTCGAACAGGTCGGCAAACTCCATGAAGCGCGCGTTCTGCAGCCGGCGCAGGATCAGGCTCATGTGTTCGCGCACCGACAACTCCTCGCGGGAGATCTTGTGATGCTGGACGAGCTTCGCGCGCTTGAGCACGTCCGCCCACGCGGCGCGCAGATCGTCCGAATTCACGTCGGGAAAGCGCGGCGTGACGCTTTGCTCGATATATACCTCGGCGCGCAGGAAATCGCGGCCGAGTTGCGGCAACTGGTCGAGCCGCTGCGCGGCGAGCTTCATCTGCTCGTACTCGAGCAGCCGGCGCACGAGTTCGGCGCGCGGATCCTCGGCTTCCTCGCCGGTGTCGGCCTTCTTGACCGGCAGCAGCATCCGCGACTTGATTTCGATCAGCATCGCGGCCATCAGCAGGTATTCGGCCGCCAGCTCGAGATTCGACGTGCGGATCTGGTCGACGTAGCCCAGATACTGCGCGGTGACCTGCGCCATCGGGATGTCGAGCACGTTGAAGTTCTGCTTGCGGATCAGGTACAGCAGCAGGTCGAGCGGGCCTTCGAACGTCTCGAGGAACACTTCGAGCGCGTCGGGCGGGATGTAGAGATCCTGCGGCAGCTTGAAGAGCGGCTCGCCGTACAGGCGAGCGAAGGCCGCGACACCGTCGACCGTGTCGGGCGTCGAATCGGCGCCCGCGGGCGCGGCGATCGCGTCGTCCTGCCGGGCGGCGCTGGCCTCGTCGGCGGCGCTCACGTCGTCAGAAGTTCTGGTAGTAGACGTACGGCGTTTGCTTCACGCGCGATTCCTGCTGCTCGGCGCGCTCGTCGAGATCGATCGGCTGCTTGTCCCACAACAGGGAACGGCCCTTGCGTTGCTCTTCCTCGAGCGTCGGCTTCTGCTGCTTGAGCTGGTTCAGGAACTGCGTGACGTCGGACTGGTACGGCATGGCTGGATCTTCCGTTTCGGGAGGCGCACGATGCGCCGGATTCGCGATGGCGGGATTTTACCGCATCGCGGGGAACAGCCGGCGCCAATCGCGCGTCGAAACCGCGGGCGGTGCCGGCGGGCATTGGGCGGCGGCCCTGTCGGGCGCTGGCATTCTTTCACAATCGTTTGGCTGCGACGCCCGCGCCCTGTGGTCAAATACAGGGTTTTCCACGAAACCGTAACGATCCAGGACGGCGAGGTCATATTTGGCGGGGCAGTCGAACCAGCAAGCACACACGGCGCATGACGCGGGCCCGCGCGCGGCACGCGATCGCGCCGGCGCCGCGGCCCGCGTCGCGCGGGCGGCCCTCGCGGGTTGCCTGGCCGCGTGCTTCGCGCTGCCGGCCCATGCGAAGTACGACGTCGACATCGACGCGCCGCGCTCGATCCGCAAGCTCCTCAAGACCCATCTCGATATCGCCCGCTTCGCCAAGCGCGACGACATCAGCGACGACCAGTTCGACTTCCTCGTGACCGCCACGCCGCAGCAGGTGCGCGACCTGGCCGCGACGGCCGGCTATTTCTCGCCGGTCGTGCGTACCGACGTGCGCACCCGCGACGGCAAGCGCGACGTGCGCATCGCGGTCGACCCGGGGAAGCAGACCGTCGTGTCGACGGTCGACCTGGCGTTCAAGGGGTCCGTCGAAACGGAGGATCCGGCGCAGGAGACGGCCACCCGTTTCGCGTTCTCGATGAAGCCGGGCGACCCGTTCACGCAGTCCGACTGGGACGACGCGAAGAGTGCGGCGCTCCGGCAATTGCAGGCGCGCCGCTATCTCGGCGCGAAGATCGCGTCGTCCGAGGCGCGCATCGATCCGCGCACGCGCCGCGCGACGCTCGCGGTCACGTTCGACAGCGGCCCGACGTTCACGATCGGCAAGGTCGACGTCGACGGCGTGCGCCGTTATCCGGAAAAGATCGTCACGAACGTCAATCCGCTGTCGGAAGGCGAGATCTACGACGTGCGGCGGATCAACGAATTGCAGCGGCAGTTGCAGAACACGCCGTACTACGCGAGCGTCGCGATCGACGTCGGCGACGATACGTCGAAGCCCGAGCGCACGCCCGTGCACGTGAAGGTCAGCGAGTTCCCGTACAACAACATCCGCGGCGGCGTCGGCTTCGCCACCGATACGGGGCCGCACGTGCAAGGCTCCTATACGTATCTCGACACCTTCGGCGCCGCGTGGCCGCTGACCGTGTCGGGCCGGCTCGACCAGATCCAGCAGTACGGGCAGGTCCAGCTGTCGATGCCGCCGGGCGAGAAGGGCTGGACCAACAGCGTGCTCGCGTCGTACACGAACACCAACGTGTCCGACACGCGTATCTACAGTGCGCGGGTCGGCGTGCAGCGCACGCGCACCGGCCAGTTCATCGACTATTCGTATTCGCTGATGTATTACCAGGACCGGCTCGACCAGAACGGCGCGGGGCCGACCACGAGCCGCGCGCTCGTGCCGCAATGGGCGTGGACCCGCCGCAACGTCGACGATCCGCTGTTTCCGCGCTCGGGCAACCTGATTCACGCGGAGGCCGGCTTCGCGGTCAAGGGCGCGCTGGCCGACGAAACCTTCATCCGCGGCTATGCGCGCGGGCAGCAGTACCTGCCGATCGGCAAGCGCGACCTGTTCGTGTTCCGCGCGGAGCTCGGCGGCGTGTTTACCAGCGGCAGCTCGACCGGCGTGCCGGCGTCGCTGCTGTTCCGCGCCGGCGGCTCGAATTCGGTGCGCGGCTACGGCTACCAGAGCATCGGCAACAGCGTCGACGGCTCCGTTCTGCCGACCAAGTACCTGGTGACGGGCACGGCCGAATACCAGCACTGGTTCAACCGCGACTGGGGCGCCGCGACGTTCTTCGACATCGGCACCGCGACCGATGCGTGGGGCGAGCGCGTGTTTTACCCGGGCGTGGGCGTCGGTGCGCGCTGGCGCAGCCCGGTCGGCCCGATCAACGTCGACGTCGCGTACGGGTTGCGCAACCACAGCGTGCGCCCGTATTTGACGCTCGGCATCGCTTTCTGAACCCGCCGTCCTATTGACGACGACCCGCACGACGAACCGCATGACGAAGGACCCGAACGACACGCCGCCGCCTCACGATCCGGATTCGCCCGACGGCGCGCCCGACACGCCGTCGCGCGCGCCGCGCCGCGGCCGCGCGTGGCGTGTCGTCGCGTGGACGCTCGCGACGGTCGTGCTGCTCGTCGTGCTGGCGGCGGGGCTCGTGCTGGGCGCGGTGACGACCGAACGCGGGACGCGGCTCGCGTGGCAGGCGGCCGGCAAGGTGCTCGGCACGCGGCTCGCGGGCACGCTCGAAGGGGGCTCGCTCGCGACCGGCGTGCGCCTGCGCGGGTTCGCGTGGACCAGCCCCGACGGCACCGGCACCGAGGTTCGCATCGACCGGCTCGATGGCCGCTGGGCACTGACGCGCGCGCCGTGGCGGCTGTCCGTCGCGTATCTGCGCGCCGGCACGATCGACGTGCGGATCGCGCCGGGGCCGTCGACGCCGAGTACGATGCCGCAGGACCTGAGCCTGCCGCTGCAGGTGCGGATCGACGACCTGCGCGTCGACCGCCTCGCCATTCACGAAGGCGGTTCGACGACGCAACTCGACCATCTCGCGCTGAACGGCCGCAGCGACGGCCGTCACCATGAACTCGTGCTCGACGGCGTCGACACGCCGTACGGCGCGCTGACCGCGCGTGCGAAGCTCGACGGCGTGAAGCCGTTCGCGCTGACGGGCGAAGCCACCTATGCAGGCAAGCTGTCCGACGAAGCGGTCGACGCGCGGGCCCGCGTGTCGGGCTCGCTCGAGGCGCTCGTCGCCGAGGTCGATGCGAGCGGGATGAAGCTGAACGGGCGCGCGCACGTCGAGGCCGCGCCGTTCGGCGCCGTGCCGCTCACGCGCGCGACGCTCGCGTTCGATCACGTGAACCCGCAGGCGCTTTCGCCCGGCGCCCCGGCGGCCGATCTCGCGGTGCGCGCGGAACTCGCACCGGTGACCGCGCCGGCAGGTTCGGCGCCGGCGAAGGGGTTCGCGGTGACGGGCCCGGTGTCGATCGTCAATGCGAAGCCGGGCACGCTCGGCGATCATCTGCTGCCGTTGATCGACGCGCATGCGACCGTGCATCTCGACGCGCACGCGCAACGGATCGACGGCCTCGCGCTGAAGCTGATCCGCGACGGCAGCGTGACGGGCGGCGGCACGCTCGCGGGCGGCAAGGGCCGCTTCGACCTGAAGGTCGCGAACCTCGACCTGAACGCATTTGTCGCCGAGTTGCGGCCGATGCGCCTGGGCGGCCCGCTCGGCGTCACGCTCGCGGGCGATGCGACGACCGTCGATTTCGACCTGAACGACCCGAAGCTCGCGCTCGGCGCGCGCGCCAAGGTCGCGCTGACGCAGAAGCAGACCGTGCTGACCGACACGCGCGTGACTGCGGCCAAGGGGCGCATCGACCTGACCGGCGTATTCCGCCACGACGCGCATTCGAGCTACGACGCGAAGGCGACGCTCACCGCATTCGATCCGCTGCTGCTCGCCGCGACGGGCGCACCGAAGGCGGGCGGCGGCAAGGCGCCGGCCAAGCGCGGCGAGACGCGCGTGTCGGGCACGTTGACGGCGTCGGGCGCATTCGCGCCGCAGGTCTCGACGAAGGCGACCTTCAAGCTCGCCGACAGCTTGTACGACGGCGTGCCGCTGACCGGCGCCGGCGTCGTGCAGCTCGCCGGCTCGCGGATCCTGCCGAGCAACGCGACCCTGTCGATCGCCGGCAACCACGTCGACCTGCGCGGCAGCTTCGGCGCGCCCGGCGACCGGCTGCGCTTCGTCGTCGACGCGCCGCAGCTCGACCGGCTCGGCTTCGGCGTCGAAGGGCTCGTGCAGGCGCAGGGCGACCTGACCGGCAGTTTCGCGCATCCGAACGTGACGGCCACCTACAAGGCCGAGCACGTCGTCGTCGGTTCGAACCGGATCGGCACCGCGCAGGGCCGCGCGGACATCCGCGACGGCGCACACGGCGCACTCGTGTTCACGGCCGACGCGGCCGACATCGCGCTCGGCTCGTTCAAGCTGAAGTCGTTGCGCGCGAACCTCGACGGCACGCGCGCGAAGCACACGCTCGACGCAGCGGCGCTCGGGGTGGCCGGCGGCCGCGTGATCGACCTGACGCTCGCGGCGAACGGCGGCGTGGTCGAGAACCGCGACGGCATGCGCTGGGACGGCACCGTCACGCGTCTCGCGAATCGCGGCACGCCGGCGCTCGCGCTGCAGGCGCCGCTGACGATCTCGGCCGGCGCCGGGCGCGTGACGCTCGGCGCGACGCGGCTCACGCTCGAAGGCGCGGCGATCGACCTGAAATCGTTCGTGTTCGATCGCGGCCAGATGCGCTCGGCGGGCGCCGTGACCGGCGCGTCGGTCGCGCGTTTCCTCGAGGTTCGCCAGGCGCTGACCGGCCAGCGGCCGCCGGTGCGGACCGACGTCGTGCTCGATGCCGACTGGGACTTCTCGCTCGGCGCGAACGCGACGGGGTACGTGCAGGTGAAGCGCCGCGGCGGCGACGTGACGATCGAGACCGGGCGCGGCATCGCGTCGCTCGGCCTGACCGATCTGTCCGCACGCGCGAGCTTCGCGCCCGGCAACCGGCTCAACGTGACGGCGCTCGCGAAGGCGAGCCGGATCGGCACGCTCGACGCGAACGTCGCGGTGCCGTTCGCGCTGCGCGACGGCGTGTTCGGCATCGTCGACGACGGTCCGCTGTCGGGCCGCATCGACGCCGACATCCCCGCGCTGAAGACCACCGGCAACCTGTTCGGGCCGAGCTACCTGCTCGGCGGGCGTGCGGCGCTGAAGCTGACGGTCTCCGGCACGCCGGTGAAACCGAACCTGTCGGGGACGCTGACGGGCGACGACCTTTCCGCGACGCTCATCGACCAGGGCGTGCAGCTGAAGGACGGCATCGTGCGCGTGAAGCTGTCGGACAACCTCGTCGAATTCCAGCAGGTCGAATTTCACGGCGGCGACGGCACGCTGCGCGCGCTCGGCCGCGTGCGCCTCGACGGCGAGGCGCCCGACCTGACCGCCAGCATCGTCGCGGACAAGCTCGAACTGTTCGCGGCGCCGGACCGCAAGCTGTCGCTGTCGGGCAAGGCCACCGTCGCGAACGACGGGCCGCGCGGCGCGCTGTCGATCGACGGCAAGTTCGTGGTCGACCGCGCGCTGTTCGACCTGCCCGAGCAATCGGCGCCGCACCTGTCCGACGACGTCGTGATCGTGCAGCCGGACGGCACGGTGCGCGGCGAGACGCCGACCGGCACCGCGGCCGCGAAGCCGAAGCCGGTCGAAAACAAGCCGGCGCCGTCGCTGGCGCCGCGCGCGAACATCGACGTCGGTCTCGGCAACAACTTCCGCTTCAAGGGCCACGGCGCGGATCTCGGGCTGCGCGGCACGATCACGGTGATGAGCGCGCCGGGCGTGCCGCTGCGAGCGGTCGGCAACGTGCGCGTGACCGAAGGCTCGACATACACGACGTTCGGCCGCAAGCTCGCGGTCGAGAACGGCTTCTTCACGTTCAACGGCCCCGTGTCGAACCCGGGCGTCAACATCCTCGCGATGCGGCGTAACCAGGAGGTCGAGGCCGGCGTGCAGGTGACGGGCACGATCCAGTCGCCGACGGCCAAGCTGGTGTCGGAGCCGAACGTCACGGACAACGAAAAGCTGTCGTGGCTGCTGTTCGGGCACGGCACCGATCAGGGCAACAACGTCGGCCAGCAGGGGGCGATGACGGCCGCGCTCGGGCTGCTTGGCAGCGTGACCGGCAAGCGCGTCGCGCAGACCTTCGGACTCGACGAGGTGTCGGTCGGCCGCAGCGAAGTCGGCCTGACCGATCCGCAGGTCGTGCTGGTGTCGAAGGCGATCAACGAGCGGTTCGTGCTCGGCTTCGAGCAGGGGCTGCAATCGGCGAGCAACGCGTTCAAGGCGACGATCAACCTGACGCGCTTCTGGTCGGTGTCCGCGTACGGCGGCACGTTCCAGGGCGTCGATCTGAACTACACGCGGCGCTTCGATCGCTGGTTCGGGCAGCGCTGAGCGCGGGCGTGGCGTAGCGGGCGGCAATGAAAAAGCCCCGCACGATTCGACATCGTGCGGGGCTTTTTTGCGCAGGCAGCAGCGCGTTCGGCTTACTTCACGCGCATGCCGGGCTTCGCGCCGCTGTGCGGTTCGAGGATGTAGAGGCCCGGTTCCGCCTTTTCGTCGGCGGCCGACGCGGCGAGCACCATCCCTTCGGACAGGCCGAACTTCATCTTGCGCGGCGCGAGGTTCGCGACCATCACCGTCAGCTTGCCGACGAGCTGCTCCGGCTGGTACGCGGACTTGATGCCCGAGAACACGTTGCGGGTCTTTTCCTCGCCGACGTCGAGCGTGAGCTGCAGCAGCTTGTCCGAGCCTTCGACGGCCTGGCACGCGACGATCTTCGCGATGCGCAGGTCGATCTTCGCGAAATCGTCGATCGAGATCGGCGCGTCGTCGGTGCCGTTCGCGGCGGCCGGCTTCTCGTTGGCATTGCGCTTCGCATTCTTCGCGGCGTTCGCGCTCGCGGCGGCTGCACCCGTCGCTTCGGCCTGCAGCGAATCGCGGTTCGCGGCGAGCAGCGCTTCGATCTGCTTCGCATCGACGCGCGTCATCAGGTGCTGGTACGCCTTGATCGGCTGCGCCGACGACAGCGGCTTCGCGGCATCGGCCCACACGAGCGGCGGGATCCCGAAGAACGCCTCGACCGCTTCGGCGACGCGCGGGATCACCGGCTTCAGCGCGAGCGACAGCAGGCGGAAGGCTTCGAGGCTCACGCTGCAGGTTTCGTGCAGCGCGACCGCGTTGGCCGGATCCTTCGCGAGATCCCATGGCTTCGCGCCGTCGACGTACGCGTTCACTTCGTCCGCGAGCTCCATCGTGTGGCGCAGCGCGCGGCCGTATTCGCGTGCTTCGTAGTTCGCGGCGATCTGCGCAATCGCATCGCGCAGCTTCGCGACGAGCGGATGATTCATCGCGCTGTCCTGCACGCGGCCGTCGAAACGCTTGATCAGGAAACCTGCCGCGCGACTCGCGATGTTCACGTACTTGCCGACGAGATCGCTGTTCACGCGCGCCTGGAAGTCGTCGAGGTTCAGGTCGATGTCTTCCATCGTCGCGTTCAGCTTCGCGGCGAAGTAGTAGCGCAGCCACTCGGGGTTCAGGCCCGTGTCGATGTAGCTCCGCGCGGTGATGAACGTGCCGCGCGATTTCGACATCTTCGCGCCGTCGACCGTCAGGAAGCCGTGCGCGAACACGTTGGTCGGCGTGCGGTGCCCCGAGAACTCGAGCATCGCCGGCCAGAACAGCGTGTGGAAGTACAGGATGTCCTTGCCGATGAAGTGATACTGCTCGGCCTTCGAGCCCGGGCGGATCCACGCATCGAAATCGATGCCGTTGCGGTCGCACAGGTTCTTGAAGCTCGCGTAGTAGCCGACCGGCGCGTCGAGCCACACGTAGAAATACTTGCCGGGCGCGCCGGGGATCTCGAAGCCGAAGTACGGCGCGTCGCGCGAGATGTCCCAGTCGGCGAGCTTGGCTTCGCCGGCATCGCCGAGCCATTCGCGCATCTTGTTGGTCGCTTCGGGCTGCGCGAGGCCGCTCACCCATTCGCGCAGGAACGATTCGCAACGCGGGTCGGACAGGCGGAAGAAGTAGTGCTTCGAGGTCTTGCGCACCGGCGTCACGCCCGACACGACCGAATACGGGTTCAGCAGTTCGGTCGGCAGGTACGTCGAGCCGCACACCTCGCAGCTGTCGCCGTACTGGTCCTTCGCGTGGCACTTCGGGCACTCGCCCTTGATGAAGCGGTCCGGCAGGAACATTTCCTTGACCGGATCGTACGCTTGCTCGATTTCGCGTTCGGCGATCAGGCCGGCTTCCTGCAGCGCCAGATAGATCTTCTCGCTCAGCACGCGGTTCTCGTCCGAATCGGTCGAGTAGAAGTTGTCGAACGACACGCCGAAGCTGTCGAAGTCGCGCTTGTGCTCGGTCCACACGCGGTCGATCAGCTGCTTCGGCGTCAGGCCTTCCTGCTCCGCGCGCAGCATGATCGGCGTGCCGTGCGTATCGTCGGCGCCGATGTAGTAGACCTCGTGGCCATGCATTCGCAGCGCCCGCACCCAGATGTCGGTCTGGATGTACTCGACCAGGTGGCCGATGTGGATCTGCCCGTTGGCATAGGGCAGTGCGGACGTAACGAGGATCTGGCGGCCGCCTTGCGGCGCCGCAGCCTGCACGGTAGTGAGGTCGGATGCGGACATAGGGTCTGGAGAAGAACAGCGGGAAAAACGACGGGAAACCGCGATTCTAGCAGGGGCACGGGCCGGCGCGGCGGGCACGCGCCGCGGACCGGGCGGCGAAAGGGGCGCGGCTGCGCATGCGGCGCGCCCGACAGCGTCGTGCTGCATTGCAGCACGAATTTCGCGGGCAAAAAAAACCGGGGCGGATACGGCCCCGGAGCAACAACGACAAGAGGAGAATGGTGACGCGCCGGCAACACCAGCCGCGTACCGTAAATACTGACCACGGGCTGCGACAGAAGTTCGAAAAATTTTTCGATTTGTTACCGGCCCCGCCGAAAGCCTTGTGAGGCGGGGCTGTGCGGGCAGGGCGCCCGCACGTTTCCTCTCGTGGTCGCGCTTACTGATGCTGTTGCGGCGCGCGCAGGTAGATCTCGACGCGGCGGTTTTGTGCGCGGCCGGCTTCGGTCGCGTTGTCCGCGATCGGGTTCGATGCGCCCATGCCTTGCGCCGACAGACGGCCGCCGTTCACGCCGCGCTGCACGAGCGCGTTCACGACGCTTTGCGCGCGGTTCTGCGACAGCGTCTGGTTCAGCTGCGCCGAGCCCGTGCTGTCCGTGTAGCCGACGATCGACGCCGTCACTTGCGGGTTCTGGTTCAGCGTCGTCGCCAGGTCGTTCAGCAGCGGCGTGAACGCCGGCGTGATCGCGTACTGGTTCGTCGCGAACGTGACCGAGCTCGGCACGTTCAGCTTCAGCGAGCCGTCCGGCTGTTCGGTGACCTGCGTACCCGTCTGCGCTGCCGACGGCGCGAGCTTGTTCTTGATCGCTTGCCAGTTGTAACCCGTCACGCCGCCGACCAGTGCACCGACGCCCGCGCCGATCGCCGCGCCCTTGCCGCCGCCGGCCAGTGCGCCGATCCCTGCGCCCAGCGCCGCACCCGTGCCGGTGCCGACGGCCGTATTGTTGCCCTGCTGCGTGGCGCAGCCCGCCAGCAGCGCGCCGGCGAGTGCGAAGACGGACAGGCGAGTCGCGATTTTCATGTTCATGTTGGATTCCTCTCTTGGTTGAACGAGTCGACAACGACGACAAACAACAGCTACGGCTCCCTGCGCGGGCCCGCCGAAAAAGGAAGGCCGGCCTGCGCTCGCGGCAGCCGCCGAGGCGGTCGCATGCCCTGTCCGTCAGCGTGGCTGTTCGGACAGTGCGACGCGTCAGCCTCTACAATATAGGCGTAAGCGGCCGATTTGGCCCTATAGCGTGCCGCACGCGAAGAGTGCGCCGGGTCGCGCGTTCGCGCAATGGCGTGCAACAGATTCTTTCACTTTTCCCGATTTTCGCAGCGTAATTTGATATTTTTTGACGTTTGCGCGCGCGAAAAACGTTTTCACGGAGTTTCGATGAGCATTGACCGGGCACAAGTCGACGCCGCACTGGCGGCAGTCGTCGACCCCAATACCGGCCGCCCGTACGCGGCGAACAAGGGCGTGCGCAACGTCGCGATCGACGGCGATGTCGTGGCGCTCGACGTGGTGCTCGGTTATCCGGCGCGCAGCCAGCACGACGACGTGCGCGCGCGCGTCGCCGCGGCGCTGCAGGCCGTGCCGGGCGTGCGCGATGCGCGCGTCGCCGTGTCGCAGGAGATCGTCGCGCATACGGTGCAGCGCGGCGTGAAGTTGTTGCCGAACGTGAAGAACATCGTCGCGGTCGCGTCGGGCAAGGGCGGCGTCGGCAAGAGCACGACGGCCGTGAACCTCGCGCTCGCGCTCGCCGCTGAAGGCGCGGCGGTCGGCATCCTCGACGCCGACATCTACGGCCCGTCGCTGCCGACGATGCTCGGCATCCACGGCCAGCGCCCCGAGTCGCCGGACAACCAGTCGATGAACCCGCTCGTCGGCCATGGGCTGCAGGCGAACTCGATCGGCTTCCTGATCGAGGAAGACAACCCGATGGTGTGGCGCGGCCCGATGGCGACGTCCGCACTCGAGCAACTGCTGCGCCAGACCAACTGGCGCGAGCTCGACTACCTGATCGTCGACATGCCGCCCGGTACGGGCGACATCCAGCTCACGCTCGCGCAGCGCGTGCCCGTCACCGGCGCGGTGATCGTCACCACGCCGCAGGACATCGCGCTGCTCGACGCGAAGAAAGGGCTGAAGATGTTCGAGAAGGTCGGGATTCCGATCCTCGGCATCGTCGAGAACATGAGCATCCACATCTGCTCGAACTGCGGCCACGAGGAGCACATCTTCGGCGCGGGCGGCGCGGAGCGGATGGCGAAGGATTACGGCGTGAACGTGCTGGGCAGCCTGCCGCTCGACATCGCGATTCGCGAGCGCGCCGACAGCGGCGCGCCGACGGTTGCGGCCGAGCCGGACGGCGCGCTGGCGCGGCGCTACCGCGATATCGCGCGCGGCGTCGCGCTGGCGATCGCCGAGCGATCGCGCGACATGACGTCGAAGTTCCCGTCGATCGTTGTTCAAAATACGTAAAACCCTTGCGGGGCGGGGCCTCACGCTGTTTACGGCGCCGCGAGGCGCGGTATCATGGCGACTTTTCCCGGGTCCCTTTACCCACCCGGCGCGGCCGTCGTCTCACACGGCCGCCAGCCGGTATGAGGATCGAATGAAACAACGACATCACGGCGTGCGCGCCGGCCGCGCGCGGCGCGCGCTGCTGGCCGCCGCCGCGCTGGGCCTGCTGGCCGGCTGTACCTCCTTTTCCTCGTCGCACGAAAAACGGGCCGACGCGCAACTGCAGCCGACGGTCGGCTCGCAGGCGCGCGGCGCGGTGACGTTCGTCGAGCGCCCGGACGGCGTGCAGGTCACCTACAACCTGGTCGGCCTGCCGCCGAACAGCGATCACGCGCTGCAGGTGCACGAACGCGGCGACTGCAACGCGGGCGACGGCTCGAGCGCCGGCCAGGTGTTCGCGCCGGCCGCCGACCGGCTGCGCGCGGGCGCGCGCGTCGCCGGCGATCTCGGCAACATCCATGCGGATGCGAACGGCGTCGCGGCCGGCTTCATCGTCGCGCCCGACCTGGCCCTCGATGGCGTGCGCTCGGCGATGAACCGCGCGGCGCTGGTGCACCGCGACTCGAGCGACCCGGCGTTTCCGCAGCATGGCGCGGGGCCGGCGCTGGCTTGCGGGGTGATCCGTTGACGGCCGCCGCATGCGCGGGCCGACGATCGCGTAAAATGTGCGCCTTTCCCGGCCGCCGCCTGGCGCGAGCGGCCCTTCCCGACTGTCACGCAGCGTTTCCTGGCGCCCCGATATGAAACGACCCCAACGCTCACTTCGTTCGCTCGGGGGGACGCAGTCCCCCCGTTCCCGCCATGCGCGGAGGCCGGCATGAGCATCAAGTCCGACAAATGGATTCGGCGCATGGCCGAAGAGCACAAGATGATCGAGCCGTTCGTGCCCGATCAGGTCCGCGCGTCCGAGGACGGCCGCCGGATCGTCAGCTACGGCACGTCGAGCTACGGCTACGATATCCGCTGCGCGGACGAATTCAAGATTTTCACGAACATCAACTCGACGATCGTCGATCCGAAGAACTTCGACGAGGGCTCGTTTGTCGATTTCAAGGGCGACGTGTGCATCATCCCGCCGAATTCGTTCGCGCTGGCCCGCACCGTCGAATATTTCCGCATCCCGCGCACCGTGCTGACGGTCTGCCTCGGCAAGTCGACCTACGCGCGCTGCGGGATCATCGTCAACGTGACGCCGTTCGAACCCGAGTGGGAAGGCTACGTCACGCTGGAATTCTCGAATACCACGCCGCTGCCCGCGAAGATCTACGCGAACGAAGGCGTCGCGCAGGTCTTGTTCTTCGAGAGCGACGAGGTGTGCGACGTGTCGTACGCCGATCGCGGCGGCAAGTATCAGGGTCAGCGCGGTGTCACGCTGCCGAAAACCTGATCTGGTTGCATAACGTCTCACCAGTTTCCGGGTGACCGCTGCGCGTGACGCGCCGCGGTCGTTCTTTTTGGAGAATCGCCCATGAAGTTTCGTTTTCCCGTCGTCATCATCGACGAAGATTTCCGCTCCGAGAACATCTCGGGCTCCGGCATCCGGGCGTTGGCCGAAGCGATCGAGAAGGAGGGCGTCGAAGTCCTCGGCCTCACGAGCTACGGCGATCTGACGTCGTTCGCGCAGCAATCGAGCCGCGCGTCGTGCTTCATCCTGTCGATCGACGACGACGAACTCATGCTCGGCGAAACCGGGCCGGACGGCGAGCTGCCCGAGCTCGCGACCGCGATCATCGAGCTGCGCGCGTTCGTCACCGAAGTGCGCCGCCGCAACGCGGACATCCCGATCTTCCTGTACGGCGAGACGCGCACGTCGCGGCATCTGCCGAACGACATCCTGCGCGAGCTGCACGGCTTCATCCACATGTTCGAGGACACGCCGGAGTTCGTCGCGCGCCACATCATCCGCGAAGCGAAGGTCTATCTCGATTCGCTCGCGCCGCCGTTCTTCAAGGAGCTCGTCAAGTACGCGGACGAAGGCTCGTACTCGTGGCACTGCCCCGGTCACTCGGGCGGCGTCGCGTTCCTGAAGAACCCGCTCGGCCAGATGTTCCACCAGTTCTTCGGCGAGAACATGCTGCGCGCGGACGTCTGCAACGCGGTGGACGAACTCGGCCAGCTGCTCGATCACACGGGCCCGGTCGCGGCGTCCGAGCGCAACGCGGCGCGCATCTTCAGCGCGGATCACCTGTTCTTCGTGACCAACGGCACGTCGACGTCGAACAAGATCGTCTGGCACGCGACGGTCGCGCCCGGCGACATCGTGCTGGTCGACCGCAACTGCCATAAGTCGATCCTGCACGCGATCACGATGACGGGTGCGATCCCGGTGTTCCTCACGCCGACGCGCAACCATTTCGGCATCATCGGGCCGATCCCGCGCGACGAGTTCAAGCCGGAGAACATCCGCAAGAAGATCGAGGCGAACCCGTTCGCGCGCGAGGCGATGCGCCAGAACCCGGACATGAAGCCGCGGATCCTGACGATCACGCAGAGCACGTACGACGGCGTCGTCTACAACGTCGAGATGATCAAGGACCTGCTCGGCGACCTGCTCGACACGCTGCACTTCGACGAAGCGTGGCTGCCGCACGCGACGTTCCACGATTTCTACCGCGACATGCACGCGATCGGCGACGGCCGGCCGCGCACGGGCGCGCTCGTGTTCGCGACGCACTCGACGCACAAGCTGCTCGCCGGTATCTCGCAGGCCTCGCAGATCGTCGTGCAGGATTCGGAGAACCGCACGTTCGACAAGCACCGCTTCAACGAGGCGTACCTGATGCACACGTCGACGAGCCCGCAGTACGCGATCATCGCGTCGTGCGACGTCGCGGCCGCGATGATGGAGCCGCCGGGCGGCACCGCGCTCGTCGAGGAATCGATCGCCGAGGCGATCGATTTCCGCCGCGCGATGCGCAAGGTCGACGCCGAATACGGCGACGACTGGTTCTTCAGCGTGTGGGGGCCGGACAACCTGTCCGAGGAAGGCATCGGTTCGCGCGAAGACTGGATGCTGAAGCCGAACGACCACTGGCACGGCTTCGGCCCGCTCGCGGAAGGCTTCAACATGCTCGACCCGATCAAGGCGACGATCATCACGCCGGGGCTCGACGTCGACGGCGAGTTCGGCGAGACCGGCATTCCGGCCGCGATCGTCACGAAGTATCTGGCCGAGCACGGGATCATCGTCGAGAAGACGGGCCTGTATTCGTTCTTCATCATGTTCACGATCGGCATCACGAAGGGCCGCTGGAACTCGATGGTGACCGAGCTGCAGCAGTTCAAGGACGATTACGACAACAACCAGCCGCTGTGGCGCGTGCTGCCGGAATTCGTCGCGCAGCATCCGCGCTACGAGCGCGTCGGCCTGCGCGACCTGTGCACGCAGATCCACGACGTGTACCGCGCGAACGACATCGCCCGTCTGACGACCGAGATGTACCTGTCGGACATGGAGCCGGCGATGAAGCCGTCGGACGCGTTCGCGAAGCTCGCGCACCGCAAGATCGACCGCGTGCCGCTCGACGAGCTCGAAGGCCGCGTGACGAGCATCCTGCTCACGCCGTACCCGCCGGGCATTCCGCTGCTGATCCCGGGCGAGCGCTTCAACAAGACGATCGTGAACTACCTGCGGTTCGCGCGCGACTTCAACGAGCGTTTCCCGGGCTTCCACACCGACATCCACGGCCTCGTCGCGGAAGAGGTGAACGGCCGCGTCGAGTACTTCGTCGACTGCGTGCGCGACTGATGGCGACGCACGGACGATTCCGGACGATGCGCGCGGCGCTGGCCGCGCTCGTCGTCTGGGCGGCAGGATTGACGGGGCTCGCAGGCGCGGGTGCCGTTCACGCGGAAGTCGCGGCGGCCGACCCGATCGACGTCGCGATGCGGCAATGTCTCGCGCGGCGCGATCGGTCGTCGCCGGCCGGCCAGATCCAGTGCATGGGCGAAGCGCAGCAGCAGTGGCAGGCAGTGATGGACGGCGCGTACCAGCGCTTGTCGAAGGACGCGCCGGCCGACGCGAAGCGCGGCTGGCAGGAGAGCCAGCGCCGCTGGCTCACGTGGCGCAAGGACGAAGTGCAACTGCTGAAGGCCGTGTACGACACGACGCGCGGCACCGCGTATGCGATGTCGAGCGCCGACCTGCAACTGCAGCCGGTGCGCGATCGCGCGCTGGCGCTGCGTGGGGCGGCCGATCGCTATGCACCGCCGCCCGCCGCCGTGCCGGTCGCGGCGACGAGCGGTGCGCAGGGCGGTGCGGCTGCGGCTGCACCGGCCGGCGCCAAGCCGGCGAACGCGCCGCGCGATCCGGCGATCCGCCGCGTGCGGCCGTGCGCGCAGGACGCCGCGTGCGAACACGCGCTGTTCGACCTGAACCGCTATTACCAGAAGCTGCGCCGCAAGATGCCCGCGCATTCGGCCGCGACGCTCGTGCGCGCGCAGCGCGCGTGGGTGGCGTTCCGCGATGCGACGGCGCCGCTCGTCGGCGAGGACGGCCGCGTCGACCTGATCGGTGCGCGCATCGCGACGATGAAGCGGCTGTCGGAGACGGCCGGCAATCGGTAGGAATCGCGGCGAGGCCGATGATCCGGCTCGGCAACGCAAAACGGGCACCCTCGGGTGCCCGTTGGCATTGGCGGGCCGTGTGCGCCGCTTACGCGCTCTGCTGCGTGTCCAGCCGGCCGAACCACGTCGGCACGAGCGAGACCGCGTCGTCGAGCGACGCGAGCACGTGCAGGCTCAGCGCGACGATGTCGGGCGTCGGCGCCTTCAGGTCGGGCACGGTGACGACCGCGGCGCCCGCGCCGGCGGCCGACAGCGCACCGAAGTCGCTGTCCTCGAACGCGACGCACGCGTGGGCCGGCACGCCGAGGCGCTCGGCCGCGAGCCGGTAGACGGCCGGGTCGGGTTTGCCGCGCGCGACTTCGTCGCCGCCCGCGATCGCGCGGAAGAACGGCAGCACGCCGACGGCGTCGAGCCGCGCGCGGATCACGTCGCGCGCGGATGACGACGCGACCGCGCACGGAATGCCGGCCTGCGCGAGTGTGTCGAGCAGCGCAAGCGCGCCCGACTTCAGCGGAAACTTCGGATGGGGTTCGGGTGCGGCGAGTTGCTCGCGCACGCGGATGCGCACCGCGTCGAACGTGTCGGGGTCGCCGATCAGTCGCGCGAGGATCACCTGGCCTTCGGCGAACGAGCGGCCGACGATCTGCAGATAATCGATCTCGGTCAGCGCGACGCCGTGCGCGTTCGACACGTCGATCCACGTGTTCATGATGGTCCGCTCGGAATCGACGAGCAGGCCGTCCATGTCGAAGAGCGCGGCGGAAAAGGTCATCGGGGCATCCGTGAAGCGGGGGAGGCGGCGGGCGGCGCGTCGGCCGCCCGAATGAAAAACGGACGCCGAAGGCGTCCGTCGGAGACTGCGGGTCGTTACTTGCCCAGCGCGGCGCGGGCAGCGTTGACGGCCGCACGCACCTGGTCGGGCGCGGTGCCGCCCGGATGGTTGCGGCTCGCGACCGACCCTTCGAGCGTCAGGTAGCCGAACACGTCGTCGCCGATCAGGTGCGCGACGTTCGGCAGTTCCCGCTTCATCTCGTCGAGCGTCAGGTCGGCGAGGTCGATGCCGCGGTCGTCGCAGATCTTGACCGCGTGTGCGACGGCTTCGTGCGCGTCGCGGAACGGCAGGCCGCGCTTCACGAGGTAGTCGGCGAGGTCGGTGGCGGTCGAGAAGCCCTGCAGCGCGGCCGCGCGCATCGCGTCCGGCTTCACGGTGATGCCCGCGACCATCTCGGCGAAGATCCGCAGCGTGTCGGCGACCGTGTCGACCGTGTCGAACAGCGGTTCCTTGTCTTCCTGGTTGTCCTTGTTGTAGGCGAGCGGCTGGCCCTTCATCAGCGTGAGCAGCGCCATCAGGTGGCCGTTCACGCGGCCGGTCTTGCCGCGCGCGAGTTCCGGCACGTCGGGGTTCTTCTTCTGCGGCATGATCGAGCTGCCGGTGCAGAAGCGGTCGGCGATGTCGATGAAGCCGACGCGCGGGCTCATCCACAGCACGAGCTCTTCGGAGAAGCGCGACACGTGCGTCATCACGAGCGCGGCCGCCGCGGTGAATTCGATCGCGAAGTCGCGATCCGACACCGCGTCGAGCGAGTTCGCGCAGATGCCGTCGAAGCCGAGCGTCTTCGCGACCGCGTGACGATCGATCGGGTAGCTGGTGCCCGCGAGCGCGGCCGCGCCGAGCGGCAGGCGGTTCACGCGGGTGCGGCAGTCGCGCATGCGTTCCGCGTCGCGCGTGAACATCTCGACGTACGCGAGCAGGTGATGGCCGAATGTGACCGGCTGCGCGACCTGCAGATGCGTGAAGCCCGGCATGATCGTGTCGGCGTTCTGTTCCGCGAGGTCGATCAGTGCGCCGCGCAGGTCGTTCAGCAGGCCGCCGATGCGGTCGATCTCGCCGCGCAGCCACAGGCGGATGTCGGTCGCGACCTGGTCGTTGCGCGAGCGGCCGGTATGCAGGCGCTTGCCGGCATCGCCGATCAGCGCGGTCAGGCGCGCCTCGATGTTCAGGTGGACGTCTTCCAGGTCGAGCTGCCATTCGAATTCGCCGCGCTCGATTTCGCCCTTGATCTGCGCCATCCCGCGTTCGATCGCGGCCAGGTCGTCGGCGCTGATGATCTTCTGCGCGGCGAGCATGTTCGCGTGCGCGAGCGAGCCGGCGATGTCGACGAGCGCGAGGCGCTTGTCGAAAAACACCGACGACGTGTAGCGCTTGACCAGCTCCGACATCGGTTCCGAGAAGCGGGCCGACCAGGCCTCGCCCTTTTTGTGCAGTTGGGACGTCATGGCGATTCTTCGAAGGGGAGTTGGGCGGCGTGCGCCGCCGAGGGAATCCCGCGATTCTAACATTCGCGGGCCGGCCCACCGGCCTTTGCCGGCGCGGGCGGTGCTCAGTCGCGTACCAGCACGACGAGCTTCAGGTCCTCGCGGTGCGCGGGCTTCAGCGTAATCTGCTGGTACACGAGGCGGCCGTCGGCCGGGTGGTCGAATTCGCGCAGCCCGCCTTCGCGCTCGAACACGTCCTGGGATGCCCAGTACTGCGCGAACGCGTCGCTGCCGGCCGTCAGCGCGTCGATCAGCGCGCGCGTCGGCGCATCGGTCAGGTGGCGGATCGCATCGGCGCGGAATTCGGCCGCGAGCCGCCGCGCGCGGGTTTCCCAGTCGACGATCAGCGTGCGGGCGTCCGGCGACATGAACGTGAAGCGCAGCAGGTTGCGGTCGTGCTCGCCGTCGAGCCAGCCGGAAAAGAGTGCGGCGGCCGGCGCATTCCACGCGAGCGCGTTCCATTGGCGGTCGAGCACGTAGGCGGGCGTCGCGATCGCCGCGACGGTCGCGGCGAGCGTCGGCGGCAGGTCGCCGCCCGCGACATCGGGCTCGGCTGGGTCGCGCTGCGCGGCCAGCTCGAACAGGTACGCGCGCTCGGCCTTCGACAGTTGCAGCGCGACGGCGATCCGGGCGAGCGCGTCGGCCGACGCCGACACGGGCCGGCCCTGTTCGATCCACGTGTACCAGGTCGGGCTGACGCCGCACAGTTGCGCGACTTCCTCGCGCCGCAGCCCCGGCGTGCGGCGGCGCGGGCCGGGCGGCAGGCCGACGGCCTGCGGCGACAGCCGCTCGCGATGGGCGCGGATGAATTCGCCGAGCGCGCGAGCGGGCGTGGCGTCGAGCGGCGGGACGGGAGCGGAGGACGGCTGGTTCATGCGGAAACGGCGAAATGGAGACGAAGACGCGGCAACGATCAGACAGGTGGATCGAATACCAGAATAACTGCTTAACTTGTACTGGTACACGTGCGGGCCTATTGTAGCGGCTCGCGCGCTGGCAGGGCAGCGGGCGTCCCACAAAACGTTGCACGGGGCCGGATCGCGCGCGGGAGCGCCGGGTTCGGCCGGCTGCATCAAGAAAAGGAGCGAACGATGAAACACCACGACCAGGTCGCCGACGCATTCGGCACGACGGCCGCCGCCTATCTGACGAGCACGGTTCATGCGACGGGCGCCGACCTGCAGGCGCTCGCCGACGCGGTGAGTGCGACGCCCGATGCGGCGGTGCTCGACCTCGGTTGCGGCGCCGGCCACGCGAGCTTCGCGGTCGCGCCGCACGTGCGCGACGTGGTCGCGTACGATCTCGCCGCGCCGATGCTCGCGACCGTCGACGCGGCCGCACGCGAGCGCGGGTTCGCGAACATCCGCACGCAGCAGGGCCCGGCCGAGCGGCTGCCGTTCGACACCGCGACGTTCGACTGGGTCGTGAGCCGGATGAGCGCGCACCACTGGCACGACATGCGCGCGGCGCTCGCCGAGGTGCGTCGCGTGCTGAAGCCGGGCGGCCGCGTGTTGATGATCGACATCGCCGGCAACGACCATCCGCTCCTCGATACGTACCTGCAGGCCGCGGAAGTGCTGCGCGACGCGTCGCACGTGCGCGACTATCGCGCGGACGAATGGCTCGCGATGTTCCGCGCAGCCGGTTTCGATGCGCAGGTGCACAGCCGCTGGCGGTTGCCGATCGATTTCGACACGTGGGTCGCGCGCATCCGCACGCCGGCCGACAGCGTCGCCGGCATTCGCGCGCTGTGGGCGCATGCGCCGGACGAGGTGCGCGGCTATTACGCGGTGCAGCCCGACGGTTCGTTCGAGCACGATGCGTTGCTGATCGACGCGCACTGAGCGTGCGGCGCGCGCCGCGCCGTTTCTCGTCGCATGAAAAAAGCCGCGATCCGCATGGGCGCGTATCGCGGCTTTCGTTGTCCCGGGCGGCGCGGAATGCACCCGCGCCGCGCGCGGATCAGCCGGTGTTGCGCAGGCCGGCCGCGATCCCGTTGATCGTCAGGTGAATCCCGCGGCGCAGCCGCGCGTTCGTGTCGCCCGCGCGGTGACGCTTGATCAGCTCGACCTGCAGGTGGTTCAACGGATCGAGATACGGGAAGCGGTTCTTGATCGAGCGCGCGAGCAGCGGGTTGGTCGCGAGGCGGCTTTCGTGCCCGGTGATTTCCGCGAGCGCCTGCGACGTGCGCTCCCATTCCGCGACGATCCGCTCGAACACGTGCTTGCGCAGCTTGCGGTCGGGCACGAGTTGCGCATAGCGCGACGCGACCGCGAGATCGGTCTTCGCGAGCACCATGTCCATGTTCGACAGCAGGTTCGAGAAGAACGGCCAGGTCTTGTTCATCTTCTTGAGCAGCGCGACGCGTTTCGCGCGTTCGGCGTCGTCGGGCGCGCCGTCGAGATACGCGCTCACCGCGCTGCCGAAGCCGTACCAGCCGGTCAGCAGCAGCCGGCACTGACCCCACGAGAAGCCCCACGGAATCGCGCGCAGATCCTCGATCTTGCGCTGCTTCGGATCCTGCAGCTTGCGCGACGCGGGGCGGCTGCCGATGTTCAGCTCGGCGATCTCGGTAATCGGCGTCGACGCGAAGAAGTAGTCGGTGAAGCCCGGGGTTTCGTAGACGAGCGCGCGATACGCGGCCATCGCCGAGTCGGACAGCGTCTGCATCGCGGCTTCGAACGCGGGCAGTTGCGCCGGTGCGTTCGACTGCGGCAGCAGCGACGCCTCGAGCGTCGCGGCGACGACCGTCTCGAGGTTGCGCCGGCCGATCGACGGGTTCGAGAACTTGCTCGCGATCACCTCGCCCTGTTCGGTCAGGCGGATCTGGCCGTTCACGGTGCCCGGCGGCTGCGACAGGATCGCCTGGTAGGTCGGGCCGCCCCCGCGGCCGACCGTGCCGCCGCGGCCGTGGAACAGTCGCAGCGTGATCTTGCGCTCGCGGAACAGGTCGACGAGTGCGAGTTCCGCGCGATACAGCTCCCAGTTCGACGTGAGGAAGCCGCCGTCCTTGTTGCTGTCGGAGTAGCCGAGCATCACTTCCTGTTCGGCGCCCTGGTGCGCGATCAATGCGTCGATGCCCGGCAGCGCGAAGTATTCGCGCATGATGCGCGACGCGTCGCGCAGGTCGGGGATCGTCTCGAACAGCGGGATCACCATCAGGCTGTTGCGCGCGTCGCCGCCCGGTACGCCGAGCGTGCCTTCGAGCAGGCCCGTCTCCTTCTGCAGCAGCAGTACTTCGACGAGGTCGCTGACGGTTTCCGTGTGCGAAATGATGTAGTTGCGCACCGCGCGCGCGCCGAATTGCGCGCGGACCTCGCGCGCCTTCTCGAACACGCCGAGCTCGCTCTGCGCGAGCGCCGAGTATTCGAGGTACGGCGAGCGCAGCGGGCGCGGATCGGCGAGCGCGGCGAGCAGCACGCGCAGCTTGTCTTCCTCGGCGAGCGCCGCATAGTCGGCCTCGACGCCCGCGCGCGCGAACAGCTCGGCGACCACCGCCTCGTGGATGTCGGAACTCTGGCGCAGGTCGATGCTCGCCAGATGGAAGCCGAATACTTCGGCCGCGCGTACGAGCGGCGCGAGGCGCGGCGCGGCGAGCGACGTGCCGTGGTGTTCGTCGAGCGACGCGGTCAGCACCTTCAGATCGGCGACGAACGCTTCGGAATCCTCGTACGGAATCGCGCGCACCGGCGGCGCGCCGCGGCCCGCGCTGCGCACGGGCACCGTGCCTTCGCCGACGCGCACGCGCGCGCTCGCGGCGAGCCGCGTGTAGATGCCGATCAGCGCGCGACGATACGGTTCGTCGACGCGGTGCGGCGACTGGTCGGGCGACGCTGCCGCGAGCGCCTTCACCGCGTCGTTCGCGCCGACCAGCAGGTTCGACACCGACAGCTCGGCGCCGAGCTTGTGCACCTGTTCCAGATAGTGTTCGAGGATCACCGCGGCCTGGCGGTTGATCGCCTCGTCGAGCGTCGACGCGGTCACGTTCGGGTTGCCGTCGCGGTCGCCGCCGATCCAGCTGCCCATCTGGAAGAACGCGGGCACGCGGGCCGACAGGCCGTGCTCGGCGAGCGCGGCCTCGATGTCGCCGTACAGCGCGGGCAGCTCGTCGAGGAAGGTCGCGCGGTAGTACGACAGCGCGTTCTCGATTTCGTCGCCGACCGTCAGGCGCGAGTCGCGCAGCATGCGCGTCTGCCACAGCGCGGTCACGCGCGCGCGCAGCATCGCTTCGTTGTACTGGCGCTCGCGCGCGGTCAGTTCCTGGTCGCGCTCGGCGAGCAGGCGCGCGATGTCGTGCTGCGCGTCGAGGATGCTCTTGCGCTGCACTTCGGTCGGGTGCGCGGTCAGCACCGGCACGATCAGCGCATCGTCGAAGAAGCGTTGCAGCAGGCGCTTCGACGCGTTGCCGGTGGTTTTCAATTGATCGAGCGCGTACGCGACCGTGCCGGGCTGCGGCGCGGAGCCGGCCAGTGCGTGGATGCGGCGGCGGCGGTTGTGATGGCGGTCTTCCGCGATGTTCGCGAGGTGCGAGAAATAGCTGAACGCGCGCACGACGCTCACCGTCTGCTCCGGCGTCAGCTTGCGCAGCTTCTTCTCGAGCGTCTGCGCGGCTTCGCTGTCGTCCTCGCGGCGGAACTTGACCGCGGTCTGGCGGATCGCCTCGACCACGTCGAACACGGTATCGCCTTCCTGTTCGCGCACGACGTCGCCGAGCAGGCGGCCGAGGAAGCGGATGTCTTCGAACAGCGGGCGGTCCTTGTCGTCGCGCGCGCGGGTGCCGGCCTTCGTCGCCGTTTTTGTCTGACGTATCGGGTCTTTCGGTTTCGTTGCCGTGGGTTTCGTTGCCGTTTTCGCACGGCCGTTCGCGGCGGTGGCGAGCGTGCCCGTCGGGGCGTCGGAGGAGGGCAAGGCAGCATTGCGGCGCGCCGTACGCGCCGATCCGGAAGACTTCACGATGGGTTTCCTTGGGAAAGCTCGAGTCAAAAGGAACTGCGGAAACTGCGGGAACTGCGGTCAAGCAACCAGCTACGTGCGGCACATCCGCACAACGGCGCCGCGACCCGCACGGAAGCAGGCCGGGCGCAGGCTCCGGGCTCGGGCCGCCGGGGCGTGCGTGCTACCATTGTTCGGTCTTCAATCCCGTCCTTCGATGTTCCAGCAATGAATTCCGAGACCCCCGCGGCCGGGCCGCAACAGGCACGGCCGCCCGCGACGTTGACGATCGCTTCGCGCGAGAGCCGCCTGGCGATGTGGCAAGCCGAACATGTGCGTGATGCGCTGCGCAAATTATATCCAGCTTGTGACGTGAAAATCCTCGGGATGACGACGCGCGGCGATCAGATTCTCGATCGCACGCTGTCGAAGGTCGGCGGCAAGGGCCTGTTCGTGAAGGAACTGGAGAGCGCGCTGGCCGACGGCCACGCCGATCTCGCGGTGCACTCGCTGAAGGACGTGCCGATGGCGCTGCCCGACGGCTTCTCGCTCGCCGCGATCATGGAACGCGAGGACCCGCGCGATGCGTTCGTGTCGAACGACTACGCGTCGCTCGATGCGTTGCCGGCCGGCGCGGTCGTCGGCACGTCGAGCCTGCGTCGCGAAGCGATGCTGCGTTCGCGTTATCCGCATCTCGAGGTCCTGCCGCTGCGCGGCAACCTCGACACGCGTCTCGCGAAACTCGACCGCGGCGACTACGCGGCGATCATCCTTGCGGCGGCGGGGCTGAAACGCCTCGGTCTCGAAGCGCGGATCCGCACGCTGCTCGACGTCGAGGCCAGCCCGCCCGCAGCCGGCCAGGGCGCGCTCGGCATCGAGATCGCCGCGCACCGCGACGACGTCGCCGCGTGGCTCGCGCCGCTGCACGACCCGCAGACCGCGCTCGCGGTCGAGGCCGAGCGGATGGTGTCGCGCGCGCTCGGCGGCAGTTGCGAGGTGCCGCTCGCCGCGCACGCGGTGTGGCGCGCGGGCGAGCTGTACCTGACGGGCCGCGTGTCGACCACCGACGGCAAGCGCGTGCTGACGGCCGAGGAGTGCGGGGCCGTCGTGACCGTCGCCGATGCGCTCGCGCTCGGCCGCGCGGTATCCGACGAGCTCGAGGCGCAAGGCGCGCTCGACATCGTCCAGGCGCTGCTCGCGGGCTCGCAGGCCGCGGGCAAGGGCGACGCCTGATGGCGGGCGGCGCGCGCGCGTTCACCGCTGTCCTGACGCGTCCGGACGGCCAGTCCGACGCGCTTGCGTCGCAACTGGCCGATGCCGGTTGCGACGTGCTCGAATTCCCGCTGATCGACATCGCGCCGGTCGACGATCCGGCGCCGCTCGACGCCGCGTTCGCGGCGCTGGCCGACTACGCGCTGGTGATTTTCGTGTCGCCGAACGCGATCGATCGCGCGCTCGCGCGGTACGGCGCGATCTGGCCGAACGCGCTGCCGGTCGGCGTGGTCGGGCCCGGCAGCGTCGCGGCGCTCGAGCGTCACGGCATCGCGGCGCCCGCGCATCGCGTGATCGCGCCGCAGCCCCCGCCCGACGGCGGCGTGCCCCATTACGATTCGGAAAGCCTGTTCGCGAGCATCGAGGCCGCGTTCGGCGGCGCGCAGGCGCTGGCGGGCAAGCGCGTGCTGATCGTGCGCGGCGACGGCGGACGCGAATGGCTTGCCGACCGCCTGCGCGAGGCCGGTGCGGACGTCACGCTCGTCGCCGCGTACCGGCGCGTCGTGCCGGAGCCGCGCGTCGGCGCGTGGGAGCGCGTGCACGCGCTGCTCGACGGCCAGCCGCACGCGTGGCTGGTCACGAGCTCGGAAGGTGTGCGCAACCTGCACGAGCTCGCGCGCGTCCACCTGAACGACGCCGAGATCGACGCGCTGAAGCATGCGCCGCTCGTGACGCCGCACCCGCGGATCGAGCAGACCGCGCGCGCATTGGGTTTTGATAGGATTACGCTGACCGGCGCGGGCGATGAGCGCATCGTCCGCGCGTTTCGAACGATGGCCGACGAGGCCGTCCAACCGGCGACAGCCGCACCGGTGACTAAACGCATGACAGATACCAACGATTCCAAAAGCGTCGCTTCCCAGCCGGCCGCTGCATCCGCACCGCCGTCCAGCCCTCCTTATCTCGCGCCCGAGCCGCGTGCGCGCCGCGGCGGCAGCGCGGTGCTGTGGTTCGTCGTCGTCGTGCTCGGCTGCGCGGCGGGTGTCGGCGGCTACGCACTGAACCGCAAGATCGATCGGCTCGACGGTACGTTCGTCGCGCGCCAGAAGGCGCTCGACGCGCAAGCGGCCGAAACGCGGATGAAGACCGAGCAGGCGCTCGCCGGCACGCACCAGGTCGACACGCAGCTCGCGCAGCTCGACGGCAAGCTCGCCGATGCGCAGAGCGCGCAGCAGGCGCTGCAGCAGCAATACCAGGACCTGTCGCGCAACCGCGATGCGTGGATGCTCGAGGAAGTCGACCAGATGCTGTCGAGCGCGAGCCAGCAGCTTCAGCTGACCGGCAACACGCAGCTCGCGCTGATCGCGCTGCAGAACGCCGACGCGCGTCTCGCGACGTCGCAGAGCGCACAGGCCGTCACGGTGCGCAAGGCACTCGCGCAGGACATCGAGAAGCTGAAGGCCGCGCCGGCAGCCGATCTCACCGGCCTTGCGATCAAGCTCGACGATGCGATCGGCAAGATCGACGCGCTGCCGCTGTCGGGCGAGGCGATCGTGCCGCACGCGGCGCCGAAGGCCGCGCCGGCCGACGCCGCTTCGTCGATCGCTGCCGGCGAGCCGCGCTGGAAGGTGTGGTGGCACGACTTCTCGGCCGGTCTCGGTCAGCAACTGAAGGGCCTCGTGCAGGTGCGCCGGATCGACCACGCGGATGCGATGCTCGCGTCGCCCGACCAGGGTTACTTCGTGCGCGAGAACGTGAAGTTGCGTCTGCTCACGGCGCGGCTGTCGCTGCTGGCGCGCAACGACAGCGCGATGAAGGCCGACCTGCACGCCGCCCAGGCGTCGCTCGGCAAGTATTTCGATCAGGCGTCGAAGGACACGCAGACCGTCGAGGATCTGCTCAAGCAGGTTGACGGCGCATCGCTGACCGTCGCGGTGCCGAACCTGAACACGAGCCTGAACGCCGTTCAGCAGTTCAAGAGCCGGGGGTAACGATGACGCTTCGAGGAATCGTCTGGCTCGCGGTCCTGTTCGCGCTCGCCGCCGCGCTCGCCACCGTCGGCCGTTTCGACGCGGGGCAGGTGCTGCTCGTCTATCCGCCGTACCGGGTCGACGTGTCGCTGAATCTGTTCGTGATCGCCATCGTCGTGCTGTTCATCGTCGTGTACGCGCTGCTGCGCATCGTGCGCAACATCTGGCGCATGCCGCAGCGGGTCGCCGCCTATCGCGCGCGTTCGCGCAACGAGAAGGCGCAGGCGTCGCTGCGCGATGCGATCGCGAACCTGTACGCGGGCCGCTTCTCGCGTGCGGAGAAGGCCGCGCGCGAAGCGCTGTCGATCGACGCGAACCTGGGCGCCGCGAGTCTCGTCGCGGCCACCGCCGCGCATCGGATGCACGAGTACACGCGCCGCGACGACTGGTTGTCGAAGATCGACGCGCCCGAATGGCAGGATGCACGGCTGCTTGCCGCCGCCGACATGCGCGCGGACGCCCGCGATGCCGACGGTGCGCTCGCCGCGCTGGCCGACATGCAGGCCGGCGGCAAGCGCATCCACGCGCAGCAGGTCGCGTTGCGTGCGCAGCAGCAACTGAAGAACTGGGCCGAGGTGCTGAAGCTTGCGAAGGCGCTCGAAAAGCGCGAGGCGCTGCATCCGGCCGCAGCCGTGCGGCTGCGCCAGCAGGCGGCGGAAAACCTGCTGCGCGAGCGCCGGCACGACCCGGACGCGCTGCTCGAAGTGTGGCAGTCGCTGTCGCCGGTCGAGCGCCAGTCGCCGCGTCTGGCCGATCTCGCGGCCGAGTTGCTCGTGCCGCTCGAGCGCCGCAACGAAGCGCGCCGCATCGTCGAGGACGCGCTCGCGCACAACTGGGATGCGCGCCTGCTGCGCCGTTATCCGGACACGGCCGGCGCCGATGCGCTGCCGCTGATCCAGAAGGCCGAAGGCTGGAAGAAGGATCATCCGGAAGATGCCGACCTGCTGTTCGCACTCGGCCGCCTCTGCCAGCAGCAGCAGTTGTGGGGCAAGGCGCAGTCGTTCCTCGAATCGGCGCTGAAGCTGGCCGACAACGAGGCGCTGAAGGTGCGGGCGCATCGTGCACTCGCCCGTCTGTTCGAGCATCTCGGCGAAACCGACAAGGCCGCGAAGCACTACCGCGAAAGCGCGCTCGCGATCACCGTGGTCTGACGCGGTGCCGCGGTAAAAGCCCCGAACGCCGATCGGCCTTCGGGGCTTTTTTTCGTTCGTCGCGACGCAGTGCGGACGTATGGCGGCGTCATCCGGTCGGCGAAGCATCCGGCCGGCGCGGTCTTGCCCGTCCGGAATCGAAAACGCCCCGGCGGCCGGGCAGTGCCGGGCGTCGGGGCGTTGCGTGGGGGCGGCCGTCGACCGGCGTGCTCGGTGCTTGGTGCTCGGCGCGTCCGGCGCGCCTTTACGCGCCGCGCGTCACTTGTCGACGAGCCGCTTCGGCACCGACAGCGCGAGCAGCCCGCCGAGCACGAGGAACCCGGCCAGCATGTACATGCCCGCATCGTTGGCGCCCGTCGCCTGCTTGAGCCAGCCCATCAGGTACGGGCTCAGGAAGCCGGCGAGGTTGCCGATCGAGTTGATCATCGCGATGCCGGCCGCGGCGGCCGTGCCGCCGAGGAACGCGGTCGGCAGGCTCCAGAACAGCGGCAGCGTCGTCAGGATGCCGATCGTCGCGAGCGTGAGGCCGAGCATCGCGAGCGCAGTCTGGTGCGCCCAGATCACCGACAGCACGAGGCCGAGCGCGCCGATCGCGGCCGGAATCGCGAGGTGCCAGCGGCGTTCGCGGCGCTTGTCCGCGCTGCGCGCGATCAGGATCATCGCGACCACCGCAGCCGCATACGGAATCGCCGACAGCAGGCCGATCACGATCGTATCGGTCACGCCCGTCGCCTTGATGATCGTCGGCAGCCAGAAGCCGACGCCGTAGAGCCCCATCACGAACGAGAAATAGATCAGCGCCATCAGCCACACGCGCGGGCTCGACATCACCGCGCCGAGCGGCAGGTCTTCCTTGGTGGCTTCCTCGGCGTCGACGTTGCGGGCGAGCAGCGCCTTTTCTTCATCGGTCAGCCACGTCGCCTTCGCGATCCGCTCGTCGAGCGTGAAGAACACGAGCACGCCGGCGAGCACCGACGGAATGCCTTCGAGCAGGAACAGCCATTGCCAGCCGTGCCAGCCGCTCACGCCGTCGAACGCCTTCAGGATGAAGCCAGAGATCGGCCCGCCGATCACCCCGGACAGCGCGACGGCCGTCATGAAGAACGTCGTCATCCGGCCGCGCCGGTGCGCGGGATACCAGTAGGTGAGGTAGAGGATCACGCCGGGAAAGAAGCCCGCTTCGGCGACGCCGAGCAGGAAGCGCATCACGTAGAACATCGCGGGCGTCGTGACGAACATCGTCAGGATCGAGATCACGCCCCACGTCGCCATGATGCGGGCGATCCAGACGCGTGCGCCGACGCGGTGCAGGATGATGTTGCTCGGCACCTCGAACAGGAAATAGCCGAAGAAGAAGATCCCGGCGCCGAGCCCGTACACGGTATCGCTCAGGTTCAGGTCGCTCGCCATCTGCAGCTTCGCGAACCCGACGTTCACGCGATCGAGATACGCGACCACGTAGCACAGCAGCAGGAGCGGCACGAGTCGCCACGACACCTTGCGGTAGGTTGCTTCCTCGAATGCGCCGGACGAGCCCGGCAGCGACTGCGTCGATGTTGCCATGTTGTCTCCTGTCGATCAGAGTGGGCGCTCGAGCGGTTATCCGGATCCCGTGCGCCACCGTCGTTGTAGTTGGCCGGCGCAGACGCAGCGGCGCGTCCAAGCCGGTTTCGTGCGAAGCAAGACGGAATAACCGTGATGCCCGGTACGGCTAGATGCAACGCCCGCCGTCGACTTCGAGGCAGACGCCCGTGATGAATTCGGCTTCGTCGGACGCAAGGTACAGCGCGGCGTTCGCGATGTCCTGCGGCGTCGAGAAGCGGCCGAGCGGGATCGTCGCGAGGAAGCGGCGGCGATTTTCCGGGGTGTCCTCGCAGCCCATGAATTCCGTCATCAACGCGGTTTCGCCGAGTACCGGGTTGATGCAGTTCACGCGGATGCGGTCGGCGCCGAGCTCGGCCGCGAGCGACTTGCTCGCGGTGATCATCGCGCCCTTCGTGCTGTTGTACCAGACGAGGCCCGGGCGCGGCCGCACGCCGGCCGTCGACGCGACGTTCACGAACACGCCGCCGCCCTGTGCGCGGAAGTACGGCACGAAGGTCTGCACGCACCAGAACAGGCTCTTCATGTTGACCGCGTACACGCGGTCGAATTCGGCTTCCGTCACGTCGAGCACGGGCTTGTTGCGGTGCGTGGTGCCGGCGTTGTTCACGACGATCTGCACCGCATGGAAATCGTCGAGCGCCGCCTGCAGCAGCGCGCGCCAGTCGTCCTCTTTCGATACGTCGCCGGCCGCCGCGATCGCCTTGCCGCCCGCGAGCGCGATCTCGCTCGCGACGCGCTCGGCCGCCGCGCCGTTCAGGTCGTTGACGACGACGTTCGCGCCTTCGCGCGCATACGTCTTCGCGATGCCTTCGCCGAACCCCGAGCCGCCGCCCGTGACGATGGCCGTCTTGCCGCTCAACCGCATGGTGTGTCTCCTTATATCTTCGATTTGCTTCGAACTTCAGTTGTGGCCGCCGTGAGGCGGGCTGCCTGACCGGTTGGCGGCCATGGCACAGCGTGTGTCTCCTGCGAGCCATCGAGCTCGAATCGCAGCTGTGCTGGTCATGAGAGTCGTCGTGCGTCGGCAGGCGGCCGGGCGCTGCCTGCCGGCTGTCGCGCGCCGTGCGTTCAGCCGTGCCGGATCGCGATCGTCTTGAGCGCGGTGAAGCCGTAAAGCGCCTCGAAGCCTTTCTCGCGGCCGTGGCCCGAATGGCCGACGCCGCCGAACGGCAACTCGACGCCGCCGCCCGCGCCATAGTTGTTGATGAACACCTGGCCCGCGCGCAGACGCCGCGCAAGCCGCATCTGGCGTGCGCCGTCGCGTGTCCAGATGCCCGCGACGAGGCCGTACGGCGTGCCGTTCGCGAGCGCGACGGCTTCGTCCTCGTCGACGAAACGCATCGCCGCGAGCACGGGGCCGAACACTTCCTCCTGCGCGAGCCGATGCGACGGCGGCACGTCGCGCAACAGCGCGGGCGCCTGGTAGAAGCCGCTTTCGGGCGCGTCGGCGACGACCTGCCCGTGCGCGGCCATCGGAATGCCGTCGTGCTGCGCGTCGGACAGGAAATCCCACACGCGTTGCTGCTGCTTCGCGTTGATCAGCGGGCCGCAGTCGAGATCGGCGCGGCTCGGGCCGACGCGCAGCCCGTTGAACGCGGTGGCGAGGCGCTCGACGAGCGGCTCGTACACCGCGCGCTCGATCAGCACGCGGCTGCCGGCCGAGCAGGTTTGCCCGCCGTTCTGCACGATCGCGGACACGAGTACGGGCAGTGCCGCGTCGAGATCGGCATCGGCGAACACGATCTGCGGCGACTTGCCGCCGAGTTCGAGCGTGACCGGCACGTGGTTCTCGGCCGCCATCTGCGTGACCAGCTTGCCGGTGGCTGGGGAGCCCGTAAACGAGATGTGGTCGATGCCCGGATGGCGTGCGAGCGCGGCGCCCGCTTCATGGCCGTAGCCGGTGACGACGTTGAGCGCGCCGGCCGGCAGCCCGGCTTCGGCGGCCAGCTCGGCGACGCGCAGCACGGACAGGCACGCGTCCTCGGCCGGCTTGACCACGCAGGCGTTGCCGGCCGCGAGCGCCGCGCCGACGCTGCGCCCGAAGATCTGCATCGGGTAGTTCCACGGCACGATATGGCCCGTGACGCCGTGCGGCTCGCGCACCGTCAGCACCGTGTATCCAGCCTGATAGGGGAGGGTTTCGCCATGCAGCTTGTCGGCGGCGCCCGCGTAGAACTCGAAGTAGCGCGCGAGCGCGGCTGCATCGGCGCGCGCCTGCTTCAGCGGCTTGCCGGTGTCGCGCGCCTCGATCGCGGCGAGTTCGTCGAGATGGTCGGCCACGCGAGCCGACAGCCGCATCAGCACGCGGCCGCGTTCGGCGGCGCTCGCGGCGCCCCACGGGCCTGCGAATGCGTCGCGCGCCGCGGTGACCGCGCGTTCGATGTCGGGTGCCGTGCCGCGCGCGATCGTCGCGAACGGCTGGCCGTCGGACGGATCGATGACCGCGATGGTTTCCAGTTGCGCGGGCAACGTCCATTCGCCCGCGATGAAGTGCTTCGCCTCTTCCATGCCTGCTCCTGTCGACCCAAGTTAGCGCTTTAGCGCTTACTTGGGTCCCATGCATCGCGGTCGACCCAAGTTAGCGCTTTAGCGCTTGGTTGGGCGTCATGCAACGCGGTCGACCCAAACTGGCGCTTTGGCGCTTGCCCGGATCCCGTGCTTTATCGTCGACGTGCAACGCCGCCGGTTCGACGGCCGGACATCCGGAACGATTATCGCGCCGATCGTCATCCGGACGCCACCGGTCGATTGGCTATAATGGCGCATTCCTTTTGGGGGACGCCCGTGGCGGTGCATCGGCCGAGGCGCCCTGTCCCGAATTCCCATCGACCTACAGAGAGTGCTCATGAGCTTCAATCATGTTCCGGCCGGCAAGGACCTGCCGCAAGATTTCAACGTGATCATCGAGATTCCCGCGCAAAGCGATCCGGTGAAGTACGAGGCGGACAAGGAACTGGGCCTTCTCGTCGTCGACCGCTTCATCGGCACGGGCATGCGCTATCCGGTGAACTACGGCTACATCCCGCAGACGCTGTCGGGCGACGGCGATCCGGTCGACGTGCTGGTGATCACGCCGTTCCCGCTGCTGGCCGGCTCGATCGTGCGTTCGCGCGTGCTCGGCATGCTGCAGATGACGGACGAATCGGGCGTCGACGCGAAGCTGATCGCGGTGCCGCACGACAAGATCTGCCCGATGACGGCGAACCTGAAGACGATCGACGACGTGCCCGAGTACCTGAAGGACCAGATCAAGCACTTCTTCGAGCAATACAAGGCGCTCGAGAAGGGCAAGTGGGTGAAGGTCGAAGGCTGGGCCGGCATCGAAGCCGCGCACAAGGAAATCACCGACGGCGCCGCGAACTACAAGAAGTAAGCGGCGTACCGGCCGACGGCCGGCGCGTACGGAACGAACCGCGCGTGTCTCTTCAGGAGACCGCGCGGTTTTGTTTTGCGCGCACGGTTTTCCTGCGGGTGGACGGGGAGACGGGCGGCAGTGGGGTGGCCGGTGCCGGCTTCGCGCGTTTCGCGCGCGGCGGGGCAACGGCCGGAGCGATCGCCGCGGCGGCTTTCGTGGCCGCCGGTCGGCGCCGGCCCGATGCGCAAGCGGCGTCTTCGCGTACGTTCGCGGCCGCTGCGGCGGCAGCCGGGGCCTTTCTTTTCGACTGCGTGGAGGAGGGCGAGCGTGCCTTTTTTACCGGTGTGCCACGCGCCGCGGTCTTTTTTGCGGCGGCATCGCCGTCGGTTTTTGCATGTTTCGCGTCCGGCGCGGCTTTATTTGCCTTCGTCGACTTCGACGCTTGTTTGCCCTTCGCAGGCTTCGCGGCCGTTGCGGATCCGGCACGTTTCCCGGTTTTCGCCCTTTTCGCGGTGGCCGCCTCCGTTGCGGCCGTCTTCTGCGCATCGTCGACGTTTTCCGCCTTCCTTTTCTTCCGCCCGTGCCCCATCGCGTTCGTCCCGGCCGTGTCGCCGCTTTCGTCGAGCGCGATCGCCGCCGGCAACACCGATTCCAGCGTCCGCAAACCGGCCGCCAGCTCGCGCTTTTTCGCGGGCGTGAGCCGCTTCACCCAGTATTCGGCGCGCGACGCGCTCGACCGGTCGGGCAGCGGAAACGACGCGAGCACCGCGCGCGGCTTGCGCGAGCGCGTGTAGCGCGCGCCCTTGCCGGACGCGTGTTCGTCGAAGCGCGCGGCGACATCGGTCGTGATGCCCGTGTAGACGCTGTCGTCGGCGCATTCGATCAGATACAGGAACCAGGACATGGCAGAGCAGCGGAATGCGAAGCCGCCAGTGTCTCAGAAAAAATGCGCATCAACGCCACCGGTCGCCATGCCCGTCGCGAAAGCGGCTCGGCGCCGCACCGAGTTCGCGCGTGAAGAAGCGCGTGAACGCGCTCGTCGAACGGAAGCCGACGCGCACGCCGATCTCGCCGATCGGCAACCGCGTGTTGAGCAGCAGGTCGCGTGCCTCGCCGAGCCGCGCCTGCGCGACGAGCGCGTGAAAACCGACCGCTTCGCGATGCAGGCGCCGGCGCAACGTCCAGCGCGACATCGCGAAGCGCGTGCATACGTGCTGCATCAGCGTATCGGTCGGCACGTCGGTGTCGTCGGACGTGCGCAGCCAGTCGCGCACGCATTGCTCGACCGACGCGCCGAACGTCGAACGTGCGCGCACGCGCTCGCGTGCGGCGTCGGCCGCATGACGCTGGATGCCGGCGAGCGGCGCGTTGTAGCGCTCGAACGGCGTGTCGAAGTGCGCGGAGCGCAGCACGATGCGGTTGTGCGCGGCATCGAACGACACCGGCGCGCCGAGCATGTCGCGCAACGCGGCAACGGGCGCGAACGCGCGGCCGGCGAATGCGGCGTCGTCGACGTGCACGTGCGGATCGTACAGGCGCGCGAGCGCCGCGAGGATCGCGAGGTTCGCGAACGCGCTGCCCGCGTGCCGGCCGTTGCCTTCGTTCACGTACTCGAGCGCGATCGCGTCGCCGTTCTCGTGCGCGAATACCCAGTCGACGTTGCCGATCAGCTCGCGATAGTGCAGGTAGCCGTGCAGCGCGTCGCGCAGCGTCGCCGCATTGCACGTGATGCCCGCGAGTTCGGGAAACGGCACGAGCCACGGCACGACCTGCGGCGGCGGGCGATGCCACGACAGCGGCCAGCCGCTCGTCAGCTGCATCGCGGCCACGTGCCGGTCGCCCGCGATGCGGCGCGTGTCGTCGGCGAGCTCGGCCGGCCCGATGCCGAGCGTTTCGTAAAGCGGTGCGGGATCGATGCCGTTCGCACGCGCGTCTTCGCACAGCCAGCGGTAGATCCGGACGGATACCGATTTCTGTTGCAACTCCATGTCTGTCTCCCTGTCGTCATGCCGTTCGGGTTTGTCCCCGCTGCGAGAGGTCAACGCATGCTCCCGCCGGTCAAGCGTGGTGACCGGTCGATTTTTAGACTTGGACGCTGGAGTGAGACGACAAGTACTAACAGAACGATTCTGGAGGATCAATGAAAACTTCGCTGTTCCGGTATTCGACGATTGCGTGCGCATGCGCGCTCACGGTGTTGCTCGCATCGTGCGGCGGCGACGACATTCACGCCCCGACCGACCCCGACGCGGCAGCCGACCAGCGCGCGGCGGCCCTCGTCGCGCAACTGACGACCGACGAAAAGCTGCAGCTCGTGCATGGCACCGGCATGCCGGCGCTCGGCCTGGGCGGCCCGTTTCCGGCCGATGCGCTGAACGGCGCGAGCTATATCCCGGGCGTGCCGCGGCTCGGCATTCCGGCGGTCAGCAGCGCCGATTCGGCGGGCGGCGTGAACGTGAAGAACGCACGCGTCACCGCGCTGCCCGCGCCGATCGCGCTTGCGGCGACGTGGGACCCGGCGCTCGCGGGCGCCTACGGCACGCGCATCGCGCTCGAGCTGCGTGCGCTCGGTTTCGCGGAGGGGCTCGGCGGGGGCGTGAACCTCGCGCGCGAGCCGCGCAACGGCCGCACCTTCGAATACATGGGCGAGGATCCGGTGCTCGCGGGCACGCTGAGCGCCGCGCGCACGCAGGCCACGCAGGCGCAGAAGGTGATCGCGACGATCAAGCATTTCGCGTTCAACGACCAGGAAACCAACCGGATGACGGTCGATTCGGTCGTCGACGAGCGAACCATGCGCGAGGCGGAACTGCTCGCGTTCGAGATCGGCGTGAAGGACGGCCAGCCGGGCAACGTGATGTGCTCGTACAACAAGCTGAACGGCGTATATGCGTGCGAGAACCCGTATTTGCTGACGACGGTGCTGAAGAACGAGTGGGGTTTCAAGGGCGTCGTGCAGTCCGACTGGGGCGCGACGCACTCGACGGTCGCGGCCGTGCAGGCCGGGCTGGACGAAGAGCAGCCGGGCGCGGCCGACGACGGCAACGCGCCGCTCGGCTCGTACTTCAATTCGAAGCTGCGCGCGGCGCTGCAGGCCGGCAGCGTGTCGGTCGCGCGGCTGAACGACATGGTGCAGCGCAAGCTGCGCACGCTGATCCGTATCGGCGTGATGGACGCGCCGCCGAAGCCGGGCGGCGCGATCGACGAAGCCGCCGGCAATGCCGATGCGCTCGCGATCGCACGGCAGGCGGCGGTGCTGTTGAAGAACGCGGCCGCGCCGGGCGACACGCAGCCGGTGCTGCCGCTCGCCGCCGGTGCGCTCAAGTCGGTCGTCGTGATTGGCGGCCATGCGGACGCGGGCGTGCTGTCGGGCGGCGGCTCCGGGGCGGTGCCGGCGATCGACGGCAACGCGGTGACGTCCTGCCAACAACCGGCCGACATGCTGTTCGGCGGCTGCGCGACCTGGTACAAGTCCGCGCCGCTCGCGGCGATTCGCGCGAAGGCGCCGAGCGCGTCGGTCAGCTATCTCGACGGCACCGACGCGAATGCCGCGGCGAGCGCGGCCGCACAGGCCGATGTCGCGATCGTGTTCGCCACGCAGTGGCAGACGGAAGGGCTCGACCTTGCGAGCCTGTCGCTGCCCGATGCGAAGGCGGACCCGTACAACCAGCAATACGACCAGAACGCACTGATCGCCGCGGTCGCCGCGAAGGCCAAGCGCGTGATCGTCGTGCTCGAGAACGGCAGCCCGGTGCTGATGCCGTGGCTCGCGAACGTGCATGGCGTGCTGGACGTGTGGTATCCGGGCGCGCAAGGCGGCCAGGCGATCGCCGATCTGCTGTTCGGCGACGCGAATCCGTCGGGCCGGCTGCCGCTGACGTTCCCGAAGCAGGAGGCCGATCTGCCGCAGCCGACGATCGATCCGTCGAACCTGCAGAACGTTTATGCGGAAGGGCTCGCGTACGGTTATCGCTGGTTCGACGCGAAGGCGATCGAGCCGCTGTTCCCGTTCGGCTACGGGCTGTCGTACACGACGTATGCGTTGTCGGCGATGTCCGCGCAGGCCGACGCCGCCGGCAACGTGACGGTCGGCGTGACGGTGACGAATACCGGGGCGCGCGCCGGTACGCATACGGTGCAGATCTACGCGGCGCTGCCCGCGTCGCTCGGCGAGCCGCCGAAGCGGCTCGTCGGCTGGACCAAGGTCGCGCTGCAGCCCGGCGAGGCGCGCACGGTCAGCGTCGCGGTGCCGGCGCAGCGCTTCGCGGTGTGGGATGCGAGCGCGCACGCATGGCGGATCGGCGCGGGCAGCTACGGGCTGTCGGCGGCCGCGTCGTCGCGCGACCCGCAGGCGCTGTCGCAGACGGTGACGCTCGCCGCGCACTGAGCCGGCGGCGGCCGTGCGGCATGCGGCGAGCCCATGCGTGGCTTCGCCGCATGCCGGTGCGCGGGATGACGCTAGCCGGCGCCGCGCCGAAACGGATCGTGCTCGCGCAGTTCGTCGACGTACGCGTGGATATGCTCGGTCTCGCGTTCGAGAAAGCGCGCGACCGCGTCGGAAAAAGCCGGATGCGCGAGCCAGTGCGCGGAGTGCGTGACGGTCGGCAGGAAACCGCGAGCGAGCTTGTGCTCGCCCTGCGCGCCGCCCTCGAACGTGTCGAGCCCGGCCTCGATGCAGAACTCGAGCAACTGGTAGTAGGCCGTTTCGAAGTGCAGGCAGGGCACGTGCTCGATCGCACCCCAGTAGCGGCCGTACAGCGTGCCGCCGCCGTGTTCGCCGCGCCGGTACACGGCGAGCGCGCTCGCGATCGGCCGGCCGTCGGCTTCCGCGATCACGAGCAGCAGGTTCTCCGGCATCGTCGCGCCGATCGTGCGGAAGAAGTCGAGGTTCAGGTACGGGCTCGAATAGTGCTCGCGGTAGGTCTGTCGATAGCAGCGCGAGAAGAAGCGCCAGTCGGCGTCGGTGATTCGATCGCCGGTGAGCCGCCGGAAGGTCACGCCCGCGTCGTGCACCTTGCGCCGCTCCGCGCGGATGTTCTTGCGCTTCTTCTGCTCGAGCGTGCCGAGGAAATCGTCGAAGTGGCGGTAGCCGTCGTTGAGCCAGTGGAACTGCACGCCTTCGCGCAGCATCATGCCCATCGATTCGAGGAGCCGCGCTTCGTCGCCGGTCGGGAACAGTACGTGCAGCGACGACACGTCGCTCTGCTCGGCGAACGCGAGCAGCGTGGCCGCGAGCCGGCGGCGCGCGTCGTCGTCGGCCGCGAGCAGCCGCGTGCCCTGCACCGGCGTGAACGGCACGGCGCACAGCAGCTTCGGGTAATAGGGCAGGTCGTTGCGCTGGTACGCATCGGCCCACGCCCAGTCGAACACGTATTCGCCGTACGAATGCTGTTTCGCATAGACGGGGGCGGCGGCCGCGAGGCGGCCGGTGCGCGGGTCGGTCAGCGTGACGAAGTGCGGCGACCAGCCGGTGTCGTCCACCGCGCAGCGCGCGACGTGCAGTGCGTCGAGGAATTCGTGGCGTAGGAACGGCGTGGGCTGCGCGTCGCGCGCGAGCAGCGCGTTCCATTCGTCGGCCGGCACCTCGGCGGGGGACGACAGGATGCCCGTGCGATAATCGATGCGTTCGTGTTTCAAGCGTGAATCCGTACCGTTGGATGTTGCCGGGTGCGGGCCGCCATGGCCCGCGCCCAGGTCGATTTCGTTAGCCGTTCAAGGCGCGCCGCCGGGTTGCGCCGATCCCGCCATGAAGACCCGACTCGCTCTCGCCCAGATCAACGCCACCGTCGGCGATTTCGCCGGCAACGTCGCGCGCATCGTCGCGGCCGCGCGTGCCGCGCACAACGATGGTGCGCAATTGATGGTCGCACCCGAACTCGTGCTGTCCGGCTATCCGCCCGAAGACCTGCTGCTGCGGCCCGCGTTCTACGCGGCGGCGGCCGCCGCGCTCGACGCGCTCGCCGACGCACTGAAGGCGTTCGACGGGCTCGCGGTGCTGGTCGGCCATCCGTTGCGGGGGCCGGGCGGCGGTGCGGGCAGCGCGTCAGCCGTCGATGGTAATGCAAACCGCCCGATCGAGCGCGGCGTGCCGCCCACCGACACCTTCAACGCGGTGTCGCTGATCGTCGGCGGCGAGATCGTCGGCACCTACCGCAAGCAGGATCTGCCGAACGCCGAGGTGTTCGACGAGAAGCGCTATTTCGCGACCGACACCGAGCCGCTCGTGTTCGAGCTGAACGGCGTGAAATACGGCGTGATCATCTGCGAGGACGCGTGGCATGCGTCGGCCGCGCAGATCGCGAAGGCGGCCGGCGCGCAGGTGCTGCTGATTCCGAACGGCTCGCCGTATCACATGAACAAGGAAGCGGTGCGCATCGACATCCTGCGCGCGCGGATTCGCGAGACCGGGCTGCCGATGGTGTACGTGAACCTCGTCGGCGGCCAGGACGAACTCGTGTTCGACGGCGGTTCGTTCGTGCTCGACGCGCAGGGTGCGCTCGTCGCGAAGATGCCGCAGTTCGACGAAGGGCACGCGATCGTCGAATTCGACGGCGCGCGGCCGCTGCCCGGTGCGATCGCACCCGAGCTATCGACTCACGCGCAGGTGTATCGCGCGCTCGTCACCGGCGTGCGCGACTACATCGGCAAGAACGGCTTTCCCGGCGTGCTGATCGGGCTGTCGGGCGGCGTCGATTCGGCGCTGGTGCTGGCCGTCGCGTGCGATGCGCTCGGGCCCGAGCGCGTGCGCGCGGTGATGATGCCGTCGCGCTTCACGGCCGACATCTCGACGACGGACGCGGCGGAGATGGCGCGGCGCGTCGGCGTGCGCTACGACGAGATCGCGATCGCGCCGATGTTCGATGCCTTCCGCGCCGCGCTCGCGGGCGAGTTCGCGGGCCGCGCGGAAGATGCGACGGAGGAGAACATCCAGGCACGCATCCGCGGCACGCTGCTGATGGCGCTGTCGAACAAGTTCGGCTCGATCGTGCTGACGACCGGCAACAAGAGCGAGATGGCGGTCGGCTACTGCACGCTGTACGGCGACATGGCCGGCGGTTTCGCGGTGATCAAGGACATCGCGAAGACGCTCGTGTACCGGCTGTGCCGCTATCGCAACGAAACGGCCGATTACGGGCTGCGCGACGTGATTCCCGAACGGATCCTGACGCGCGCGCCGTCGGCCGAGTTGCGCGAGAACCAGACCGACCAGGATAGCCTGCCGCCGTACGACGTGCTCGACGCGATCATGCGGATGTACATGGAAGAGGACCGGCCGCTCGCCGAGATCGTCGCGGCCGGCTACGCGCGGGCCGACGTCGAGCGCGTGACGCGGCTCATCAAGATCAACGAATACAAGCGCCGCCAGGCGCCGATCGGCATCCGCGTCACGCATCGCGCATTCGGGCGCGACTGGCGCTACCCGATTACATCATGCTTTACCGAACGGCTCGATTGAGCGGTGCTGGGCCGGATGCGGCCCGCCGGCTTACAATCGGGAACGCGATTTTTCATCCAAACGAGCATTGAGGGACATCCATCATGAAACGCATCACCGCCATCATCAAGCCGTTCAAGCTGGACGAAGTCCGCGAAGCGCTCGCCGAAGTGGGTCTCACGGGCCTGACCGTGACGGAAGTGAAGGGCTTCGGTCGCCAGAAGGGCCATACCGAGCTGTATCGCGGCGCCGAATACGTCGTCGACTTCCTGCCGAAGATGAAGATCGAGGTGGTCGTCGCCGAAGCGCAGGTCGATCAGGTGATCGACGCGGTGATCGGTGCGGCGCGCACCGGCAAGATCGGCGACGGCAAGATCTTCGTGTCGGACGTCGAGCGCGTGATCCGCATTCGCACCGGCGAAGAGAACGAAGCGGCCGTCTGAGCGCTGCGTCCGCGCCATTCGCTCGATCGCGGCCGCGTCTGCCGATCGGGCCGCGGTCGCACGAACCCGCCGCCCAAGAAAAAACGGTGCGGATACCCGGTTGGGTACCGCACCGATACGCGCCTCTCGCAGCAGCGTGGAAAGTGTTGTCGAATCGTTCTTTGACGGCGCCTGATCAGAACAGGTGCTGGATGCCGGCGTAGACGCCGGTCTGGCTGCCGCCCGGATTCGGGTTGCCCGTCGACACGGCCGTACCGGCGCCGTTCGCGTTCAGGCCGAAGTTCGCGTTCTTGCTGTTGCGCACCGTCGCGACCTGCAGGTCGAACAGCGTGCGCTTCGAGATGTTGTACGAGCCGCCGACCGTGTAGATGTTCGCGTTGCCGCCGCCGTGGTTCGCATTCACGTGATACACGGCTGCGATCAGCGCCGCTGCCGGCGTTGCTTGCCACGTCACGCCGCCCCACACCTGTTGCGTACCCGTCACGCCGGCGTTCACTGCCGGGCCACCGCTGCCGTCGGCGCGCGATGCCTGGTAGGCCGCCTGAACCTTGAACTGGCCGAGGAACACGTTCACGCCCGCGAAGTATTCACGCGAGTAGTTGAACACGTCCGAGAAGCGGCCGTTGCTGTCGCGCGTTTCGTCGTAGATGCCGCGCAACTGGAACAGCGAGTTCGTGTAGGTGACCTGCGCGCCCATTGCACGGCCCGGTTGGCCGGCCGTCGTGTTGCCGTTGAAGCTGGTCGAGTTCGAGAACGAGAACTGGCCGTAGAAGTCGAGGCCGTAGAGCGACGGCGACTGGTACGACACGTTGTTGCTGGTCTTGTTCCAGTTACGGCCGCGCACCAGCGAGGCCGTCGACCACGACGACTGGCCGAACGGGTCGAAGTCCCACACGCCGTTGGCGATCGCGAGTTCGCGACCCAACAGCAGCGTACCGTAACGGTCGTTGGAGATACCGACGGTCGCGAAACGATCCCAGATCGAGCCGCTGAAGCCGCCCGTCATCGTGTTGAACGCGCCTTCGAGGTGGAACAGGATCTTGTTGCCGCCGCCGATGTCTTCGCTGCCCTTCAAGCCCCACAGGCTCGTGCCCCAGTCGCCGCTTTCCGCGCGCACTTGGTGGCCGTTCTGCAGGCCGTTCATGTACTCGATGCCTGCATCCAGGCGGCCATACAGCGTGACGCTGCTCTGCGCGTGCGCCGTCACCACCCCAGCAGCCATCAGCGCGGCCGCGACCAAAGCTTTCTTCATCATCTCCTCCACACCCTGTCAAAAAGTCAACCCAGACTGCACGAGATGCCCGGAGCGCGAGCGCCGGGCAAAAGCGGGATAACCAGGGAGACCTCGTGCAGGGCCGGTAAGCGCAGCACGCGGGCAAGCAGACGGAAAACCGTTGAGCGGTCCCGCGCAGCCGGGTCGGCCTGCGGGGTCTCCTTGTTGTGTCGTGAAGCTAAACTACATTTCACGAACTTCGTTTTGCTACTTTGGTTACTAATTTAGCAAAAATACAATTTTGTGGCGACGGAAATCGTTGTTTGACTAACCGCTGTCGCCAAATTGCCATGCAACACGCTGCGCAACAGGGGGGGCAAGGGTGCTCGATTGCCGGAAAACCCTTGTCCCACAAGGGAGACATGGATTCCGCGGGCATGGGTCAAGGATTGCCACTATTGACGTTGCCGGGGCGCCGGCGTAAGCGCGAAAGTCGCGAAATTGGTAAGTATTTCGTAATGATTCGGGCGATTGCCGCCATCGTCGATCGACGCCTGAAACGCCTGTCCTGCTTCGCGCGGCGGCGCTTAGTCCGGACTTGGTCGCGCGTCGAGCAACTGGGCGCGAATCCAGCGATGCGCATCGGTGCGCGCGTGCTTCGCATGCGAGTAGACCTTCACCGTGTAGCGCGGGATCTCGAATGGCGCGGGGAAGATGCGGATCGGCGCCGCGTGGCGCAGCGCCTGCGCGGCGCGGTTCGGCACGGTCATCAGGAGTGCCGACTCCGCGATCACGAACGGCGCGGCGAGCACGGTCGGCAACTGCACGGCCACATGGCGCGCGAGGCCGAGCCGGTCGAGCACGTGATCGACGACGCCGCGCGCTTCGTTCCACGGCGTGACGACCACGTGGCGGGCCGCCAGATACTGGTCGAGCGTCAGCCGCCGACGGACGTCAGGATGCGTGGCGCTCGCGATCACGACATAGTCGTCGGAGAACCAGTCGAAATCCTCGATGCCGGGCGCGTCGGCCGCCGATTCCTCGTGGTAGCCGAGCGCGAAGTCGATGCGGCCGGCCGCGAGCTCGTCGACGGAAATCTTGCGGTCCGAATGGACGACGCGGATCCGCAGGTGCGGCGCCACGTGCTGGATGCGGGCCAGAAACGCAGGCAGCACCGCGAACGCCGTGTAGTCGGTCGCGGCGAACACGAACGTACGGTCGCTTTGCGCGGGATCGAAGCGGCGCGCGCGGGCGAGCCCCTTCGACATCGCATCGAGTGCGTCGCCGGCCCATGTGGCGATGTCGTCGGCGCGCACGGTGGGCTGCATCTCGTTGCCGAGGCGCACGAACAGCGCATCGCCGATCGCGTCGCGCAGCCGGGCGAGCGCATGGCTCAACGCCGACGGGCTCAGCGCGAGTTCATGCGCGGCCGCCGCGACCGACCGGTGGCGGTACAACGCGTCGAACACGAGCAGCAGGTTCAGGTCGAGGCGGCGCAGGTCGGGATGCATCATGTTCATGTCCGGATGAAGAAACTGCACTTCCTGCAGTTGCGCCGTGAACGTAGCATGTCGATCTCACCGGCGCCAGATGCGGGAGCGCCGGCGCCGTATTCCGTTTTCCGTCCGGGCCGAAGGAGGGCTCACCACCGTGCAAATCGATATCCGTTCCGCCACCGTCGCCGACGTGCCGCTGATCCTGCGCTTCATCACCGAACTGGCCGTCTACGAGAAGGCCGAGCACGAAGTCGTCGCGACGCCGGAATCGCTCGAGCGCAGCCTGTTCGGCGAAGGCTCGCCCGCGCGTACGCTGATGTGCGAGGTCGACGGCGAGCCGGCCGGCTTCGCTGTGTATTTCTTCTCGTATTCGACGTGGCTCGCGCGGCAGGGGCTGTATCTGGAGGATCTGTACGTGTCGCCGCGTTTTCGCGGCGCCGGCGCGGGGCTGCGGCTGCTGAAGGCGCTCGCGCGGATCGCGGTCGAGTCGGGCTGCGGGCGTTTCGAATGGAGCGTGCTCGACTGGAACGAGCCGGCGATCCGCTTCTACGAGCGCGTCGGCGCGGCGCCGCAGAGCGAGTGGGTGCGTTACCGGCTGGCGGGCGACGAACTGCGCGCGTTCGCCGACGGCGCGCCGGTGAGCGCCGCGTAAACGCAAAACGGGCGCCGCGCGGCGAACCGCGGGGCGCCCGTTCGGGCGTGGCGGGTGACGGGCGTTACTTGAGGCTGCCGGACAGGAAGCCGCGCAGGCGTTCGCTTTTCGGGTTCGCGAACACCTCGGCCGGCACGCCTTCTTCCTCGACGCGGCCCTGGTGCAGGAACATCACGTGATTCGACACGTTGCGCGCGAAACCCATCTCGTGCGTGACGACGATCATCGTGCGACCTTCCTCGGCCAGCTTCTGCATCACCTTCAGCACTTCGCCCACGAGTTCCGGATCGAGTGCGGAAGTCGGCTCGTCGAACAGCATCACGTCCGGATGCATCGCCAGCGCACGCGCGATCGCCACGCGCTGCTGCTGGCCGCCGGACAGATGCGACGGATACTGCTTCTCGACGCGCGGCGCGAGGCCGACCTTCTCGAGATATTCGCGCGCGCGCTCCTCGGCTTCCTTCTTCGGGATGCCGAGCACGTTCACCGGCGCTTCCATCACGTTCTCGATCACGTTCATGTGCGACCAGAGGTTGAAGTGCTGGAACACCATCGACAGCTTGGTGCGCACGCGCTGAAGCTGCTTCGAATCGGCCGCGCGCAGCGCGCCCGTCTTGTCGAGCGCGGTGCGCACTTCCTCGCCGTCGACGAAGATGCGGCCCGCGTTCGGCTGCTCGAGGAAGTTGATACAGCGCAGCATCGTGCTCTTGCCGGAACCGGACGAGCCGATCACGCTGATCACGTCGCCCGAGTTCGCCTTCAGCGACACGCCCTTGAGCACCTCGTTGTCGCCGTACCGCTTGTGGAGATCGTCGACGAAAAGCTTTTGAGTCTGGGAATTCATCAATATTCCTGCGGAAACTTATTTGCCTTGCGGGCGCAGATACGCGAGCCAGCGGCGCTCGGCCTGGCGGAACAGCCACACGAGCGTGAACGAGATCACGAGATAGAGCAGGGCGGCGATGCCGAACGCGTGGAACGACATGTAGGTCGCCGAGTTCACGTCGCGCGCGATCTTCAGGATGTCCGGCACGGTCGCGGTGAAGGCCACCGTCGTCGCGTGCAGCATCAGGATCACTTCGTTGCTGTACAGCGGCAGCGCGCGGCGCAGCGCCGACGGCAGGATCACGCGGCGGTACATCGTGAACGTGGACATTCCGTACGCGCGCGCGGCTTCGATCTCGCCGTACGATGTCGCCTTGATCGCACCCGCGAAGATTTCGGTGGTGTACGCGCAGGTGTTCAGCGTGAACGCGAGCAGCGTGCAGTGCATCCCGTCGCGGAAGAACGCGTCGAGCATCGGCGTGCCGCGCACGACCTGCAGGCTGTAGAGGCCCGTGTAGCAGAGCAGCAACTGCACGTAGAGCGGCGTGCCGCGGAACACGTACGTGTACAGCCACACGGCGCCCGACAGCCATTTCTTCTTCGACACGCGCGCCACGGCGAGCGGCACCGACAGGCAGAAGCCGAGGCCGATCGACACGACCAGCAGCCACAGCGTGATCGCGACACCGGTGATGCGATAGCCGTCGGTGTAGAGATAGTTGCGCCAGTATTCTTGGATGAGTTCGATCATAGGTCAGCCTTGCGGACGCCGGTCGAGTAGCGCTTTTCGAGCCACATCAGCACGAAGTTCGAGATCGTCGTGATGGCGAGGTAGACGGCACCCGCGATCAGCGTGAAGAAGAAGAACCGCAGCGTGCCCTTGCCGGCGTCCTGCGACGCCTTCACGACGTCGGCCAGGCCGATGATCGACACGAGCGCGGTCGACTTCACGAGCACCTGCCAGTTGTTGCCGATGCCCGGCAGTGCGAAGCGCATCATCTGCGGGAACATGATCCGCGTGAACACCTGCCAGTTCGTCATCCCGTAGGCGCTGCCGGCCTCGAGCTGGCCGCGCGGCACCGACAGGAACGCGCCACGGAACGTCTCGGTGAAGTACGCGCCGTAGATGAAGCCGAGCACGAGCACGCCGGCGAGGAACGGATCGATGTCGATCTGGTCCCAGCCGAGCGCGTCGGTCGCCATGTTCAGCCAGATCTGCAGGCTGTAGAACAGCAGCAGCATCAGCACGAGATCGGGGACGCCGCGGATCAGCGTCGTGTAGAGGGTGCCGACGCCGTTCGTCACGCGATTGCGCGACAGTTTCGCGCCGGCGCCGAGCAGCCCCAGCAGGAACGACAGCGCAAGCGAAAGCACCGCCAGTTTGACGGTTTGCCAGGTGCCGGCGAGGATCAGCGGGCCGTAGCCTTGTAGAAACATATGGGGTCCCTGGTGTGGTCCCTGAGGGCGCACGCAGTGCGCCGCGAAAGACGCGCCCGCCAAGCTGCGCGGAACGCCCCGTGCGTATCATGACCGTCCGCCCCGGCAACGGTGCCGGGCCCGCCCGTCGCGCGAGCGGCGGGCAAGGGAGCGGGCGGCGCGTGGTTGACTGCCTGTACTGCCCGGACGCGGGGCCGCCCCCGCATCCGCTGCTTCTTCTTGTCGGCGCTCAGCGAGCCGACGCCGAATAGACGCTGAACGAGAAGTACTTGTGCGACAGCCTGTCGTACGTGCCGTCCTTGTGCATGTCGGCCAGCGCCTGGTTGATCTTGTGCTTCAGGTCGGTATCTTCCTTGCGCAGGCCGATCGCGGTGCCGTCGCCGATCGTCTTCGGATCCTTCACCTCCGGCCCGGCGAACGCGAAGCCCTTGCCGCGCGGCGTGCGCAGGAAGCCGTAATCGGCCTGCAGCTCATCCTGCAGCGTCGCGTCGAGGCGGCCCGAGCCGAGATCGGTATAGACCTGGTCCTGATTCTGGTAAGGAACGATCGTCACGCCGTGCGGTTCCCAGTACGCCTTCGCGTAGGTTTCCTGCGTCGAGCCCTGCTCGACGCCGACGCGCTTGCCTTTCAGCGACGCGACCGTCGGCAGCAGCGGCGAGCCGGTCTTCGCGATCATGCGCGCGGGCGCGTCGTACACCTTGTCGGAGAAGTCGATCTGCTCGCGGCGCTTGTCCGTGACGGTCAGCGACGACACGATGACGTCGTACTTCTTCGCCTTCAGCGCCGGAATGATCCCGTCGAGATCCTGCGCCACCCACACGCATTTCACGTTGATCCGCTTGCAGATTTCCTTGGTGAGATCCACGTCGAAACCGACGATCTCGCCGCTCGGCGCGGTCGACTCGAACGGCGGGTAACTGGCATCGACACCGATCCGCACGGTCTTCCACTCCTTCGCGAAGGCGCTGCCCGCCACGAGGGCGAGGGCGGCGCACAGGGCGGCCTTCTTCATTTCCATCCTTCTGTTGCTGACTTTCCGGGGGGCGCTCGCGGCCGGTCGGACCGGGCGCCGCGGCGTATTCTAGACGGCCAAAAATCGCCGATCGGCGCTCTGGCGTTGGCGGCTGCCGGAACGGCGAACGCCAAAAGGGCGGTATTTTACCCGAACGCGATACCCGGAAAACGGCAATCCGGCACGGTCGACCGATTCCTCGATTCGGCTGTTGCGGTAATCGTGGTATTCGCAGCGAATATTTCGGCAATTGATTGCGCGAATGCAACGATGCGGTGCGCGGGCGACGGATTGTGGCGCGTTCGACCCCACCCTACAGTGGAGGTAAACCCGAACAGACAATCTGCGTCCCGAACGTCCGCCCCATGTTCCAGATCCTGCGCGCCGAAGACCGCTGCCACACGCGCCACGGCTGGCTCGAATCGAGCCACAGTTTTTCGCCCGGCTGCCGCACCGCGCCCGCGCCCGCGCATGCGCCGGTGCGTCCGCCCGTCGGCGCGCTGTGCGTGCTGAGCGAGGACCTGATCGCGCCGACGCGCGGGTTCGGGATGCAGCCGCGCCGCGACGTGGAGATCGTCACTTACGTGCTGGACGGCGCGCTCGCGCACCGCGACAGCCTCGGCTGCGGCGCGATCGTCCGTGCCGGCGGCATCCAGCGGATGAGCGCCGGCACGGGGCTCGTGCATAGTGAAACCAACGCGTCGCGCGATCGGCCGCTGCACCTGTTGCAGATCTGGCTGCAGCCGGCCGAGCGGGGCGGGCGGCCCGGCTACGAGGAACGGCGTTTCGCCGACGACGAGAAGCGCGGCCGGTTGAGGCTCGTCGCGGCGCCCGACGGCGGCGACGGCGCGCTGTCGATGCGGGCGGACGCCCGCATCTTCGCGGGGCTGATCGACGGCGACGAGACGACCGCATTCGACGTGCCGGCCGGGCGCAGCGTCTACGTGCACGTGGCGCGCGGCGAGGTCGAGGTCAACGGCCGCGCGCTGGCCGTCGGCGACGGCGCGCGGATCGGCGGCGTGGACGCGGTGGCGTTCGCGCGCGGCCGCACGGCCGAGGTGCTGCTGTTCGACGTCGCCTGAAACAAAAAGGGGAACGCAGGCAGGTGCCTGCGTTCCCCTTCCGCGCCGCTGCGGGAGCGGCCCGCCGGCTTACTGCGCCGGCGCCGACGCGCCCTTGGCGGCCGCGCGATGCTGCTCCCAGCGCTCCTTCATCTTCTCGTGGCGCTGCTCCATCTTCGCGAACTGCTGCTTGAGCGCCGTGCTGACCATCGTCTTCTGCGAGTCGTTCAGCCCGTTGTAGAACGTGAGCCACGCGGCGGACGTCTGCTCGCGCAGTTGCGCGTTTTGCGCCTCCGCCTGCTGGCGTGCCGAATGCATCGCGCTCAGGTCGAGGATCGGCTGGTTCTGCTGCGCCTTGAACTGCTCGCGCATCTGCTCGTGGCTCTTGCGCATCGCGTCACGGTTCTGCTTCATCGTGTTGACGGCCGCCTGCCATTGCTGCTCCTGCGACGCGTTGAGCTTCAGCTGATCGTGCAGTTTCATGATCGCGCCGAACGGGCCGCCTTCGTGGCCGTCATGCATCCGGTGCATGCCGGGGCCGCCCGGCGGCGGCATGTCGTTGGGCTGCGCGGCATGCGCGGTGCCGAATGCGAGAGCGAGCACGGTGGCGGCCGCGATGGCCACGCGGGAAGTCTTCTTATACATTTCAGAAACTCCTTGTATCCAAAGGGTCCGGCGATGCGGTGCCGGGAAAGCCGGGTACCGCATCCGGTAAGACGCAGGTTAGCGATCCGGGCCCCGGCGGGTGTTACGCGGGGTGGCGGCCCGGTTACCGTGCATTACAGTTCCCTTGCGCGGTAACCCGCAGTAACCCTTTCGCCCCTTTGTTTCGTTCTTCCACTCCGCCCTCGCGCGATAAACTTCGAGCCATGACTACCCAGATCCTCATCGTCGACGACGACCAAGAACTCCGAGACCTGCTGCGCGACTATCTCGTGCGCCAGGGGATGGAAGTGTCCGTGCTGCACGACGCGGCGACGCTCGAGAAACGCCTCGAGCGCGAACGGCCCGACCTGATCGTGCTGGACCTGATGATGCCGGGCGTGGACGGCCTGACCGCGCTGCGCCAGTTGCGCGCGGCCGGCGACGACATCCCCGTGATCATGCTGACCGCGCGGGCGGACGACGTCGACCGCATCGTCGGGCTCGAGCTCGGCGCGGACGACTACCTCGGCAAGCCGTTCAACCCGCGCGAGCTGCTCGCACGCGTGCAGGCCGTGTTGCGCCGCCGCCGCGCGACGCCGTCGGCGGCCGCGCCCGAGCAGCGCGAGCCGTTCGCGTTCGGCCGCTTCCTGCTCGACTTCCAGGCGCGCACGCTGTCGGTCGACGGCAAGCCGGCCACACTGTCGAGCAGCGAATTCGCGCTGCTGAAGATCTTCGTGAACCACGCGCTGCGCACGCTCACGCGCGAGCGGCTGCTCGAGTTGCTGCACGGGCCCGAGTACGACGGCACCGACCGCGGCATCGACGTCCAGGTGTGGCGCCTGCGCCGCATCCTCGAAACGGATCCGTCGACTCCGCGCTTCATCCAGACGGTCCGCGGGCGCGGCTACGTGTTCGTGCCCGACGGCGAGGCCCATGCGCAAACCCATTGATTCGCTGTTCGGGCGGCTGGCGCTGCTCGTCGTCGGCGTCCTGCTCCTGTCGCACTTCGCGTGGTTCTTCGCGATGCGGCTCGAGCGCAACCAGATGCAGACGCGTTATGCGGTCGAGGAGGCCGCGTTCCTCGTCGATGCGGTGCGCCAGCACGTGGCGCGCACGCCCGACCAGCCGCTGCCGTCGCGCGTGCGGCTCGTGTCGCCGGACAGCGCCGACGTGCCGAAGGGCGGCGATGCGGGGCTGCCGCCGCCGCTGAAGCGGTTCCGCGACGACGTGAGCGACCGCATGCCGCCTGGCACGCAGGTCGAGATCGGCACGCCCGGCCATCCGCCGGTGCTGTGGGTGAAGGAGCCGGCCGATCGCAACTGGATCGTGGTGCCCGTGCAGCCGCTGCGGCCGCCGCGCTCGCTCGACCGGATGCTGCTGTGGCTCGGCACGATCTTCTCGGCCGGCGTGATCGCCGCGCTGTTCGCGGCCTGGCAATTGCAGCAGCCGCTGCGCTCGCTCGCGCGCGCGGTCGCGCGTTTCGGCCGCGGGCAGCCGGTCCCGCCGCTGCGCGAACGCGGGCCGCGCGAGCTGCGCCAGCTCACGCGCGGCTTCAACCAGATGGTGGAGCAGGTGTCGCAGGCCGAGAGCGATCGCGCGGTGATGCTGGCCGGCGTCGCCCACGACTTGCGCACGCCGCTCGCCCGGATGCGCCTGCGGGCGGAAATGATGGACGACGCGCGGCTGCGCGACGGCGTCGTGCGCGACGTCGACTCGATGTCGCACATCGTCGACCAGTTCCTGGTATTTGCGCATGGCGGAGCCGATCGCAGCGAGCCGGTGCCGGTCGATCAGGCCTGCGAGCGGATCGCGCGCAGTTACCGCGCGGTCGCGCCGAACGCGCCGACGGTCCAGACGCGGCTGGAGGCCGATCCCGGCTTCCGGCTGCCGACGGCGACGCTCGATCGGATCCTGTCGAACCTGCTGGACAACGCGCATGCGTACGGCGCACCGCCCGTGCTCGTCGAGACGGCGCGCACGCCGACCGGCTATGTGCTGTCGGTCAGCGACAGCGGCGGCGGCATCGCGCCGCGCGACCTCGCGGCCGCCACGCGGCCGTTCGTGCGGCTCGATCCCGCGCGCGGCGGGAACGGCCACAGCGGGCTCGGGCTCGCGATCGTCGAGCGGCTCGTGCTCAGGCTCGGGGGCGCGTGCGACATCGGCAATCGCCCCGAAGGCGGTCTGCGCGTGTCGATGACGTTCCCGTTCGAGGTCGTGCCGAAGGACGACGAACGTCACGCACAGGCCGCCTGAGCGGCCGCGGCGCCTGCCCGACCGGGCAGGCGCCGCGCGGCGTCATTCGCCGAACAGCGTGCCGAGCGTCTCGGCCGCGTTGCTGTCGATCGTGTTGTAGGTCACCGTGGTGGCCTCGAAGATGTAGACGGTCGTATACCGGCCGAGACGCTCCAGGATTTCCTCCTGCAGCGATTCAGGCACGACGTTCATGTTCAGGTACCACGCCGTGGACGACAGCCGCGTCTGGAACGACCCGTACTCCTGCATGAGTTCATAGAACGCATCGGCATCCTGATCGCGACAGACGATCACCAAGTTTCCTGCCATTCCCTTCCTCCCGCTCGTCGGTCGATCCCCGGGCCTGTCGACACGAAGCGCGTGCGCATTGCCGCGACACGGCCGAAACGACCCCCGGGGGCTAGCCCCGATCATACCTGCTTCGTCGTCTCCGGCTGCTGATGCCGGACACGGTTTGTGCCCGCGTGCGGGTGGCGGGTTCACGGCCGGCCCGGATCACGGCATAATTCGGGCCTGCGTGCCGGCCGCAGGACTGCGGCCAGGCTGTTCCGTACCGCGCGCCCGCCATCCGTCCACGCGCCGGGCACGATCCCTGCGCTGCCTGCGCCGTCCGGGGACGGTTGTACCTGAAATACAGGTTGGTGTAGTGTCGTGCCGTCGCGGCCCGGCTCGACCGGCCGCGGCTGCGCATGCGTGCGTGCCCGGCGCGCCGCGCATGCACGAGATCGCCAGTCAATCGAATTACCGCGCCCGTGCGCTTTGCCATGAATCAACATCGACTGCCGGCTTCGATCGGCCTTACCGGGGAGGGCGCCTGATGAACGTCGGATTCTTCAATCCGAACCGGACCGCCAACGCATCCGCGTGGCGCGTGCTGCCGAACCGGTGGGACTTCATCGCATTTCCGCTGATCATCTGCCTGATCGCGATGGCGGTGGTCGGCTTTCACGAAACGATGGCGCCGATCGGCGTGCTGCAGACGCAGAAGATCTCGCTCGATCCGTCGAACCTGCCCGAATATGCGCTGCGCACCACGCTGCGGATGCTCGCCGCGATGGTCGCGTCGCTCGTGTTTACGCTCGTCTACGGCACGCTCGCCGCGAAAAGCCGCCGCGCGGGCATGGTGCTGATCCCGATCCTCGACATCCTGCAGTCGGTGCCGGTGCTCGGCTTCATCTCGTTTACGGTCACGTTCTTCCTTGCGCTGTTCCCGAGCCGCGTGCTCGGCGCCGAGCTGGCCGCGATCTTCGCGATCTTCACGAGCCAGGCGTGGAACATGACGTTCAGTTTCTACCAGTCGCTGCGCACGGTGCCGCGCGACCTGGACGAAGTGTCGCGCGGCTTCCACCTGACGTCCTGGCAACGCTTCTGGAAGCTCGAAGTGCCGTTTTCGATGCCGGGCCTGATCTGGAACATGATGATGTCGATGTCGGGCGGCTGGTTCTTCGTCGTCGCGTCGGAGGCGATCACCGTCGGCAACCAGACGATCACGCTGCCGGGCATCGGCGCGTATCTCGCGCAGGCGATCTCGGACAAGAACTTCGGCGCGATCGGCTGGGTGATCCTGACGATGACGGTCGTGATCCTCGCGTATGACCAATTCCTGTTCCGCCCGCTCATCGCGTGGGCCGACAAGTTCCGGATGGAGAACACCGCGTCGGGCGACGCGCCGCAATCGTGGCTGCTCGACCTCGTGCGCCGCACGCGGCTGATCCATCAGCTGCTCGTACCGGCCGGCTGGTTTTTCGCGAAGGCCGCGCGGATCCCGCTGCGCCTGCCGCTGTCCGGTGCGATGCGCTTCACGTTGCCGAAAGTCGAGAAGAAGGCGTCGCGCACGGTCGACATCGCGTGGGCGGGGCTCGTGCTGATCGGCACGGCCTATATCGTCTGGCGCGTCGTCAGCTTCGTCGCGACCGGCGTGACGATGGCCGAGGTCGGCCACGTGCTCGTGCTCGGGCTCATCACGCTGCTGCGCGTGGTCGTGCTGATCTCGATCGCCTCCGTGATCTGGGTGCCGATCGGCGTGTGGGTCGGGCTGCGCCCGAAGCTGGCCGAGAAGCTGCAGCCGCTCGCGCAGTTCCTCGCCGCGTTCCCGGCGAACCTGCTGTTCCCGGTGTTCGTGATCGTGATCGCGCGCTTCCACCTGAACGCGGATATCTGGCTGTCGCCGCTGATCGTGCTCGGCACGCAGTGGTATATCCTGTTCAACGTGATCGCCGGCGCAACGTCCTACCCGAACGACTATCGCGAAGCGGCGACCAACTTCCGCATTCGCGGCTGGCAGTGGTGGCGTCAGGCGATTCTGCCCGGCATCTTCCCGTACTACGTGACGGGCGCGATCACCGCATCGGGCGGCGCGTGGAACGCGAGCATCGTGTCGGAAGCCGTGCAGTGGGGCAGCACCAGGATCGAGGCGCACGGCCTCGGCGCCTACATCGCGCAGACCACCGCCGCCGGCGATTTTCCGAAGATCATCCTGGGCATCGCCGTGATGTCCCTGTTCGTCACCTTGTTCAACCGCCTGCTGTGGCGCCCGCTGTATGCCTTCGCCGAAGCGAAGCTGCGGCTCGACTGAGACCGATTGAGAGCGAAACGCGATGCACAATCCGAATGCTGTAAACGCCCCCGTCCAGACGTCCCAGCCGCCGCGCCTCGGTGAAGAGATCCTGCGCGTCGATCACGTCTGCCGCGGCTTCAACAAGACGCAGGGCGAATTGCTCGTGCTCGACGATGCGAACCTGTCGCTGCGTGAAGGCGAGATCGTCGGCCTGCTCGGCCGATCGGGCTCGGGCAAGTCGACGCTGCTGCGTATCATCGCCGGCCTGATCGAGCCGACCGACGGCGAGGTGACCTATCTCGGCAAGCCGTTGCGCGGCCCGGCCGAGGGCGTCGCGATGGTGTTCCAGACCTTCGCGCTGTTCCCGTGGCTCACCGTGCTGCAGAACGTGGAAGCCGGGCTCGAGGCGCTCGGCGTCGGCGCGCGCGAACGGCGCGAACGCGCGCTGGCCGCGATCGACCTGATCGGCCTCGACGGCTTCGAGAACGCGTATCCGCGCGAGCTGTCGGGCGGGATGCGCCAGCGCGTGGGCTTTGCGCGCGCGCTCGTCGTCGATCCGACCATTCTGCTGATGGACGAGCCGTTCTCCGCGCTCGACGTGCTGACCGCCGAAACGCTGCGCACCGACTTGCTGGATTTGTGGACGCAGGGCCGCATGCCGATCAAGTCGGTGCTGATCGTCACGCACAACATCGAGGAAGCGGTGTTCATGTGCGACCGGATCCTCGTGCTGTCGTCGAACCCGGGCCGCGTGATCGCCGAGATCAAGGTGCCGTTCAAGCACCCGCGCAATCGTCTCGACCCGGCGTTCCGCAAGCTGGTCGACGACATCTACGCGAAGATGACCGCGCGCCAGACCGGCGAGGCGACGAAGAAGGGGCTCGAGCTCGGCAGCTGGTTGCCGCAGGTGTCGACCAACCTGATGGCCGGCCTGATCGAGACGCTCGCGATGGCGCCGTACCACGGTCGTGCCGACATGCCGGAAATCGCGCGCACGCTGCATCTGGAGGTCGACGACCTGTTCCCGATCGCGGAAGTGCTGCAGTACCTCGGCTTCGCGGACGTGCGCGAAGGCGACGTGTTCCTGACGCCGCCGGGGCGCGTGTTCGCGGAATTCGGCACGCAGGAGCGCAAGCTGATGTTCGCGGATCACCTGCTGAAGCACGTGCCGCTCGCCGCGCGGATCAAGAAGGTGCTGAACGAGCGTCCGGGCCACCGCGCGCCGCGCGTGCGCTTCGAGCAGGAGCTCGAGGACTTCCTGTCGGACGGCGCGGCCGAGGAGACGCTCGACGCGGTGATCGACTGGGGCCGTTACGGCGAGATCTTCTCGTACAACGACCAGACCGAAATCTTCAGCCTGGAGGACGTCGAGTCCTGATCGCGCCGGGCCGGGCCGTGCGACCCGGCCCGGTATTCGCGTGCTTCGAGCATCACGCGCCGCGCACCACGCACCACGTATCGCCCCGTTACTGCAAATTTCCCCACCGATCGACGGCCGGTTCCGCCGACGCCCACTTCCAGTGCGTGCCTTGCTGGCACGCATTCGCGAAATACCAGTCGGCCTTGTCGCCGTCCTTCACCGAGAACGCGAATTCCTTGCACAACGCGAGCGCCGACGAGTACGCGCGTGTGACCCGCACCTCGCCTTCGCCGTTTTCGAGCGGCAGCGTGTTCTTCACCTTCCACGGCTTCACTTCGCCGACGGCGAGACTGCCGGCCGTCTTCGCGATCGCGTCCTGCTGGTTCTGATGGAGCTGCTTCATCGTGCGGTTGACGGCTTCGTCGGTCGCGGCCTGCACGGCGATCCCGACACCGACGCCGACCGCCGGGTTCGCGGTGACGAGGCCCGTCGCCGCACCGGCCAGCGCGCCGCTCGCCGCGCCGACCGACCCGCAGCCCGACAGCACAACCGTCGCCGCGCACAGCGCACCGATCGCCGCGATACGAATCGCGACGCTCATTGCAGCGCGCCCCAGCGTTCGGTCGCCGGTTCGGCCGACGCCCATTTCCACACGGGCCCGTCGCGGCAGATGGTGGCGACGTAGAACGCCGATTGCGCGGCCTTGTCGGCCTTCGCCGGCGTGTCGACCGCGAACACGATTTCCTTGCAGTCGAGCGGACCGACGCTGATCATGCGGCTGACCGTCACGCGGCCCTGCTCGTCGTCCTCGATCGGGAACGAATGGTGCGTCGACCACGGCGCGACGCCGCCGACGTCGAGCGGGCCGGCCGCCTTCGCGATCTGCTCCTGCGTGTAGCGGTGCGCGACGCGTTGCGTATACTGGACGCCGGCCCGCGCGCCGGCGACGGCGCCGAGGCCGATGCCCGTCGCGACGGCGGCGTTGTTGGTGACCTTGGAGGCGATCGCGGCGCCCGCGATACCGGCGCCGGCCGTCGCGCCTTCGCTGTACAACGAATTGCAGCCGGACAGCAGTGCGGCCGTGGCGATCGCGGCCAGCACGACGCGCGCCGGCGTGGCCCGGCGCGGCGATTCGAAACAAATGTTCATCCCTGAGTGCAAGTCCTGTCTGGGTGAGCGGCGACGCGTGCACGCCTGATGCCGCGTCATTGTTTCGCAATTGTCATGGGAAAACTGCAAAGCTTTGACAAATCGCCGTGCGGCAGGCCGCGTGCGCGCGGGCGGCGTTATTGTCGGATAGATGCTCGACGAAGGGTCGAAACGTTACAAATTGAAGGTAATTGTTACCATCGGCCGCGATGACGCGACCTAGACTGTTTTGTTATGGAATGTTTCTACGACGGCCTCGAGCCGCGCCGCATATGAGACACCCAGCCATGCGCCGTTCGAAACGGTTGTCACACCGGCCGCCTGACGCGGCGGCCGGCCATCCGGAAGACCGCCCGCGTCCGCAGACCGACGCGCCATCGGCACCGCCTGCGGGCGCGCCGGACGAGACGCCGTCGGACGGCGATCACAACCAGGGTGGTGCTCGCCCGGAAGGGCTCGACTATCAACGCGACCTCGGTCAGGAGCAGGACGCTTGATACGGTCGTCGCCGCATTCCACCGCCGTATTTCATTGCAATTCTCGGAACTGAGTCGCCGCGCGGCCGCCTTCGGGCCGCCGCGCCTGCTTCGGCGTGCGTTGCGCGCCAGCCAATCGAATCGAGGAGGGGAAGTCGCATGAGCAGATTGATCGTGGTATCGAATCGTGTCGCCGCCGGCGAGGACACGCGCCCGAGCGCGGGCGGTCTGGCCGTCGGCGTGATGGACGCGCTGAAGGAAACGGGCGGCGTCTGGTTCGGCTGGAACGGCGAGATCGTCGGTACGCCGGATGCCGAGCCCGCGATCCAGCGGGACGGCAACGTGACGTATGCGACGGTCGGCCTGACCCGGCGCGACTACGACCAGTACTACCGCGGCTTCTCGAACGCGACGCTGTGGCCGGTGTTCCATTACCGCGGCGATCTCGCGCGCTTCGATCGGCAGGAGTACGCCGGTTACCTGCGCGTGAACGCGATGCTCGCGAAGCAGCTCGCCGCGCTGCTGCGGCCGGACGACCTGATCTGGGTGCACGACTACCACCTGCTGCCGTTCGCGAACTGCTTGCGCGAACTCGGCGTGAAGAACCCGATCGGCTTCTTCCTGCACATCCCGTTTCCGTCGCCGGACATGCTGCGCCTCGTGCCGCCGCACGAGGAACTCGTGAAGTTCATGTGCGCGTACGACGTCGCGGGTTTCCAAACGGAGGCCGACAAGCAGGCCTTCACCGACTACATCGAGCGGCGCGGCATTGGCGCGGCGAGCGACGACGGGATGCTGCACGCGCATGGCCGCGTCGTGAAGGTCGCGGCCTATCCGATCGGCGTGCATCCCGACGCGATCGCGCAGGCGGCCGTCCAGTACGGCACGCGCAAGCCGGTGAAGATGCTGCGCGAGGCGCTGGGCGACCGCAAGCTGGTGATGAGCGTCGACCGTCTCGATTACTCGAAGGGGCTCGTCGAGCGCTTCCAGTCGTTCGAGCGGATGCTCGCGAATGCGCCGGGCTGGCAGGGGCGCGTGTCGCTCCTGCAGATCGCGCCGCCGACGCGTTCCGACGTGCAGACCTATCAGCACATCCGCGAAACGCTCGAAGGCGAGGCCGGCCGGATCAACGGCCGCTTCTCGCAGCTCGACTGGACGCCGATCCAGTACCTGAACCGCAAGTACGAGCGCAACCTGCTGATGGCGTTCTTCCGGATGTCGCAGGTCGGCTACGTGACACCGCTGCGCGACGGGATGAATCTCGTCGCGAAGGAATACGTCGCGTCGCAGGATCCAGCCGATCCGGGCGTGCTCGTGCTGTCGGAATTCGCGGGCGCGGCGGCCGAGCTGACCGGCGCGCTGCTCGTCAATCCGTACGACCTGTCGCAGATGGCCGAGGCGCTCGAACGCGCGCTGTCGATGCCGCTCGCGGAGCGGCAGGCGCGTCACGAGGAGAACCTCGCGCGGCTGCGCGAGAACGACCTGTCGGTCTGGCGCGACACCTTCGTCGCCGACTTGCGCAGCGTCGCCGCCGCGGCGTCTGTCACGCGGCGGGCAGGCCGGCGGGTCGCGCATGCGTGAGTTCGCGCCGGGCGCCGCCGCGCCGGGCGCCGCTGCGCCGCGCGCCGCCGATCGCGACGACGAAGCGGTCGACGACACGACCGGCCGCTTCTTCGTCGTGACGGGCGGCCCGGGTTCGGGCAAGAGCACGTTGCTCGATGCGCTCGAGCGCGCCGGGTTTGCGCGCTCGCAGGAGGCCGGGCGCGGCGTGATCCGCGACCAGATGGCCGTCGACGGCCCGGCGCTGCCGTGGCGCGACCCGGCAGCGTTCGCCGAGCTGATGCTGAGCTGGGAGATGCGGTCCTACCATCTCGCGCGGCAGGCGCGCGGTCCGGTGTTCTTCGACCGCGGCGTGCCGGACGTGATCGGCTATCTGACGCTGACCGGGTTGGCGGTGCCCGCGCACGCGGAAGCCGCGGCGCGGCGTTTCCGCTATCACCGGCGCGTGTTCATCGCACCGCCGTGGCCCGACATCTATGCGCAGGACACCGAGCGGCGGCAGGATTTCGCGGAGGCGGTGCGGACCTACGACGCGATGGTCGATTGCTATACGTCGTACGGCTATCGGCTGATCGAGTTGCCGCGCGTGAGCGTGAAGGCGCGTGTGCGCTTCGTGATGGATACGCTCGACGCCGCATGACGCCCGCCGCCTGTGCGGCGCGCGACGGTGTCAGGCTGCCGTGTCCGGCCGCGGCGATGCGATGCGCAGCACGCTGACGACCGCGGCCACCGCCGCGAACGCCGTGGCGACATAGAGTGCGATCGTCGGCCCGCGGTCCGGCGCGAGCCCGAAAATCAGCGCGACGAGCGCGGCGCCGAGCGTCTGGCCCGTCAGGCGTGCGGTGCTCAGCATGCCGCCGGCGCCGCCGCTGCGTGCGCGCGGCGCCGACGACAGCATCGCGCGATTGTTCGGCGACTGGAACAGCCCGAAGCCCGCGCCGCACAGCGCCATCCGCCATACGATGTCGACCGTGCCCGGGTGCGCGCCGATCGTCGCGAGCGACAGCAGCCCGGCGGCGAACAGCGCGAGCCCGATCCCGCCGAGCATGCCGGCCGAATAGCGGTCCGACAGCACGCCCGCGAGCGGCGCGGCGAACACGATCACGAGCGGCCACGGCGTCATGTAGAGACCCGTCTCGACCTGCGAGAACCCCAGCGAATTCTGCAGCCAGAACGGCAGCGCGACGAACGCGAGCATCTGCGACGTGAACGACGCCGTCGACGTGTAGACCGACAGCGCGAACATCGGGATGCGCATCAGATCGACCGGCAGGAGCGGCGCCGGCTGCGACAACTGACGCTTCACGAAGAAATAGCCGACCACGAACGCGACGGCCAGTTCGGCCGCGACGTACGCATGACCTTCGCCGTGACCGAGCCCGTCGACGGCCGTGATCAGCAGGCCGAATACGCATGCGTTCATCAGCGCGCTCGGGAAGTCGTACGGCGCATCGTGCAGCGGGTTGGCCGGCAGCGCGCGCAGGCTGCCGAGCACGGCCGCGATGCCGATCGGCACGTTGACCGCGAAGAGCCACGGCCACGACGCGAACGACAGGATCGCCGACGCGACCGTCGGCCCGATCGCCGACGACAGCGCGACCACCATCGCGTTGATCGACAGCCCGCGCCCGAGCATCGACGACGGGTAGATCATCCGCACGAGCGCCGCGTTGACGCTCATGATGCCGGCCGCGCCGAACCCCTGGATCACGCGCATCGCGGCCAGCATCGGCAGCGAGCCGGCGAGCGCGCAGCCGAGCGACGCCGCGGTGAACAGCGCGAGCCCGGCGATGTAGATGCGGCGATAGCCGATACGTTCGCCGAGCGACGCGAGCGGCAGCAGCGTGATCGTGACCGCGAGCTGATACGCGTTGACGATCCAGATCGACGCGGCGTCGGACGCGCGCAGGTCGCGCGCGATGGTCGGCAGCGCGACGTTCGCGATGGCGCCGTCGAGCACGGCGAGCGTGATGCCCAGGGCGACGCAGACGATCGCCCAGTAGCGTTGCGGAAGCGGCAGGCCGGTATCGGCGTTCATGACAGGAGCGAGAGCATGGTTGTCCGCGCGCCCGCTTGCCGGTTGCGTGCGCAACCATGTGCAGGGGTGGAGGCGGCGATGAACGGCCCGGCCGGCGCGGCTGCACCGGGACGGGGCCGGTCGAGTGTATCACCGGGCCGCATCGCGCGACGTCGCGCCGCGCGGCCGTCGGCGGGCGCGCGCATTCAGCCTTCGAAGTCGAGGCCGCCGAGCCGCACGAGCGGGTCGGCCTGCGTGCGCGATGCGAGATCGATGTCGCGCGCGCCCTGCCACGCGCCCAGCTTTCTCGGCAGCGCGGCGAGGTAGTGCTCGAAGCGCTGCGGGCCATCGGGTTCCATCAGCCGCTCGATCTCGTCGGTGTCCCACGTCAGTTCGAGATTCAGCGGATGCACGAAGCCACTCACGTGCGCGTGCGGCGCGCTGCGGATCTGCACGCGCGTCGGCTGCCCGTGCCCGCCATAGGGGACGACGTCGGTCTGCACGTGATCGGCGAAGAACGCGGCGATGGCCTGCGCGATGCGCGGTGCGAATTCGGTATCGAAACGGCGGGCGGTTTCGGGCTGCATGACGGCGTCTCCTGTATGCCGAAAATCGTAGCACGGCGACGCCGCGTTTCGGCGGGTGCGATACCGGTAATCGCACGTTACCACTTGCTGCATCTATTACGGTCGCGGACCGCCACAATGCATCGCATCCAGTACCACTTCGCGTGGGAGTCCATCATGAAAAAGATTGCCGCAGTATGTGTCCTTGCCGGTTCGCTCGCGGTCGCGGGCCCGGCGTCCGCGCATGGCCGCGATGGCGGCGCCGTCATCGGCGCATTGATCGGCGGCGCGGTGCTGGGTGCGATCGTGACGTCGGCGATGAATCCGCCCGTCGCATATCAGGCACCCGCGTACCAGGCGCCGGCCTATCAGCCGCCGACCTACTACCAGGCGCCCGCGTACCAGCAGCCTGCCTACCCGACCTATCAGCAGGCGCAGTACCAGGACGACGGCCCGAACTATTGCTACGACCGCTACCAGCGTGCGTATGTGTGTGGGGCGCCGGTGCAGGGTGGCTACGCGCAACCGGCGGGCTGGTAAGCGGCGGCGCGCGAGCGGGTTTGGTGCCCGGCGGCCACGCTCTCGCCGACGTTCGCTTCGACCGGCCGGACGACGAAAGGCCCTCGCTCGATGCGAGGGCCTTTGTCTATTGCGTGGCTGTCCGTTCGCCGGTGTGATGCGCCGCCGGCCATCGGCGGGCCATGCATGGATACAAACGGTTGCAATTGCGCGTCAGTGGCGATGACCGCCGCCGTCGCCGCGACCGTGTCCGCCGCCACCGCCGCCTTCGTTCCAGTCGCCGCGGCGTCCGCCGCCGCGCCACCAACCGTTGCCGCGGTTGCCGCGATCGCCGTCCCAGTGATGGTAGTCGCGCCGGCCGCGATCCCAGTCGCGTCCACCGCCTCCGCCCCAGATGTTGACCGTGCCGTACACGGGAGACGGGGCATACGCATAGCCGGGATCGGAATAGTAGGGCTGCCCGTAGCCGTATCCGGCGTCCGGGGCGACGACGCAGCCGGCCAGCAGGGTGGCGACGCCGGCGGCGGCAATGAGCTTCAGCATGATGTTCTCCGTTGGTTCCGCTATAAGTACCGCGCCCGGGGATTGCCGGCTGTTTGCAATTGTGTCGCCAAATTACAGCCTCGTAAGGTCTTGAGACGAAAGTGTTAGCATCCGGGGCTCATTTGTTTTTCAGGAGCACATCGATGAAATTCGCGATCCGGGCCGCGCTGGCCGCCTTCTGCGTGACGACGGCCGCCGCATGCGTGGCCGCGCCGGCATCCGCACCCGCCGTGCCGGCCGAGTCGATCAAGATGTTTCCGCAGGCAGCCGCCGGCCAGCAGCGCGCCGTGATCGCGCTGCCCGCGCTCGAGAACGAGGGCGATGCGCGCGTCGAGCTGATGATCGGCAAGACGCTGCAGACCGACTGCAACCAGCAGTGGTTCGGCGGCGAGCTGACCGCCGAGGACGTGAAGGGCTGGGGCTACACGTATTACCGGCTCACCGACGTGAAGGGCCCGGCATCGACGCTGATGGCGTGCCCGGGCCAGGCGCCGCAGCAACGATTCGTGCAGGTGCGCGGCGACGGTCAGCTGCTGCGCTACAACAGCCGTCTGCCGCTCGTCGTGTATGTACCGGATGGTTTCGACGTCCGCTATCGCGTGTGGCATGCGTCGAAGGACGTGCAGCAAGCCGCGAAACAGTAATCTCCCCGCGGCGTCCTGCCGCTATCCGCCAGTCGCGCCGGCCGCGCCGCGCGCGCCGACGAGCGCCGGCCATGCGGCCAGCGCGGCCTGCGCGACGGCTTCCAGATCGCGGCGGCTCGCGCCGTCGCGCGCCTGGATCGACATCCCCTGCTGAACCGTCACGTAGTAGCGCGCGATCGCATCGACGTTCGCGTGCGCCGATATTTCGCCGGTCGCGACGCCTTGCGCGAGGCGTTCCCGCAGCGCGTCGACCGTGCCCTCGCGCATCGCGATCAACGTCTGCCGGACCATGTCGGAACGTTCGGCCGGATGCAGCGCCGACAACACGATCAGGCAGCCGGCCGGCTTCGAACGCCGCGTGAACACGCGTGCGGTATCCATCAGGTAGTTCTGCACGGCGTCGTACGCGCTGGCCGCCTGTTCGACGCCCCCCCAGATTTCCCGCCCCTCGGTTGCGCGGTAATGCTCGAGGGCTTGCCGGAACAGCGCTTCCTTGCTGCCGAAGGCCGCATACAGGCTCGGCGACGCGATGCCCATCGCGGCCGTCAAGTCCGTCATCGACGCCCCTTCGTAGCCGAGACGCCAGAACACCTCCATCGCGCGATCCAGCGCCGCTTCCTTGTCGAAGCTTCTCGGTCGGCCTCGTTCAGCCATTGCGTCCGTTCCTTCGTCGATATCTGTATCGATCGATAAAATAAATCAATTGACTGTGCGACGCAACTTGCCACATTCTGTGTCGGTCGTTACATAAATGAGGAAAGGAACCGACATGAACCGACTTCAGGGCAAGCGTGCACTCATTACCGGCGGCAGCCGCGGCATCGGCGCGGCGATCGCCAAACGGCTGGCAGCCGACGGCGCCGACGTGGCGATCACGTATGAAAAATCGGCCGAGCGGGCGCAGGCCGTCGTCGCCGGCATCGAAGCGCTGGGCCGTCGCGCCGTGGCGATCCAGGCCGACAGCGCCGATCCGGTGGCCGTGCGCAACGCGGTCGATCGTGCCGCGCAGGCGTTCGGCGGCCTCGACATCCTCGTCAACAACGCGGGGATTTTCCGGGCCGGCGCGCTGAACGACCTCACGCTCGACGATATCGATGCGACGCTGAACGTGAACGTGCGTGCGGTGATCGTCGCGTCGCAGGCGGCGGCGCGTCATCTCGGGGAGGGCGGGCGCATCGTGTCGACCGGCAGTTGCCTCGCGACGCGTGTGCCCGATGCGGGGATGAGCCTCTATGCGGCGAGCAAGGCCGCATTGATCGGCTGGACGCAAGGGCTCGCGCGCGATCTCGGCTCGCGCGGCATCACGGTGAACATCGTGCATCCGGGCTCCACCGATACCGATATGAATCCGGCCGATGGCGAGCACGCCGATGCGCAGCGTTCGCGGATGGCGATTCAGCAGTACGGCAAGGCCGAAGACGTGGCCGCGCTCGTGGCGTTCGTCGTCGGGCCGGAAGGACGATCGATCACCGGAACCGGGTTGACGATCGACGGCGGGGCGAATGCGTAAACGCCGATGCCCGGCGTAAGTGAGCCGGGTGACGGAGGGTTCGTCGTTGTTCGTTATCGGCAGCCGAGGCGCTGGTGCTCGGCTTCCAGGTCGGCCCGTTTGTCGTAGGCCCGCAGTTCGTTGCGCGGCTTGCCGTCCGGGCCCATCCCGCGCGCGACCTTCCGGCCGCGGTCGGGCGAGTGCATGACCGCGTCGATGCCGGCGGCCAGTTCCCGGCAGCGGGTGTCGGGGGACGTGTTGTCCGGACGCGGGGCTGCCGACGCAGTGACGTTGGCGATGCCCGGGCTGACGTAGCGCTGTTTGGCCGAGGCCGTGTCGGTGTCGGCGGCGTTGGCCGTGCCGGTCATCGCTGAAAGCGCGGCGAGCGCCGCGATCGTCCGAAGCATGGGCGAAGTCCGTGTGCCGAACTGAAGAAAGTTCGGAATTCTACGCAACGTTCAGTGCATATCAGCGGCGAACGGGCGAGGTGCGCGCGTGTGTCGCATATCGTAGTGAATGCTCGATTGCACACATCATTCGTGTGCCGCCTGCGCGCGCCAGCAATATCCCGGACCGTCGAATGAAAAAAAGCCCGCTTGCTTTCGCAAAGGGGGCTTTTTTCGGTATTTGGTTGCGGGGGTAGGATTTGAACCTACGACCTTCGGGTTATGAGCCCGACGAGCTGCCAGACTGCTCCACCCCGCGGCGCGAAGTGTACTTGGGTCGGTGCGCAGAGTCAAACGATTCGTGCGAAGACGGCCCGACTCATATCGGGCCTGTTCCTTGAAACGACTGCAACGCAGGGAGCCGACGCGTACGACCGGAAATTTTTCACCTTCGCCACAATATTCGCGCGCCTGAAACGTCTTCAGACGCATGGAACCGCCACCCACTTCGCACACGATGACCGACCCAGACCGCGACATCACTGCGACGGTGATGCGTGAACGAACGAGGCTAGGGAACTTCATTCGGCGCCGGATACGCGACCCGGACGATGCCGAGGACGTTCTGCAGGATGTGCTTCACGAATTCGTCCAGGCTTATCGGCTTCCTGCGCCGATCGAACAGGCGAGTGCGTGGCTGTTCCGTGCCGCGCGCAACCGCATCATCGATCGTTTTCGCAAAAAGAAGGAGCAGCCGTTGACCGATCTGCTCGATGCCGACGACGAAGCGGACAGCGAGTATCGCCTGGATCTCGCGTTACCGGCGCACGATGCCGGCCCTGAAGCGCGCTACGCTCGCACGCTGTTGCTGAAGGCGTTGCAGGACGCGCTTGACGAGTTGCCGGCGAATCAGCGCGAGGTTTTCATCGCACACGAACTGGAGGGGCTGTCCTTCAAGGAGATGGCCACGCAAAGCGGCGTCACGCTCAATACGCTGCTGGCGCGCAAACGCTACGCGGTCTTGCATCTGCGTGCTCGACTGCAGCCCATTTATGACGAACTGGATAGCTAGAGGAGTCGACGGATGAATTTTCGAATCAGATGTGCGGGCAAGGCGCTGCTCGTGGTGGTAGCCATAGGCGTGCTCGGATGGGTCGTCATGATGCTGTGGAACTGGGTGGTGCCAGCGCTGTTCGTCGGCGCCCGGACGATCGACTTCGCGCATGCGCTGGGCCTGCTCGTATTGAGCCGCATCCTGTTCGGCGGATTTCGCGGACACCGCGGCTGGCACGGCCGGCGCCACTGGCGCAAGTGGGAAGCCATGACACCCGAAGAGCGCGAGCATTTCCGGGCCGCATGGCGATCGCGCGGCAGCCGGCGCACGGAGGAGTGAACATGCGCGAAAAATCAACGGCCGACTGCAAGCAGAAGGCGGGCGTGATCGCGCCGGTCGTCGATCTGAAACGTTGCGAAGGCAAGGGGGATTGCGTCACCGTTTGCCCGGAAAACGTGTTCGAGGTGCGGCGCGTCGATGAGGCCGATTACCTCGACCTCGGGCTGATGCATCGCTTGAAACTGCGCGTGCATGGAATGAAAGTCGCCTACGCGCCGAATGCGCAAGCCTGCCGGTCATGCGGGCTTTGCGTGACTGCGTGTCCCGAACGGGCGATCACGCTTGCCAGAAGGGCATAGCGTCGGCCGTGCTCGCCGATGACGGCACGGTGTCGCAGGCAGTCTGACGGATGGCAGTCGCTGGATACGCCGTTCACATGATCAATCTCGTCAAGGAATGCACTTGGCTTCAACTACCGACGTTCTTTTGCAACGGCTTCATGAAGAAAGCCGGAGCGAAATCATCGCCCGCGCCCGCGCGCAGTTCCAGGGGCCGAACGAGGCGTTTCCGACGCTCGTCGACGAATACGAAACGCTCGTCCCACGGTTGCGAGGGCGCTTTCTCGAAACGTTCGGCCTGTTCAGCGACGACTTCGAATCGTCGGAAAGCGGTGCGCTATCGTTGGCCGTGTCGGCGGAGACGGGAAGATTCTTGCGCAACATCGTGCTGTCGCAACGGTCGGCCAGAATCCTCGAGCTTGGTAGTTCCTGCGGTGTGTCGACCCTGTATTTGGCCGACGCGCTGCGTATGCTGGGCCGTGGCGTGGTCATCGCGACCGAACGTGATGCGCTCAAATGCGCGCGCCTGCGGGCTCACGTCGAAACAGCGGGGCTGGATGCCTATGTCGACGTGCGGGAGGGCGATGTATTCGAGACGGTTGCCGAACTGGACGGGACCGTCGACATGGTGTTTATCGACGTGTGGGCTGACGCGTATCTGAAGCTGTTCAGGCAGATCGAGCGCTTGTTACGGCCGGGATCGGTCGTGCTTGCCGACAATATGTACACGGCCGAGGACGCCGTTCGACCGTACAAGGCTTACCTCGACGAGGATCCGCGTTTTTCGACCACGACGCTGGATTTCGAGTCGGGGGTCGAGTTTACGGTGGTCGTTGCTTGAGCGGGGGGCTGTGAGTCTTGGGGGCGGTTTGGGGCTTGACTGGTCCCCGACAGAATTCATGGTGGTATAGCGGGCGCGCCTTCCGGTTGAATTCGCGCGGCATATGCCCCCCCAAAATGCCCCCAAAGGACGGGCGTGGAGAAGCGGATCTGACCGATTGTGATCGGTATCGACCCCTTATACTAGGTAAACACGCATACCTAGAATTGCCCAATACGGTATGTTTCTGGCAAACCAACAAACGGCATAGACCAACGAGGGGTATGAACTCGAGAGACCAAGGCGCGACGGCAGCGCAGATTAAGAAGGAATTGATCCAGTACCTGGAAGCACTGCGCGCGCGTTCAGATTGCTATCCAGTAAGGTTTGTTACCGCTCGGCTGCGTGCTGCGGCAATGCCGACCGCTCAAGGTTGGCCGCCGCTCTTGGCCAAGTACAACGACGTGGTCATGTCACAGGACAGCCTTATCGCGTGTCGGGATCTGGTTAAGGAAATATATCTAGATTCGCTGCTTGTCGGTGAACGCGCTGTTTCGGTGTTTAAGGTTTCGCCCGCGGAGGCGGTAGAGGCTGGGAAGCGCGTTGTTGCGCTTGTCGATTCCGATTCCGAGTATGCCGAACGCTTTCCTCTGCCGCTGTCGGAATCAAAACTTCGCCGCGCATCGTTTAACGGCGTATTCTGCCATGCGGTAACGCAGGCGGACAAATCGGTACGTGTGTTCGCTTGCTGTAAGCGCGCGTTCCGCATGCGTGAGCCGATTGACTTGACCGAGCTTGATGGCGACGCTCGATCTGCACTGGATGGGTATGACGAGGTGATCGGGGTGCGTAGCGGGTTCGTCCAAGCATTCGATTCGATCATATTTCGACCATCCGGTAGTGTCGAGGTCCAAATCGACATCTCCTGCCGTCTGACAAGGGACGATTTCGCGAAAGCGCGCAATTTCTATACCGAACGGCTGAATAGCTTTTTTGGGGAACGCTTTCAGAATGAGAAGTGGCTGCTACATGCCGAGAACTTTTTTCCGTTGATCGCTAAGCTCTATGCTCAGAACGATGGATTTGTGAACAGTCTTGGTCACGCGACAACTACGCAATCGATCAAAGAGGAGCGTATGCGAGGACGAAAGTCCGATCTCCGTCGAGAACAGTTTCATGAAGAGGGGATGAAAGCGATCAGCGGAGACACGGATGAGTATTCGATCCGAAAAGCGTGGCTTTCGAACGATGGCGCGAGGGCACCAACGGTATCGATTTCCGGGCACTTCTCGATAGCCGGGGGCGCGGACGCACACGTGAGCTATGCTATCGTAGATGGGTGCGCGAATGAGGATGACTTCGCGCTGGTCATGGGCAAACTTGAGTGAATAGGGTTGTGGAAAAGGACATTGCTATCGCACGCATCGAAGAGGATCTCGGGCGCTTGCCCGAGGTTCGTCGCGCGTGCCTTGCGATAGTCGAATATTTTTCACTGCAGAATAAAAGTTACCTTGAACGGATTACATTTGGTCAGCTTAGTAAGATCGCTGGCCTAGCAGATGTGGCGGATATCCTTCCATCTGTCGAGTATCTTTCTGGTGGACGACTGCACCTGCTTGATCCTCGGTTTGAATTCATTGATCAGAAGAGCGATTACATTGAGGAATTGTCGATAGAGGACGTGGCGCAAGCCCGGGATGAATCAATTTTTTACCATCCTAAAACGGGAGAGCCGGTGCCGGATTTCGAACATTCGCTGTTCATGTTCTTCGTGCTTAGCGACGACGCGCGATCATTGGGGCGTGTGTCGTGAGTCTTGACTCAATGTCGCTTGCGGATATCCAGAAATTTGGCGCTATCCGGCCAGACTGGGCGTTGTTTGCCGAGCGGTTGCTTGTTAAGTCTTATGGTGATTTTGTACGGGTTCTGTACAAGGATATCGATCAATGTATCGCAAAGATTGAAGAGGATCCGGGTGTGCGTGCGGATGACGGCGAAGATCGATTGACGGCTGAACTGATCGGAATGCTGTGTTCTCGCACATACGATGCTTCACACGACGAGAAGATCGGTGGTCATTCAGATATCGTCATTCGGCATCTCAATGGATATATCTGGGTTGGTGAGGCAAAAATTCACAAAGATTATGCGTACACCGAGAAAGGATTCAATCAGCTCACTACTAGATATTGTCCGGGCACGCCGAACGCAGACGAGGGGGCATTGATTCTGTATGTGCGAGGCGCAAACTGTTCCGGCGTTCTTGCTAAGTGGCGTGAGCGACTGCAGGGACTAAAGCTGCCGGCATATGAAGAGGCTGAATGCTCCAGCCGTGCCGAGTTGGCCTTCTTCTCGACGCATACTCACGAGGGGTCCGGACGTCCAGTGCGAGTGCGCCACATCGTGGTAAAGCAGTATTTTGACCCGAAGGACAGGAAACCTGTTGCTGATGCCGCATAACACGGACATACCCCACCCGTTGGATCAAGAACGACGTGAAGAAACTCGCAGTCGCTCTCGTTGCATCGATGTTCGTTACAGCCGTATTTGCGCAGGCGATGACGCCGGCTGCGGCACCCGCGAAGACCGGCGCCAAGGCGAAGAAGCACAAGGGTCATAGCAGCAAGCCGTTCACCTTGGACAAGTCGAAGCTCGACAGCGGCGACAAGCTGCCGTGAGTGCGATCTGGCCGAAATGAAGCCCCGCCCCGAGCTGGCCTTTCATTTCTGATCGGGCATGGTTCATGAGCGTGCTACGATCCCTCGGCGGAAAGAGGAGCGAAAGTGACAATCGCGGACGTGGCCGCCCTCGTGCAAGCGGTCGGATCGATTGCAGCGATCATTGCTGCCTTCTGGATCGGAGGAGCCCAAGGGCGCCTGGCCGTGCAGATGCGCCAAGCCGACCGAGCGGAGCGGTTCAATGCGATCGAGAAGATTTTAGCCATGACGCATGAGCGCGCCGAATCATTGCAAGCAGTGATTTTGCGGCTTCCAGCAATCAATGGAGTGAAGCATCCGGACATGCATCTAGTTGACCGACTGCGGATCGTAATGTCGGCAATTGATGAGCTATCTATCGACGGAGTCGCGTCGGCCGATGTTGCAGAAGCACTGATCGAGGCCAAGACCGCGAACGTGCGAGTAGACAGTCACTTGCCCAATACTAATGTCAGGAACCCAGGCGCATACTTTGTCACATCCGACGGAGAGATCGCGGCCTACGTTACGGCGATCGACGGAGCCGCAAAGAAGGTTCGGCATGAGGTCCGGCGGTTAATGTCTACTTTCCCCAAGTCATAACATCAGCTTCATACAACGAGTGCTGAGGCATCCGGTTTCACCTTGGCAGTACACAAGTTGAACGCAGCGGCGTTGGTGAGCGACAGTGTGTCGATCCCAACGACCGCCGCATGCGGTTTTTATGTCTGTTCGTTTCAGGGGCACGGAATGATTGCAACCGAGTTTCTAGAGAAAGCACGGGATCCGATCGCATGGCGCAAACATTCGCGTGCACTCCGCCGCTCGGCAATTGCTCTTTGGAACGTGTTCGAAAGAACGGTCGTCGACGAGGTCGAAGCCGCGGCCGAATCCAAAACCGAGCCGACCTTTGCTGCTGCACTTGAGGCTCTAGAAACGACGAAGCTTCTTTACGGACTCGCTCTCGAGACTGCTCTAAAGGCCTGGATTGTCGAACATCATCCGGCCAAAATCGAGGTGCGAGTTGTGATGGATGGGAAAGGCGAGGCCACCGGGGCTGAACTGCGAGCCTTAGGAGTTCCGACGTCAAACGGACACAATTTGCTTGCGCTTGCCGAGGCCGCCGAGCTTTTTGGCGATCGATTTCGTACCGTCATCCGAACCGATGGTGACGTCCGAACCGTCAAGAATATTTGCAGAGACCTTGGAGAGGTCGTCGTTTGGCGGGGGCGGTATCCGGTACCGCTCACGTCTTCTCAGCCGCAACGATTGGATCCGAATGCGCCGGTAAGGGCGTTGGCGCACTATATGCTTGATTGGCTAGATCCCGTCTTAGATGCGCTCTTGGTTGATGATTCTGAGGTCGGCCGACAGGGCCGCACGAACGACTGACCAAACTATACGACGGCGACAATGAGAAAAATCACTGCATCGATTGCAGCCATGTCCGGTGCGGGCCTCGTGGGATGCTTGCTGTTCCCGCCTTTTGCAGCCCAAGCTGCTCCAATGATGGGGCGGCAACTGGAAAGCTGGATCAATTCGAACGACGGCGCTCTTCATTTGGCCGCCAGTATGTATGTCATGGGAGTCGTAGATGACGACGCGGTGCTGCAGGCCGGCGAGAATCAAAGGCTGACAGAACGATCAAGCGTCGTGCATATGTGCGCCGCTGGCAAAGCAAACGCGACCAAGTTACGACAGATTGTCGGCATGGCGCTCCAGCGAGATCGAGAATTCGGTGCTCAGCCCGCAGTCATTGTCATTCGAAAGGCCGTCGCGGAAGCTTACCCCTGCGACTAGGTCCCTAGTCGTGTGCACGGGAAGCGGTCACATGAACGGCCTGATCAAATTTTGATGGTTTTCAATTTAAGAGTACTGCTCCCACGAAAGTTGTCGTAGTGCTTTTATCTGTCATACGAATAATCTAGCATCGCCCGATGCACCCTAGATCGAGTACCGGGCACTGCGCCCGGCTATCGTTGCCGAAGAATTTCTGCGCTGCCGATGCGGTAGCCGGTAAGACGTCCCCGGCCGGTCGGGAGGGCCTTTGAACCGGGCCTTTGCATTCTTCCAGCGAGTCATCGGCCTAATTCGCAAGCAGCTCGAGCGGATCGCTGGATCGTCCCAGGGCGATCACTCCGTGGAGGATCTGACGAACGAGGCTTGGCTGATCGTTGACGAATTGCACGTTGAGCCGGATGCAAACCCTGACCCTGAAGACGAAGGTGTGCGTGAACTGATCGTCACGCGCCTACAGCGAGAGTTCGGCAGGTTCGTCAACCGTCAGGAGCGCTTCGCCACACGTATCGACCGAGATGATGTCGACGACGACGGCGACTTCATGCCAAACGCCATCGCTGCCCGGCTCTCGGCGCCGGAAAAATATGAGCCGTTGGCATCGATGGAGATGCGCGAGGAGGCCGCCGCAGCGGCGCGCATAATCGGGGAGCGGTTTTCCGAAGCGGTTGCGTATCTGCGGACGTTCGAGCGATTTGACGGCGATAAGGTCGGTGTGGCCCGGCACCTCGCCATTGGCTTGCGGGCGCTCGACCGTCGCGTATCCCGAGCATCACACGTCGAATGGACACAGCCGTCAATGTTCGATGGCATCGAGGCGCTTCCAGCTGATTTCATGCCACACCCTGGCCGTTGGAATGCGCCGCCGCTCGCGCAACAGTATCGGGGTGCGTGTGCGATTGCGTGGCCTGTGCAACTGCAGTTGTTCGTGCGTTCGTGCAAGCTGTTCTTCAGTCGACGATGGAAGGGGTGATGACAAGCAGCGATGGATATGACGAACTGATTCGACGTTTGCGTGCGCGGATGCCCCCTTGGCTTGTATTGGGCAACCTTGGGCAATGATGGCAGCAAAAGTCCAGGCGACACAAGGCTGTGCGCGACTTTTGGGGCAAACTTGGGAGGTATTGGGAACTTAGATGGTCCCCCCGACAGGAATCGAACCTGTATCTAGCGCTTAGGAGGCGCTTGTTCTATCCATTGAACTACGGGGAGAGCCAAGTCCGGGCATTCGCGCAAAAGATGGCGAACCGGACGGCGGTGTGGACAGCGCGCAGAGTATAGCAAACGCGCGGCGCGTCGGCGGGGCGGAATGCACACCGACGCGCGTATCGCGTAATCAACCGCGATCGGAACGGAAAATCAGAAATCGACGACGACGAAATCTTCCTTGCCCACGTCGCACAGCGGGCAGCGCCAGTCGGCGGGAATGTCGGCGAAACGGGTGCCGGCCGCGATACCTTCATCGGGCAAGCCTTCCGCTTCGTTGTAGACCCACCCGCAAATCAGGCAGACCCAGCTCTGGTATTCGGTTACTTCGCTCATGTTGCGCTCGGGACAATGAAAATTCGGCGATGCCGTCCGCAGCCTCGCCGGCGGACGAAAGGCGCAATGGTACCGGAATTTCGCCGAACACCTGCGCAACGTCGTTTTAAACGTACGCATCGCGAACAACCGACGCCGACGCGTCGGCCGGGCACGCGGTGTATGCTTCGTGGGCCTGTCAATCAGAAGGAGGTAACGATGCTCAACAGAAAGTGGATCGCGGGTGCAGTCTGTGTCGCGGCGCTGGCCGTGTCGACGCTCGCGCGCGCCGAAGCGCGTGTGTTCTTCGTCGAGCCGCAGGACGGCGCGACAGTGTCGAGCCCCGTGCACGTGAAGTTCGGTCTCGAAGGCATGGCGCTCAAGCCGGCCGGCGACATGACGCCGGATACCGGTCACCATCACCTGTTGATCGACGGCAAGCCGGTGCCGAAGGGCGACGTGATCCCGGCGACCGACCATTCGCTGCATTTCGGCAAGGCCCAGACCGAAACCGACGTGAAGCTGCCGCCCGGCCAGCACACGTTGACGCTGCAGCTCGGCGACGGCGCGCACCGTTCGTACGGCCCCGAAATGAGCTCGACGATCACGGTCAACGTGAAATAACGGAATAACGGCGCATCCCGCGCAGGCGCCCGATGCGCCGCGCGCGGGATCTGCCGATCGGCCGGCCGCGCGGGCATCCGGCCGGCATTCGGTCGTTTTCGCGGGACGCAAACCGCGGCCGGCATCCGCAGCGGAATCCGGCCGCAACCCGCTCACGGCGGCGCGCCGGCGCGCTTCGAGCGCGACCCGTGGCCGTCGTCCGTCCGGCCGAGCCGATACCGGCCTCCGCGACCGGTACAATGGGCGCTTCCGATTTCTCTCATCGCCGTCCCCCCATGTCGCTCTATTCCATTACCGGCGCGCAGCTCGCGTTCGGTCACGTCGCGTTGCTCGATCACGCGGATTTCTCGCTGGAGGCCGGCGAGCGCGTCGGCCTGATCGGCCGCAACGGCGCGGGCAAGTCGTCGCTGCTGAAGATCGTCGCCGGTCTCGCGAAGGCCGACGACGGGCTGGTCACGCGCCAGCAGGAGCTCGTGACCGTCTACGTGCCGCAAGAGCCCGAATTCGAGCCGGGTGCGACGGTGTTCGACGCGGTCGCGTCGGGGCTGGCGCACACGCGCGAACTGCTCGAAGAATACGATTCGATCGCGCACCGCCTCGCGGAGATACCGGAAGGCGCCGAGCACGATGCGCTGCTCGCGCGGATGAACGCACTGCAGTCGGCGCTGGACGCGCACGACGCATGGAACTGGCGCACGCGCGTATCGATGACGCTCGCGCAGATCGGCCTGCAGGACGGCGACGCCCGCGTCGACGCGCTGTCGGGCGGGATGCAGAAGCGCGTCGCGCTGGCGCGCGCGCTGGTGCTGCAGCCCGACGTGCTGCTGCTCGACGAACCGACCAACCACCTCGATTTCGACGGTATCCGCTGGCTCGAAGAGCTGCTCGTCGCGCAGCGCGCGGGGCTGCTGTTCATCACCCACGATCGCGCGTTTCTCGACCGCGTCGCGACGCGCATCGTCGAGCTCGATCGCGGCCGGCTGCTGTCGTATCCGGGCAATTTCTCCGCGTACCAGACGCGCAAGGCACAGCAGCTCGAAGTCGAGCGCGTGGAGAACGAGAAATTCGACAAGCTGCTCGCGCAGGAAGAAGTGTGGATCCGCAAGGGCGTCGAAGCGCGCCGCACGCGCAGCGTCGGCCGCATCGCGCGGCTCGTGCAGATGCGCAACGAGCGCGCCGAGCGCCGTAATGCGCAGGGCAACGTGAAGCTCGACGTGGCGCAGGGCGAGAAGTCGGGCAAGATCGTCGCGGAGCTGACCGACGTGACGAAGCGTTACGGCGGCCGCACGGTGGTCGACCGTTTCTCGACGACGGTCATGCGCGGCGACAAGATCGGCTTCGTCGGCCCGAACGGCGCCGGCAAGACGACGTTGCTGAAGCTGATCCTCGGCGACCTGAAGCCGGACGAAGGCACGGTGCGCACCGGCACGAACCTGCAGGTCGCGTATTTCGACCAGATGCGCGCGCAGCTCGACCAGGAGAAGAGCCTCGCGGATACGATCAGCCCCGGCAGCGAATGGGTCGAGATCGGCGGCGTGCGCAAGCACGTGATGAGCTATCTCGGCGATTTCCTGTTCGCGCCGGAACGCGCGCGTTCGCCGGTGAAGTCGCTGTCGGGCGGCGAGCGCAACCGGCTGCTGCTCGCGCGCCTGTTCGCGCGCCCGGCCAACGTGCTGGTGCTCGACGAACCGACCAACGACCTCGACATCCCGACGCTCGAACTGCTCGAAGAGCTGCTGGCCGACTACGACGGCACGGTGCTGCTCGTCAGCCACGATCGCGCGTTCCTCGACAACGTCGTGACGTCGGTGATCGCGGCCGAGGGCGACGGCAAGTGGCGCGAATACGTCGGCGGCTTCACCGACTGGCAGATTCAGAGCGCACGTTCGGAGCAGCTCGCGCAGCAGGAGGCGGCGAAGCGCGCGGTCAAGGAAGCGGCACCCGCGAAGGACGAGCCGGCGAAGAGCGCGGCGGGCCGCAACGCGCAGCGTACGGTGAAGCTGTCGTTCAACGAGCAGCGCGAACTCGATTCGCTGCCGGAGAAGATCGCCGCGCTCGAAGCGGAGCAGAAGACGATCAATGCGCAGCTCGAGGACGGCTCGATTTTCGCGAAGGATCCGCAGGAGGGCACGCGCCTGACCGAGCGGTTCGCGGCGATCGACGACGAACTGCTCGCCGCGCTCGAACGGTGGGAAACGCTCGAGGCGAAGCGCAAGCCGGCGTGACGCGTGCGGCGCGCGTCGATCCCGCGATTGGCGCGCCACGCGGAACCAGTAAAATACCGCGCGTTCAGGAGCGCGCCGCGCACGCCGCGCGCCCGCTTTCGGAGCAGTCCAAGCACACCGTTGTTTCGATTCGCTTTTTTACGGAACTCAACGTTTTGTCCACGACGTTATCCACACGAGGTGTGGACAACGTCCCGATGAATGACGAAATTCAGCGCCTATGTCAACGAAGAAACCCAGCGCGGCCTATAGCGAAGCATCGATCAAGGTGCTCAAGGGTCTCGAGCCGGTCAAGCAGCGGCCCGGCATGTACACCCGTACCGAAAATCCGCTGCACATCATCCAGGAAGTCATCGACAACGCGTCCGACGAGGCACTCGGCGGCTACGGCAAGCAGATCACGGTCACGCTGCACACCGACCAGTCGGTGTCGGTCGAAGACGACGGCCGCGGCATCCCGTTCGGCATGCACCCGGAAGAAGGCGTGCCGGTGGTCGAGATCGTGTTCACGCGCCTGCATGCGGGCGGCAAGTTCGACAAGGCCGCCGGCGGCGCGTATACGTTCTCGGGCGGCCTGCACGGGGTGGGCGTGTCGGTGACGAACGCACTCGCGACGCGTCTCGACGTGACGGTCTGGCGCGACGGCAAGATCGCCGAGCTCGGCTTCGCCGACGGCGACGTCGTGAAGCCGCTCGCGACGCAAGCCGCGGGCCGCAGCGAGAAGAAATCCGGCACGCGCGTGCAGGTGTGGCCGAATCCGAAGTATTTCGATTCGCCGAACCTGCCGCTCGGCGAGCTGCAGCGCCTGCTGCGCTCGAAGGCCGTGCTGCTGCCGGGCGTCGAGGTCGTGCTCGTCAACGAAAAGACCGGCGAGCGCCAGACGTGGAAGTATGAAGACGGCCTGCGCGGCTACCTGCTCGACGAAATGAACGGCAGCGAGCTCTTGATCCCGCTGTTCGAAGGCGAGCGTTTCGCCGATTCGCGTTCGACCGACGAAACCTTCGCCGAGGGCGAAGGCGCGTCGTGGGTCGTCGCATGGAGCGAGGAAGGCTCGCTCGTGCGCGAGTCGTACGTGAACCTGATCCCGACGCCGGCAGGCGGCACGCACGAGTCGGGCCTGCGCGACGGTCTCTATCAGGCGGTGAAGAGCTTCGTCGAGCTGCACAACCTGCAGCCGAAGGGCGTGAAGCTGCTCGCGGAAGACGTGTTCGCGCGCGTGTCGTTCGTGCTGTCCGCGAAGGTGCTCGATCCGCAGTTCCAGGGGCAGATCAAGGAGCGGCTGAACAGCCGCGACGCGGTGAAGCTCGTGTCGTCGTTCTCGCGTCCGGCGCTCGAACTGTGGCTGAACCAGCACGTCGAGCACGGCAAGAAGCTCGCGGAGCTCGTGATCAAGCAGGCGCAGGCGCGCACGCGCGCGGGCCAGAAGGTCGAGAAGCGCAAGAGCTCGGGCGTCGCGGTGCTGCCGGGCAAGCTGACCGATTGCGAGACGGAAGATATCGCGCGCAACGAGCTGTTCCTCGTCGAAGGCGATTCGGCGGGCGGCTCTGCGAAGATGGGGCGCGACAAGGAATACCAGGCGATCCTGCCGCTGCGCGGCAAGGTGCTGAACACGTGGGAAACCGAGCGCGACCGCCTGTTCGCGAACAACGAGGTGCACGACATCTCGGTCGCGATCGGCGTCGATCCGCACAGCCCGGACGACTCCGTCGACCTGTCGAACCTGCGCTACGGCAAGATCTGCATCCTGTCGGACGCGGACGTCGACGGCTCGCACATCCAGGTGCTGCTGCTCACGCTGTTCTTCAAGCATTTCCCGCAATTGATCGAGCGCGGCCATGTCTATGTGGCGCGCCCGCCGCTGTTCCGCGTCGACGCGCCCGCGCGCGGCAAGAAGCCCGCGCAGAAGCTCTATGCGCTCGACGACGGCGAGCTCGAAGCGATCCTCGACAAGCTGCGCAAGGACGGCGTGCGCGACACGCAGTGGAGCATCAGCCGCTTCAAGGGTCTCGGCGAAATGAGCGCGGAGCAGCTGTGGGACACGACGATGAACCCCGATACGCGCCGCCTGATGCCCGTGAAGCTCGGCGAGCTCGACTACGAGGCGACCGTCGCGCGGATGACGATGCTGATGGGCAAGGGCGAGGCAGCCGCGCGGCGCGGCTGGCTCGAGGAAAAGGGCAACGACGTCGAAGCGGACATTTAAGCGGATCTGCCGCGCGGCCGGGCATGACGCCCGGTCCGGCCTCACGCCACTTACGAATACGGAATTCAGATGGACGACAATACTTCCGATCTCTTTGCCAGCCCCGACGCGCCGGAGAGCGACGCGCTGACGCTCGGCAACTACGCGGAGCAGGCGTATCTCAGCTACGCGGTCAGCGTCGTGAAGAGCCGCGCGCTGCCCGACGTGTGCGACGGCCAGAAGCCGGTGCAGCGCCGGATTCTCTACGCCATGAACGAAATGGGCCTTGGGCCCGACGCGAAGCCGGTGAAGTCGGCGCGCGTGGTCGGCGACGTGCTCGGTAAATACCATCCGCACGGCGACCAGTCGGCGTACGACGCGCTCGTGCGTCTCGCGCAGGATTTCTCGCTGCGCTATCCGCTGATCGACGGGCAGGGCAACTTCGGCTCGCGCGACGGCGACGGCGCGGCGGCGATGCGTTACACGGAAGCGCGCCTCACGCCGATCGCGAAGCTGCTGCTCGACGAGATCGACCAGGGCACGGTCGACTTCATGCCGAACTACGACGGCTCGTTCGAGGAGCCGAAGACGCTGCCGAGCCGCATGCCGTTCGTGCTGCTGAACGGCGCGTCGGGCATCGCGGTCGGCCTCGCCACCGAAATCCCGTCGCACAACCTGCGCGAAGTGGCGGCCGCGGCGGTCGCGCTGATCCGCAATCCGAAGCTCACGCACGCGGAGCTGATGAACCTGATTCCCGGGCCGGATTTCCCCGGCGGCGGCCAGATCATCTCGAGCGACACCGAAATCTCGGCGGCGTACGAAACGGGCCGCGGCAGCCTGAAGGTGCGGGCGAAGTGGAAGATCGAGGATCTCGCGCGCGGCCAGTGGCAGCTCGTCGTGACCGAGCTGCCGCCGAACACGTCGGGCCAGAAGGTGCTCGAGGAAATCGAGGAGCTGACCAACCCGAAACTCAAGCTCGGCAAGAAGACGCTGACGCCCGAGCAGCTCAACACGAAGAAGGCGATGCTCGACCTGCTCGACGCGGTGCGCGACGAGTCGGGCAAGGAAGCGGCGGTGCGGCTCGTGTTCGAGCCGAAGTCGCGCACGATCGACCAGACGGAATTCGTGAACACGCTGCTCGCGTACACGAGCCTCGAATCGAACGCGACGCTGAACCTCGTGATGATCGGCGCCGATGGCCGGCCGGGCCAGAAGGGCCTGCTGACGATCCTCGACGAATGGGTGAAGTTCCGCCAGTTGACGATGACGCGTCGTTGCCGCCATCGTCTCGCGAAGGTCGACGACCGCATCCACATCCTCGAAGGGCGGATGATCGTCTTCCTGAACATCGACGAGGTGATCCGCATCATCCGCGAGTCGGACGAGCCGAAGGCCGCGTTGATGAGCGCGTTCGGGCTCAGCGAGCGGCAGGCCGAGGACATCCTCGAAATCCGCCTGCGCCAGCTCGCGCGGCTCGAGAAGATCAAGATCGAGAAGGAACTCGAAGCGCTGCGCGACGAGAAGGCGAAGCTCGAGGAACTGCTCGCGAACGAAAGCGCGATGAAGCGGCTGATGATCAAGGAGATCGAGGCCGATGCGAAGCAGTACGGCGACGATCGCCGCACGCTGATCCAGCAGGAAAAGCGCGCGACGTTCGAGGCGAAGGTGGTCGACGAGCCGGTGACGGTGGTCGTATCGCAGAAGGGCTGGGTGCGTGCGCTGAAGGGCCACGGGCTCGACCCGGCCGGCTTCACGTTCAAGGCGGGCGATCACCTGTACGCGGCCTTCCAGTGCCGCACGCCGGATCGGCTGATCGCGTGGGGCAGCAGCGGCCGCGTGTATTCGGTCGACGTGTCGGTGCTGCCGGGCGGGCGCGGCGACGGCGTGCCGGTCACGTCGCTGATCGAGCTCGAGTCGGGCTCGCACCTGATGCACTACTATGCGGCGCCGGCCGACCAGCAACTGCTGCTCGCGTCGAGCAACGGCTTCGGCTTCATCGCGAAGGTCGGCGACATGGTGAGCCGCGTGAAGGCCGGCAAGTCGTTCATGACCATCGATGCGGGCGCGGTGCCGCTCGCGCCGATGCCGGTGCTGCCGAACGCGACGCAGGTCGCGTGCCTGTCGAGCGGCGGGCGCCTGCTCGTGTTCGGGATGGACGAGATGAAGACGCTGTCCGGCGGCGGGCGCGGCGTGATTCTGATGGCGCTCGACGACAAGGAAACGCTCGTGCAGGCGCTGGCGATCGATCCGGCGGGCGTCGTGCTGATCGGCACCGGCCGCGGCGGCAAGGCGCAGGACGACACGCTGTCGTACGCCGGGCTCGCGCCGCACATCGGCAAGCGCGCACGCAAGGGCCGCGCGCCGGAGACGAAGCTCAAGGTCGTCAACGAGCTGCGTCCGCTGCTCGGCTGACGCCGCGCGCGATCGCCCGGTTCAGCCGCGATAGAAGGCCGCACGTCCGCTTCGGCGGGCGTGCGGCCTTTTCTTTTCGGTGCGGGGATGCGGGTAAGCAAGCGTGGCGTTGTCACGCGGAACTTGCAAAATAATGTGAAATCGCGCCGAGGGCCTGAACCGCGACGCGGCTGGCGGGTCGAACGTCGCTTGATGCCGCGTGCGACGCGGCCGTTCGTTGCACCCCACTCATCACAGGATCGTCCCCATGTCCCACGCCGTTGCCGTCGCGCTGTTTCTTCACCTGCTGGCCGTCGCCGTGTGGGTAGGCGGGATGGTCTTCGCCAACTTCTGCCTGCGCCCGGCGCTGTCCGACCTGTCGCCGCAGCTCCGGTTGCCGCTGATCGAAGGCGTGTTCGGCCGCTTCTTCAACTGGGTGTCGGGGGCCGTGATCGTGATCCTGCTGTCCGGCGGGTTCCTGCTGATGAACTTCGGCGGGGCGCACGCGACGTGGTCGCTGCATGCGATGGCCGGGCTCGGCGTCGTGATGATGCTGATCTTCGGGCACATCCGCTTCGCGCTGTTCCCGCGCATTCGCCGTGCGGTGCAGGCGCAGAACTGGCCGGACGGCGCGCGCGCGGTAAACGCGGTGCGCCTGCTCGTCGTCGTGAATCTCGTGCTCGGCGTCGTCACGATCGGCGCGGCCGTGCTGTCGCGCGGTTTCTGAGCGGCCGGCGCCCGCCGCGGCCGCAGGCCGCTGGCCTGGCCGCATGCGCCGCTACGCGGCCAGCATCGCGTCGAGCAGCCATGAGCCGGCCGGCCCGAGCGGCCGGTTGCGCGACCAGACCGCGTCCACCCGCACGCGGCGCGGCCAGCCGCGCGAGCGTAGCTCGCACAGGCGGTCGCGCGCGAAGTGCTCGACCATCCAGCGCGGCAGCTCCGCCCAACCGAACCCCAGTACGGCCATCTCCAGCAGCATCAGGTAGCTCGGCGCCAGCCAGTGCTGCGTGCCGACGACGATCCGGTCGTCGGTGCCGCGGCCTTCCGCCTTCACGTACGTATTGAGGCGCAGTTCGCGCACGTCACGCAGCGCCGCGTGCGGCACCTCGGCGTCGCCGTATTCGGCGAGCGCGTGCTTGCGGCCCACGAACAGCCCGATCTCCGATTCCTCCGCCACCGTCGCCGCGCCGATATCGGCCGGGTAGGCGGCGCGCGCGGCCATCAGCCCGAGTTGCGCGCGGCCTTGCTGGATCAGGTCGAGCACGTCGTCGTGCTCGGCGATCTGGCATTCGAGCTCGAGCGCCGGAAAGCGCCGTTCGAGCGCCATCAACGTCTCTTCGTAGCGCTTCGACTGGTACGTATCGGACACGACGAGCGTGAGCCGCGCTTCCTCGCCGTGCGCGAGCCGCGCGGCCGTGCGGTCGATCGCCGCGCTGGCTTCGAGCGCGCGCTGCACCTGCGGCAGCAGTGCGCGCCCGGCGTCGGTGAGCGTCGGCGTGCGCGTCGAGCGATCGAACAACTGCACGCCGAGATCGATTTCGAGGTTCGCGATCGCCTCCGACACGGTCGACTGACGCTTGCCGAGCTTGCGTGCGGCGGCCGTAAACGAGCCGAGCAGCGCCGCCTCGGCGAATGCGAGCAGGGCTTCCGGGGCGTGGTGCATGCAGTGCTCCTGGCGGCTTCATATCGGTGAAACCGATGATATCAAACTGGATTCATCCGGTATCGCCGATCAAAATGGCCGCCATGAATCAGGTCATGCCTTGGAGGACATCATGAAACAGACGAATAAAACGGTGACGGAACGCCTGCTGCACGCGCTGACGTTCGAACTGGTGGCGATCGCGCTGTGCGCGCCGATCGGCGCGTGGCTGCTCGACATGCCGGTGTCGCACGTCGGTGTGCTGACGGTGATGGTGTCGCTGATCGCGATGGCGTGGAACATGACCTTCAACGCGCTGTTCGACCGCTTCGAGCGGCGAGCCGGGTTGTCGCGCACGCTCGGCATGCGGATCGCGCACGCGGTGACGTTCGAGCTCGGCCTCGTCGCGATGGTGGTGCCGGTTGCCGCGTGGTGGCTGAACGTGAGCCTCGTCGAGGCGCTGCTGCTCGACCTCGGCATCGTGCTGTTCTTCCTGCCTTACACGTTCTGCTTCAACCTCGCATACGACGCGCTGCGCGCGCGCTGGATGGCACGCCGGGTCGCGATGCAGGCCGGTTGACGGAGCCGGGCACGCAGGGCGTTGGCGGGTTGGAGGCGGCCGCCCGTCAGTGCGCGGCGGCCCACAGCCACACGCTGCACGCGACGGCGACCGCGCCGTACACGGCATAGACGGGCACCTTGAAGCGCGTGAAGCACAGCGTCGCGAAGGCGCCCGTCAGCCAGTAGACCGGGTCGGCGGGCTCGCGATGCAGGATCTTCACGACGGCGACCACGAGAAAGCCCGTCGTCGCCGCGCGCAGCAGGCGCATCCCGTGCTCGAAGCGCGAATGGCGCTTGAGCCGGAACAGGTGGTTGTGCGCGAACACGACGAGGCATCCCGACGGGATGAACAGCGCGGCGGTGGCGAGCAGCGCGCCGACCCAGCCGTCGGTCAGGTAGCCGAGAAACGGCACCACGTTCAGCAACGGCCCCGGCGCGACCGGCGACAGCGCGAATGCCAGCGTGAAGTCGTGATCGGAGATGCCTGTTGCCGGCGAGACGAACAGCGTCTTGAGCACCGGCAGCGCGGAGAAGCCGCCGCCGAACAGCGTCATGCCGGCGCCCGCGAGGCGCGGCCACAGCAGCTCCGCCTGGTAATTGCCGGGCAGCGGCACCGCGAACAGCAGGACGAGCACGCCGAGCAGCACGAGCAGGCCGCGGTCGCGCTTGGACAGCGTGAAATCGACCGCGTCGCGTTGCGACGGCCCCGTCAGCCAGCCCGCTGCAAACGCGGCGAACAGAATCCCGACGAAAGCGGCCGGACTATGCGCGAAAGCAAGCAGAATCGTCGATAGCGCGGCAATCGACTGTTCGAGCCGCGTGCGCGCGAGCGAGCGCAACTGCTTGACCCACGTGACGCCGATCAACGCGGCGAGCACCATCCCGAAGTGATTGATCAGCATCGGCGCCGCAAGCGAGCGCACGAGCGGCGTCCGATAGAAGATCGCGAACAGCGTCATCAGGATCGAGAACGGCAGCACGCTGGCAAGACCGGCGACCCATGCGCCGGCACGGCCGTGCAGCGTTTGGCCGACCTGCACGGCGACGTTGCAGCCGACGGGGCCCGGGACGAGCCACGCGAGCGCGACGAGATCGCCGAAGACGTGCGGCTCGATCCGCTGCAGCCGCTCGACGTAATGGCGTTCGAGTTGCGCCATCATCGAAAGCCCGCCCCACGAGACGGCCGAAATGCCGGCGACGACCTTGAACAAGGCCCATAGGGATGCCGGTGCCTCTTCGACACGAGCGGTCGCTTCGATTTCGACGGTTGTCATGATTGTGTGGTTGGCACAGGGCCGGATCTCTCGCGTATGGCCATGCCGGCGGCCCGCCGACACGTAGGCCCTCCCGATTTTCCGCCGCGCATCATGACACTGCCATGCGCGAAAACGCTAGTTAATGAACTCGACGATCGGATCGGAAAACGAAACAATTGCGACGGCGCGCAACGCGCGCCACGGTGCTCAGGCGCCCGTGCTGCCGGTCGCGCGATGCGCGACGACGTTCGGATGATCGCCACGCACGCCGAAGCGTGCGATCAGCGCGGGAATCGCATCGGCCGGCACCGGGCGCGAGAACAGGAAGCCCTGCGCCTCGATTTCGCCGAGCGTGGACAGCCACGTGATCTGCTCCTCGGTCTCCGTGCCCTCGACGACTACGGTCAGCCCGAGCGAGCGCGCGAGATGTACGATCGACGACACCATCACGCACACGCTGCGATCGGTCGGAATCGCCTGCACGAACGAGCGGTCGACCTTCAGCGTGTCGACGGAGAAGCGGTGCAGGTACGACAGCGACGAATAGCCGGTGCCGAAATCGTCGAGCGCGATCCGGATGCCGAGCTTCTTCAGCGCGACGATCTTCTCGGATACGAGTTCCGGATATTCCATCATCGCGGTTTCGGTGATCTCGATCTCGAGCCGGTTCGCGTCGATGCCGGTGTCCTGCAGCGCCTGCGAGATCGTCTCGATCAGGTCGCCGCGCCAGAACTGCACCGGCGAGATGTTGACCGCGAGCGTCAGCGTGTCGTGGCCCTCGTCGCGCCAGCGCGCGATCTGCTCGCACGCGGTGCGGATCACGAAGTCGCCGATCGGCACGATCAGGCCGGTCGATTCGGCGATCGAGATGAACTCGTTCGCGGAGATGACGCCGTGTTCCGGATGATCCCAGCGCGCGAGCGCCTCGAAGCCGGTGATATAGCGGTGCGTGAGGTCGATCTTCGGCTGGTACGCGAGGAACAATTGCCCTTCGGCGAGCGCGACGCGTAATTGCTGTTCCCAGCGCATCAGGTGGTCGGCGCGGTGCGACAGATGCGGCGCATAGAACTGGTAGCAGTTCTTGCCGGCATCCTTCGCGCTGTACATCGCGAGGTCGGCCTTCTTCAGCAGGTCGATCTCGCTCTCGTTCGCGACGGTGTGCAGCGCGATGCCGATGCTCGCATGCAGCACGAACGAACTGCCGCGTACGTCGAACGGCTCGCTGAACATCCGGATGATCGCTTCCGCGAGCCGCACCGCACGCCGCTCGACGTCGTCGCCCTTCATCACGACGACGAACTCGTCGCCGCCGATGCGTGCGAGCGAGCCTTCGTCGCCGACCGCGTCGGCCAGGCGCGACGCGGTCATCTGCAGCACGATGTCGCCGGCGTTGTGGCCGAGCGTGTCGTTGACGGTCTTGAAGTTGTCGAGATCGATGAACAGCAGGCCGAGCCGCGACAGGCTCGCGGGCATCGACACGTCGTTGCGCAGCCCGCGCAGCGTCGCATAGCGGTTCGCGAGGCCGGTGAGCAGATCGTATTCGGCGAGCTGCGTCATTTCGCGCTCGCGGCCGAGCAGCTTGCCGATCAGGCCCGTCGCGACGCCGAAGAACGCGAGCATCGCGAGCGTGATGAAGCTCGTCATCAGCAGGTAGACGTTGCGCGTGTGGTAGTAGTCCGCGAACTCTTCCGTCTGCGACAGCCCGACCATCACCGCGAGCGGGTAGCCGTCGAGGTGGCGGTACGACACGATGCGCGTCACGCCGTCGATCGGATCGATGATCGTGCCCGTCACGCGCTCCGCGATCGGGTAGACGCCCGAGGCCGAAAACGCGCCCGGCGCGTTGCTCACCGAACCCGTGCGCCGTGCGAGCACCGCGCCCGTGTCGGATACGACCGCGATCACGCCTTCCTTGCCGATCGCCGCGTTGTTGTAGAAATCGTTCGTGAAGTAGCTCGGGTCTTCCGACACCACGACGATGCCCGCGAAGCTGCCGTCCGGGTTGTTCAGGCGCCGCGTCATCTGCAGCGTCCAGTGGCTCGACACGCGGCCGAGCACGGGCTTGCTGATGAAGAGGCGGTCGTCGTTGTGCGCGAGATGGACCTTGAAGTGCTCGCGATCGGACAGGTTGATCGGTTGCGGATGGAGTTCGGCGGTGTTCGCGAACAGGATGCCCTTCGCGTTGACGAGCGACACCTGGATCAGCGTGTCGCTCGGCACGACGCCTTTTTCGACGGCGCTCGCGAGATTGAAGCGCGCCGGCGATTTCTCGAATTCGAACTTGACGAAGCGGGTGATCTGGTCGACCTGGTGGATCGCCTTGACCGTATGCTGCTCGAGCGCGGACGACAGGATCGCCGCGGAGGCCGCCGCTTCCTTGTAGGCGCTGTCCTTTTCGACGGACAGACGCGCGATGATCACGGCCCACAGTAGCGCGAGCGCCAGCATCCCGAGCAGCGGGATGGCAAACAACGCACGCCGGCGCGATTTGCGCGGCGCGCGCAGCGGCCGGTTCGGCGGCGTGTGGTTGGACCGGGCGGAGCTCATCGAAGAGGGCGGCGTCCTGCTCGCGTGCGCCATCCGTCTGGATGGCCGGCTATGGTTCGGATTGTCCCGACGTCTGTTCGTTCGCGGGACGCGCAACCATGGACAGACCTCCGAAACAACGGATTAGGCCCGATATTACTGGCTGGAACGTTTTTGCGATAGTTGGGCGAAGCGTAGGGCGCCGGACGAGCCGGCGCCATCGCACATCGCGAAATGTCAGGCGGGCGACCGGAACGTGCCGTCGACGACCGTGACGACGTGGCCGCCGATCCAGGTCGTGCCGTCTTCGTCGTAGCTGACGAAGATGCGGCCGTCGCGACCGATCGCCGTGCCCTGGCGGGCCGTGTACGACTGGCCGGGGCGGCGTTCCTGCCGCGTCAGCAGCCCGGCCAGCGCGGCGTTCGCGCTGCCGGTGACGGGATCCTCGCCGGGGGTGCCGAACTGGCCTCCCGTCATCAGGCAGCGGATCTCGAACGTCGCGGGGCCGCCTTCGGCGTGCGGCGCGTAGGCCGCCACGCCGTGTACGCCGTAGCGGTGCGTAAGCGCCGCGAGCGCGGCCGGATCGGGCGACAGGCCGATGCACGCGTCGGCCGACTTCAGCCGCACGACCAGCCACGGCGCGCCGTTGTCCACCGCGCACGGCTCGGCGTCCAGGTCGAGCGCGTCGCTGTGCAGCGCGGCGGCCAGTGCCGGGTAGTCCGAACGGTCGAGCGGCGTGACGCGCGCCGGCGGCGCGGCGAATGCCCAGCCGCCGGCCTGCTCGCGCAGCGCGACCCGGCCGACCCCGCATTGCTGGATCAGCCGGCCCGGCGTGCGCGGCCGCGCACCGCTTTCCAGGAACGCATGCGCGGTGCCGAGCGTCGGGTGGCCGGCGAACGGCAGTTCGCCGCCCGTCGTGAAGATCCGCACGCGATAGTCGGCTTGCGGATCGGTCGGCGTGCAGAGGAACGTCGTTTCCGACAGGTTCGTCCAGCGGGCGATCTCGAGCATCGCGTCGTCGCCGAGCGCGTCGGCGTCGAACACCACGGCAAGCGGATTGCCCTTGAACGGCACCGACGTGAACACGTCGACCTGCTTGAAGCGAACGAGACGGCCGGGCATCGCGGTGCGTCCGTTACGCGACTTCGGCGATCAGTTCGATTTCGACGCACGCGCCGAGCGGGATCTGCGCGACGCCGAACGCCGAGCGCGCATGCTTGCCCGCATCGCCGAACACTTCGGCGATCAGCTCCGATGCGCCATTCGTCACGACGTGCTGTTCGGTGAAGTCGAGCGTCGAATTGACGAGGCTCATCAGCTTGACGATGCGCGTGACCTTGTTCAGGTCGCCGGTGTGCGCGTGCAGCGTCGCGAGCAGATCGATCGCGATCGAGCGGGCGGCCGCCTTGCCGTCTTCCGTTTGCAGATCCGCACCGAGCTTGCCGGCCCAGACCTTGCCGTCCTTCTTCGCGATATGGCCCGACAGATAGACGGTGTTGCCGCTTTGCGCGCTCATCACGTAGGCGGCGGCCGGTGCGCCGGCGGTCGGGAGCTCGATGCCGAGCGACTTCAGTTTGTCGTAGACGTTAGCCATGCGTTCGATTCCTCGTAGAGAGTCGTGACAGGGAAAAAGGGGATCAGAGGCGCTCGCGCAGCAGCTTGCCGAGGCGCGCGACGCCTTCCTCGATCTTCTCGGGCGGCACCGTCACGAACGACAGACGCAGCGTGTTCTGCTGCGCGTTCTCCGCGAAGAACGGCGCGCCCGGCACGAAGGCGACGTGGTTGTCGACGGCCGCGGCGAGCAGCTTCATGCTGTCGATCTGCGCGGGCAGATTCACCCAGATGAACATCCCGCCTTCCGGACGGTTCCACGTGACGCCTTCCGGCATGTGGCGCGCGAGCGCGCCGAGCATCGCGTCGCACTGCGAGCTGTACAGCTCGCGGATCGTCGGGATGTGCTCGTCGAGGAAGCCGTCCTTGATCACTTCGTGCGCGATGCGCTGCGTGAGCGTCGGCGTGTGCAGGTCGGTGGCCTGCTTGGCCTGCACGAGCTTGAAGTGGAGTTCTTCGGGCGCAATGATGTAGCCGATCCGCAGGCCCGGCGCGAGCACCTTCGAGAACGTGCCGAGGTGCACGACGTGATCGGGCGCCATCGACAGCATCGTCGGCAGCGGCTCGCCCCGGTAGTTCAGCGCGCCGTACGGATCGTCCTCCAGCACCGGAAACGGGCTCGACTGCGCGAACGCGGCGAGCGCGCGGCGGCGCTCGACGGGCAGGCGGCGGCCGGTCGGGTTCTGGAAGTTCGGCTGCGCGTACAGCAGGCGCGCGCCTTGCGTGAGTTCAGGCGTGAGGCCTTCCGGCAGCAGGCCCTGCTCGTCGGTGGGCACCTGCACGTAGCGCGGCTCGTACAGCGAGAACGACTGCAGCGCGCCGAGGTAGGTCGGCGTTTCGACGAGGATCGGGCTGCCCGGGTCGACCAGCGCCTTGCCGAGCAGGTCGAGCGCCTGCTGCGAGCCGGTCGTGATCAGCACCTGCGACACGCGCACGCTGTAGCGTTCGGCGATCCACTCGCGCAGCGGCAGGTAGCCTTCGGTCGCGCTGTACTGGAGCGCGGCGGCCGGCGCGTCGCGCAGCACACGGTCGGCGGCGGCGCGCATGCGTTCCGCCGGGAACGTCGCGGGGGCGGGCAGGCCGCCGGCGAACGAGATGACCTCGGGGCGCTCCGTGACCTTCAGGATCTCGCGGATCGCAGAGCTCGTCAGCTTGCGGGCGCGTTCGGAAAGCTGCCAGTGCGGCGGATGCAGGTCGCTCGGATTCATAGTCTCCTCGTTCGGGTATCGTGGTCAGTCAAGAAAGGTCGCTCGGGCGGATCGTTTCGACGCCGCCGGGTGGGCGAACGCGAGCGCGATCGAGCCTTCGCGGCTGGGTGGGCACGGCCAGTCTGGCAAACCGATCAGGCAAAGCAGCCATTATGGCGTACCTGTTCAGCCGGCGCGAGCGGGATGCGGCGCCGTGGCGACCGCCGAGCGGCGCCCGAGCACCACGGTCGCGATCACGGCGGCGGCGAACAGCCACGTCGACGACGTGACCGTTTCGCCGAACAGCAGTGCGGAAAACGCGATCGTGAAGAAAATCTGCAGCAGTTGCACCTGGCCCACGCGCGCGGTGCCGCCCATCGCGAGCCCCGCGTACCACGCGAAAAAGCCGATGAACTGCGAAAAAAGGGTCACGTAGCCGAACGCGAGCCACGTGCGCAGCGCGAGCGGGCCCGGATGCGCGGCGTGCTGCAGCCACGCGAGCCAGCCGACCGGCAGCACGAGGAACGGCGCCGATACGACGAGCGCCCAGCAGATCACCTGCCAGCCGCCGATCTGGCGCGCGAGCCGCGCGCCTTCCGCATAGCCGAGCGCGCCGATGCCGACCGCGACGAGCATCAGCGCGTCGCCGGCCTGCACTGCGCCGCCGCCGTCGCGCAGCGCGAATGCGATCACGAGCGCGCTGCCGGCCACCGCGCTGGCCCAGAACGCCTTCGACGGCCGTTCGTGCGACAGCCATGCCGCGTACAGCGCGACGAACAACGGCTGCAACCCGTTGACCACCGCGCCGTGCGATGCCGGCACCGATTTCATCGCCCAGGCCGAGAACACCGGATACGCGATGATCACGCCGGCCGACGTGATCGCGAGGCTTTTCAGTTGCGTGCGCGTCGGCAGCGGCTCGCGGCGCCACCACAGCAGCAGGCCGGCCGGCACGGCGGCGGCGAGCGCGCGGCCGAGCCCGTTGAGCAGCGGGTTGAGTTCGGATACGACGATCCGCGTCATCGGCAGCGTCAGGCTGAAAATCATCACGCCGATGAGGCCGAGCAGCATGCCCCGGGTTTCGCGCGAATTCATGTCGAGGGTGTCTCCGTCTTGCAGGGCGGTTACGATCGGGTGGGCGTTCAGCGCAGCGTGCGCGGGCCCTGCGGCGTGTCGAATTCGGCGACGAGCGCCGGCGGACCGTCGGTCGATTCGACGTCGATCAGGTGAGCGGCGCCGAGCCAGTCGAGCTGTTCGCGGATCGCATCCGCGCGCGGGTGGGCGCCCTTGAGTGCCTTCAGCGCGATGCCGTCGCCGGGCAGCGATTCGGCCGGATGGCGCGGGCTGTCCCACTGGATCAGCGACGGCACGAGGCCGTCGCCTGCGCCTTGCCAGGCGGGGAAGCTGCCGTCGTCGGGCACCGTGAGGCCCCAGCTCAGGTCGCCGCGTCGCATCGCGACGACGGGCGCGATACGGGCCGGATACTGGCGCTGCCACAGCGCAAGCTGGCGCGGGCGGTCGACGCGCGCGACCCAGTGCGCGAGAAACGGGCCCTGCGCGAGCCGCGCGTGGAGCGCCGGATCGTCGAGGCCGAACAGCCGCGCGCGCGGCGGCTTTGCGTCGTCGTCCGGCGCGGGCGCGTCGGGGTCGATCGCGATCACTTCGAGGTAAAGCCCGCCCCACGCACCGAACAATGCATTGTGGGTCCGCATCAGCGGGTGGCGGCCGCCGCCGGCCGGTTCGATGCCGAGCGCATCGGCGACATGGCGCACGCCTTCGTCGAGGGTGCGCGCGGCAATCACGAGGTGGTCGAGTGTCAGGGAGCGAGCTGGCATGAGCGTCGGGCGGGAAGCGTAAGTGTCATGGTAAGCGGGCGAGGCGCCGGGCGGGGGCCGGACCGGCCGGCGCCCGGCCGCGATGCGGGCCGGCAGGCGCGGCGCCACGTGCGGCGGGGCCGAACCGGCGGCCGCACGATCGCCATTCCGGTCAACTGTAATCGTCGCTACCAGCACAGTAACGGTACAATCGGCGCGATAGCCTTCGGTACAGTTGGAGCCGCCGCCCATGTCCACCGTCCCACTCGCCCAGATTCCCGCGCCGCACGACACGGCCACGCTCACGCTCGTCGACCAGTTGGTCCAGTGGGCGCGGCGGCGTATCGACGAACGCGTGTTCCGTCCCGGCATGCGCATGCCGTCGATCCGCAAGCTCGCGCTCGACAAGAGCGTGTCGCGCTTCACCGTCGTCGAGGCCTACGAGCGCCTCGTCGCGCAGGGCTACCTCGACTCGCGGCGCGGCTCCGGCTTCTACGTGCGCGAGCGCACGGGCACCGGCCCGCAGCCGGCCGACGGCGCCGCGCGCGTAGCCGAGGCCGCGCCCGTGCACAACACGATCGACGTCGTCTGGCTGCTGCGCAACATGCTGCACACCGTCAGCCCGGAGAAGGGCCCGGGCCTCGGCTACCTGCCGGGCCGCTGGCTCGACGGCGAGCTGATCACCGGCGCGCTGCGCGCGCTCGGGCGCCAGTCGGGCGCACAGATGCTCGGCTTCGGCACCGCGCAGGGCTTCCTGCCGCTGCGCCAGCAACTGCAGACGCGCCTCGCCGAAGTCGAGATCGGCGCGAAGCCCGAACAGATCGTGCTGGTTTCCGGTATCACGCAGGCAATCGACCTGATCTCGCGGATCTACATGCGGCCGGGCGATGCGGTGATCGTCGGCGATCCCGCTTGGTTCCAGATGTTCGGCCGTTTCGCGGCGCAGGGCGCGCAACTCGTCGGGATGCCGTATACGCCCGACGGCCCCGACCTCGATGCGCTCGAAACCCTGGTGCAGATGTGGAGGCCGAAGATGCTCGTGATCAATTCGGTGCTGCAGAACCCGACCGGCACGTCGCTGTCGGCCGCGCAGGCGTTCCGGATCCTGAAGCTCGCGGAGGCCTACGATTTCCTCGTCGTCGAGGACGACGTGTACGGCGACCTGTGCCCGCCGAGCTATCCGGCCACGCGCCTCGCGAGCCTCGACCAGTTGAAGCGGGTCATCTACCTCGGCAGCTACTCGAAGACGCTCGCGGCGAACTTGCGGGTCGGGTACGTGGCCTGCGCGCCGGAGATCGCGAAGGCGGTCACCGACCAGAAGATGCTGGTCGGGATGACGACGCCCGAGCTCAACGAGCGCGTGCTGTACAAGATCCTGACCGAAGGGCATTACCGGCGCCATGTCGAGCGGCTGCGCGCGCGGCTCGACGGCGTGCGCGACAAGACCGCCCGGATGCTCGAGCGCACGGGGCTCGGGCTCTTCACGATGCCGGCGGCCGGGATGTTCCTGTGGGCCGACACGGGCGTCGATTCGGACGCGCTCGCGGCGGTCGCGCACGAGGCCGGCTTCCTGCTGACGCCGGGCAGCCTGTTTTCGCCGCAGCAGTCGCCGTCCACGTGGATGCGCTTCAACGTCGCGAACTGCGGCGATCCGGCGCTGCCGGGGCTGCTGGCGCGCTATATCGATTCGGCGGTGCGGCGCGCGTCGTGACGCGGCGCCGCGGGCCGGCTCTTGAAATGCCGCGCACCGTCCCCAGATACGCGCGCAAACCGCCGGCGCCCGGCGGTCGTCCTTCGTGGGGCCGCCGGCATCGCGCGCCGGGCGCCGGCGTCACCCCTTTTCAGTTCAAGTAAGAGGAAACAGTATCCATGGCACACGAAACGATGAGCTTTCAGGCAGAGGTCAAGCAACTCCTCCACCTGATGATCCATTCGCTCTACAGCAACAAGGAAATCTTCCTGCGCGAACTGGTGTCGAATGCGTCCGACGCAGCCGACAAGCTGCGTTTCGAAGGGCTCGCGGACAACGCGCTGTACGAGAACGATCCGAACCTGCGCATCCGCATCGGCTACGACAAGGCCGCGCGCACGATCACGATCGACGACAACGGCATCGGCATGAGCCGCGACGAGGCGATCGCGAACCTCGGCACGATCGCGCGTTCGGGCACCAAGGAGTTCTTCACGAAGCTGTCCGGCGACCAGCAGAAGGACGCGGCGCTGATCGGCCAGTTCGGCGTGGGCTTCTACTCGGGCTTCATCGTCGCCGACAAGATCACCGTCGAAACGCGCCGCGCGGGCCTGCCGGCGAATGAAGCCGTGCGCTGGGAAAGCGCCGGCGAGGGCGATTTCACGATCGACGCGATCGAGCGCGCGCAGCGCGGCACGACGATCACGCTGCACCTGCGCGAAGGCGAGGACGACCTGCTGTCGTCGCATCGCCTGAAATCGATCATCCAGAAGTACTCCGACCACATCGCGCTGCCGATCCTGATGCGCAAGGAAGAGTGGGATCAGGAGAAGGGCGAGATGGTCCTGAAGGACGAGGACGAGACCGTCAACCAGGCGAGCGCGCTGTGGACGCGTTCGAAGGGCGAAATCACCGACGAGCAGTACACGCAGTTCTACCAGCACATCGCGCACGATCACCAGGATCCGCTCACGTGGACGCACAACCGCGTCGAGGGCCGCAGCGAATACACGCAGTTGCTGTTCGTGCCGGCGCGCGCGCCGTTCGACCTGTGGAATCGCGACTACCGCGGCGGGCTGAAGCTGTACGTGAAGCGCGTGTTCATCATGGACGACGCCGAGCAGCTGCTGCCGCAGTATCTGCGTTTCGTGAAGGGCGTCGTCGATTCGGCCGACCTGCCGCTGAACGTCTCGCGTGAAATCCTGCAGGAAAGCCGCGACGTGAAGGCGATCCGCGAAGGCGTGACCAAGCGCGCGCTGTCGATGCTCGAAGAGCTCGCGAACGCGGAAGACGACGCCGGCAAGGAGAAGTACAAGACGTTCTGGAGCGCGTTCGGCCAGGTGCTGAAGGAAGGCGTCGGCGAGGATCACGCGAACCGCGAGCGCATCGCGAAGCTGCTGCGCTTCGCGTCGACGCACGGCGACACCGACGCGCAGGACGTGTCGCTCGCCGACTACGTGTCGCGCATGAAGCCGGAGCAGAGCAAGATCTACTACGTGACCGCCGACACGTGGCAGGCCGCGAAGAACAGCCCGCATCTGGAAGTGTTCCGCAAGAAGGGCGTCGAGGTGCTGCTGCTGACCGACCGCGTCGACGAATGGATGCTGTCGTTCCTGCACGAATTCGACGGCAAGCCGCTCGCGAGCGTGGCCCGCGGCGATCTCGACCTCGGCGAGCTGAACGACGAGGAGAAGAAGGCGCAGGAGCAGGCGGGCGAGGCGATCAAGCCGGTCGTCGAGAAGATGAAGGAAGCGCTCGGCGACAAGGTGAAGGAAGTGCGCGTCACGTTCCGCCTGACCGATTCGCCGTCGTGCCTCGTCGCGGACGACAACGACATGAGCGGCTACCTGCAGCGGATGCTGAAGGCCGCCGGCCAGAATGCGCCGGCGATGCAGCCGATCCTCGAGATCAATCCCGAGCACGCGCTCGTGAAGCAGCTGAAGGCCGACAGCGCCGATTTCGGCGACTGGTGCCATCTGCTGTTCGATCAGGCGCTGTTGGCCGAAGGCGGCATGCTCGACGATCCGGCGAGCTTCGTGAAGCGGACCAACGCGCTGCTGCTGTCGCGCGCCGCGTGAACGTGCGCATGCGATTCGACGGCGCCCGGGCCGGCTGGCGCGAGACGCCGCGTCCTGGCTGCACGCTCGACCAGCGCGACTGGCTGACGCGCGGCGGATCGCTGACCGCGCACCTCGCGCGGCTCGGCCGCGTGAACGTGCGCGTGACGCGCGAGGCCGTCGGCTCGCCGTGGTTCGACGAGCCGGACGCGCTCGCCAGTTCGCCGCGCGCGCCGATGTGGGTGCGCGAGGTGATTTTGTCGGTCGACGGCACGCCTTACGTCGCCGCGCACAGCATTGCGCCGCTCGCCGCCAGCAAGGGCGTGTGGCAGGCGATGCGGCGGCTGCGCACGCGGCCGCTTGCGGAGCTGCTGTACAGCGATCCGCAGGTCGAGCGCTCGGCGCTCGTGAGCCGGCGCGTGATCGCCGGTCATCCGTTGTATGCGCTCGCGAGCCATGCATTGCAGGGCGCGCGCGCGCCGCATGCGTTTGCCGCGCGGCGCTCGGTGTTCCAGCGTCACGGCAAGCCGTTGATGGTCACCGAGTGCATGCTGCCGGCGCTGTGGCGCCATCTCGATGCGTACGGCGACGGGCCGCAATCGGGCGGGCCGCGATCGGCCGGGCCGCACGGAGGCGCGTGATGTTGCAGGGCTTTCCGCCCGTCGTCGCGGCGAATACGCACACGATGATTCTCGGCAGCTTTCCGGGCGAGGCGTCGCTCGACGCCGCGCAGTACTACGCGCATCCGCGCAACCAGTTCTGGCGGCTGCTCGGCGCGGTGCTCGGCGAGCCGATGCTGCACGAATTGCCGTACGACGCGCGGCTCGAGCGCGTGCTGTCGCACGGCATCGGCATCTGGGATGTGCTGGATGCGTGCCATCGCCAGGGCAGTCTCGATTCCGCGATCAGGAATGCAAAGCCGAACGACTTCGATTCGCTGCGCGCGCATGCGCCGTTGCTCAAGCGCGTGTGCTTCAACGGCAAGACGGCCGGGCGATTCGCCGACGTGATCGGCCAGGCCGGGTACGAGACGCTCGTGCTGCCTTCGTCGAGCCCGGCGAATGCAATGCTGTCGTTCGAGCAGAAGCTCGAGCACTGGCGTCGCATCGTGCTTTGATCGACCGGGCGCTGCCGGCGGCATGTGCGGCCAGCGCATCGGTGCGATCGAAACGACGCCGCCGTCAGGCGGCGAAAACGACTTCGATGTGTCCTGCGGCTTCCGACCGCCGGTCTGGCCCGACGACAATCTGCACGTCGCGTCCGAGCTTGGCGAGACATTCGAGCATCTTCGTCTCGCTCACGCCGCGAAACTGACCGCGCAACATGTTCGACAGCTTCGGCTGAGGGATGCCGAGCAATCGTGCCGCGTGCTGCTGCGTCCATTTGCGCGCCTTGATGATTTCCGCGATCTTCGCGGCGAGCTGGGCCTTCACCCGCATTTCGTCGGCATTGCGCATGCCCAGATCAGCGTAGACGTTCCCGCTGCCCTGTTCGATTGCGATCATCGCCTTTCTCCTGTTGCGTGTGCTTCGGCCGCTTTCAGACGTTCGCGGACGAGGTCGCTGTCCGGCCTGGGTGTCGCGACGCCGCTCGACGATTTCTTCTGGAAACAGTGCAGCACGTAGACGCTGCTACCCAGCTTCACCGTGTAGACCGCGCGGTACGTGCCGTTGTCTTCGGAGTCCACGATCTCCAGCACGCCTGCCGATCCGAATCCCTCAAGGGCTTGGCCCGATCGTGCTTGCGTCCCGTCTGCGCCAGATACAGCGCATACCCGAACGTGTCCTGCACGGCTTCGGGCATCGCCATCAAATCCTTGCGCGCCGAGCCAGTACAGCGGATCAATTTATCCCTATTTGGGTATAGATGGAAGGGCCGCCGAGGCATTCGGCGTGGCCGTTCAAATGCGGTGCCAGGAGCGGGGCAGACATGCGGCGGCCACCGAGGGGGCAGGGCCGGTTGTCGAGTGCCGCCGACGGGAAACGCGATGTGAACTTCCGGCCAGGAGGCCGCTGCTTCACAGTGTTGCGTCGCGTGGAGAGTCGAGACAATTCAGCCGTTTGACAGAGTGCTGTCGCGACGTATCGATGACGAAAGGAGGGCGTTGCTGACGAACCGCGATCACATGGGCTGGCGTGTCGCGTCGAAGCTCAATCGTCGTTGCCCCATCGCCAGCGGGGCTTCTCGCCCTTGATCCAGCACACGGCCGTCAGCAGCGCGACCAGCACCACGATGCACGCGCCGTACGCCACCGGCGATCGTTGCGGCGGCACCAGCCACGCGCTCGCGACGATCCCGATCGCGAACAGCAGCAGCACGACCCAGCCCTGCCACGCTACCGGTAATCCCCATCCCCATCCCCAGCCGTAGCGCTTCGCCGGGAACCAGATCTTCTTGTCGTTCGAAGTCATACGCGCTCCTGTGGATCCACGAACGCAGCGTAGCGCCGACGGGGTCCGGCGTCACGCGTGGCGGGATGCGCGTCGCGGCCTCCGTCTTCCGCCAATGCTATCCTCTCGTCCGCTCATCCAGCGTCACCCAGCGAGATTCAACCATCATGACCCGACTGATCAAGCGCGCGTCCGCCGAGGCACGCGCGTTCAAGCAACGCAAGCCGTCCGCCTACAACGGCTCCGAAAAGCTCCAGCCGCCGCGCGTGAAGCGCCGCCCGGACATCGACGAACACGACGACGTGCCGGTGCTCGAAGCGCCGCGCAAGCCGCGCTTCGCGCCCGTTACGTTCTCCGAAGAAGGCGGCGTGCGCTTCCTGCACTTCGGTACCGAGTGGGTGCAGGGCGCGATGCGGATTTCGAAGCCGCTGCATATCGAGCTCGAATACGCGCAGCAGATGATGGCGTGGCTGCTGTTCCTCGAAACGCCCGAGCGGATCGTCCAGCTCGGGCTCGGCACCGGCGCGCTGACCAAGTTCGCGCATCGTTTCCTGCCGCACGCGAAGGTCGAGGCCGTCGAGCTGAACCCGGCCGTGATCGTCGCCGCGCGCACGATGTTCGCGCTGCCGCCCGACGACGCGCGCCTCGTCGTGCACGAAGCCGACGCCTGGGACTTCGTCAACGATCCGGCCAACCGCGGCACGACCGGCGCGATTCAGATCGACCTGTACGACGCGACCGCGCGCGGCCCCGTGCTCGACAGCGTCGCGTTCTACCGCGCGGTGCGCGGCTGCCTCGCCGACGCCGGCATCGCGACGATCAACCTGTTCGGCGATCATCCGAGCTTCGTGCGCAACATGAAACACCTGAACGCGGCGTTCGATCACCGCGTGATCGCGCTGCCCGAGGTGCACGACGGCAACCGGATCGCGATTGCGTTCTCGGGCCCCGCGCTGGAGGTGTCGTTCGCTCAGCTCGACACCCGCGCGAAGCTGATCGAGGACACGCTGAAGCTGCCCGCGCGCAAGTGGGTGAAAGCTTTGAAAGAAACGACGGGCGCACGCGACGCCGCGTTCGCGATCTGACGGCGGATGCATCGGCGGCAGGCCGGTGCAACCGCGCGACAAGGGGCGGATCACCTCGGGTTCGCCCCTGCTTGACCGCGTGCTCGCGGCTCCTATACTGGCGCGAAGCCAGGGGAGCCGCAGCCTACCCGTTTTGCCGCTCCTCTCGGTGCCGTACCCGCTCAACAAGATCGATAACCGGGATAGAAGAGGAGACGTCATGGCTCACGATGTCGACGCCAACCGAGCCGCCAAGCGCTGGCTCTGGCTGCTGGTACTGCCGCTGATCGCGATGGTCTGGGTGCCGTCGTACAGCAAGATCGAACCGCAATGGTTCGGTTTTCCGTTTTTCTACTGGTACCAGTTGCTGTGGGTCTTCATCAGCGCGGTGATCACCGCGTTCGTGTATTTCAAGACCAAGAACGCATGGAAGGCGAGCGGCCCGCAAGGAGGTGCGCAATGAATCTCGGCGCGACCTTCGTCTTCGTCCTGTTGTTCATCGGCGTCACGATCATCGGCTTCCTGGCCGCGAACTGGCGGCGCGGCGATCTTGCCCATCTCGACGAATGGGGCCTCGGCGGCCGCCGCTTCGGCACGATCGTCACGTGGTTCCTGCTCGGCGGCGATCTCTACACGGCCTACACGTTCGTCGCGGTGCCCGCGCTCGTGTTCGGCGCCGGCGCGATGGGCTTCTTCGCGCTGCCGTACACGATCCTGATCTATCCGTTCGCGTTCGTCGTGTTCCCGAAGCTGTGGAGCATCGCGAAGCGGCACGGCTACGTGACGGCTGCCGATTTCGTCAACGCACGCTACGGCAGCCGCATGCTCGCGCTGGCGATCGCGGTGACGGGCATCGTCGCGACGATGCCGTACATCGCGCTGCAGCTCGTCGGCATCGAGGTGGTGATCGGAGCGCTCGGCTTCGACACGACCGGCTTCGTCGGCGATCTGCCGCTGATCATCGCGTTCGCGATCCTGGCCGCGTACACGTACACGTCGGGGCTGCGCGCGCCGGCGATGATCGCGATCGTGAAGGACGTGCTGATCTACGTCACGATCGCCGCCGCGATCATCGTGATCCCCGCGAAGCTCGGCGGCTTCGGGCACATCTTCTCCGCGGTGCCGCCCGCGAAGCTGCTGCTGAAGGCACCCGACGCGACGAGCCTGAACGGCTACAGCGCGTATGCGACGCTCGCGATCGGCTCGGCGCTCGCGCTGTTCCTGTATCCGCACTCGGTCACGGCGATCCTGTCGTCGTCGTCGGGCAATTCGATCCGCCGCAACATGGCGATGCTGCCCGCGTACTCGTTCGTGCTCGGTCTGCTGGCGCTGCTCGGCTACATGGCGCTCGCCTCCGGCGTGAAGGACATGCCGCAGTACGCGCCGTACTTCAAGGCGTTCGGCCCGAACTTCGCGGTGCCCGCGCTGTTCCTCGAGTATTTCCCGTCGTGGTTCGTCGGCGTCGCGTTCGCGGCGATCGGCATCGGCGCGCTGGTGCCGGCGGCGATCATGTCGATCGCGGCCGCGAACCTGTACACGCGCAACATCCATCGCGAGTTCGTCAACCGCAACATGTCGCATGACCAGGAGACGCACGTCGCGAAGCTCGTCTCGCTGATCGTGAAGGTCGGCGCGGTGGCGTTCATCCTCGGGTTGCCGCTGACCTACGCGATCCAGTTGCAGCTGCTCGGCGGGATCTGGATCATCCAGACGCTGCCGGCGATCGTGCTCGGCCTGTACACGCGCGTGCTCGACCATCGCGGCTTGCTGGCCGGCTGGGCGGCCGGCATCGTCTGCGGCACATGGATGGCGATCTCGCTGAAGCTGGCCAGTTCGATCTTCACGATCCACCTGTTCGGCCTCGCGATCCCCGGCTATGCGGCCGTGTGGTCGCTGATCGTGAACCTGGTGGTGTCGGTGGCGGTGAGCGTGCTGGTGCGCGCGATGGGCATGGCGCATGCGGAGGATCGCACGCGGCCGGAGGATTATCTCGACGTCGTCGAGGGTTGAGACGGCGTCGTGCGCGGCCGTGTGCCGCGCACGACGCTTTGCTCAGGAGCGAAAACGCCCGCCACCGCGAGGTGGCGGGCGTTTCCTTTGCGTCAGCCCTGCGCGCGTTTCGCGAGATCCTCGCGCTGCGACGGATCCTCGACGTTGACCATCCAGTGCACGCCGAAACGATCCTTCGCCATCCCGAAGCCGAGCGCCCAGAACGTCTTGCCGAACGGCATCGTCACTTCGCCGCCGTCGGCGAGCGCATTGAACAGCTTCTGGCCTTCGTCGACGGTCGCCGGGTTCAGCGACAGCGAATAGCCGGCGTGCGCGGCGCCGGTCGGCTGGCTGCAATCGCCGTCCGAGCACATGATCATCGAGTCGCCGATCGTGAAGCTCGCATGCATCACCTTGTCGCTCATTTCCGGCGGCATCGGGTAATCGGAATTCGGCGGTGCGTCCTTGAAGTGCATCTTGAACACGGTCTTTGCGCCGAGTGCTTTTTCGTAGAACTGAAGGGCTTCGTCGGCACGGCCGTAGAACGTCAGGTACGGTTGAACTTGCATCGTTGTCTCCTGGGATGAGCCGTGCCGGCGCGTCGGCGCTGGCTTGGCGTCGTGCAAGATTGACTGGGGAAAGGGCGCATCGGGAGGCGGCCGTCGCACCCGTGACGTGGATTGTAGTGCGCGCGCTTGACGATGGAATGAAAAATAAAAACGGCCGCGAACATCGCGTTCGCGGCCGTTGCAGCGCACGTACTGACGGCTGTTGTCAGTCTTGCTGACAGCCGCTGACGCGCGGCGCGGCTCAGCGCAGCGCGTCGATCAGCTTCTCGAGCTTCACCGCGTCGGCGGCGAATACGCGGATGCCTTCGGCGAGCTTTTCGGTCGCCATCGCTTCGTCGTTCAGCTGGAAGCGGAACGATGCTTCGTCGATCGCGACGCGCTCGGCCGGCTTGTCCTGCAGCGTTTCCGGGGACAGCTTGCGTGCGACCGTCTCGTTGCTCTCGTGCAGCTTCTGCAGCAAGTCGGGACTGATCGTCAGCAGGTCGCAGCCGGCGAGCTCGATGATCTGGCTCGTCGTGCGGAAGCTCGCGCCCATCACTTCGGTCTTGTAGCCGAACGTCTTGTAGTACGTGTAGATGCGGCGCACCGATTGCACGCCCGGATCGTTCGCGCCGCCGTCGCGCGCTTCGTTCCATTCCGCGCCGGCCTGCTTCTTGTACCAGTCGTAGATGCGGCCGACGAACGGCGAGATCAGTTGCGCGCCGGCTTCCGCGCACGCGGCGGCCTGCACGAGCGAGAAAAGCAGGGTCATGTTGCACTTGATCCCTTCCTTCTGCAGCACCTCGGCTGCGCGGATGCCTTCCCACGTCGACGCGAGCTTGATCAGGATGCGCTCGCGGCCGACGCCGGCGGCTTCGTACAGCTTGACGAGCTCGCGGCCCTTGTCGATCGAGCGCTGCGTGTCGAACGACAGGCGCGCGTCGACCTCGGTCGACACGCGGCCGGGGATCAGCTTCAGGATTTCGGTGCCGAATGCGATCAGCAGGCGGTCGATGATGAAATCGGTGCTTTCGTTGCGATGATCGCGGACGGTTTTCTCGAGGATCGGCTTGTACGCGTCCTTCTGGACGGCCTTCAGGATCAGCGACGGGTTCGTGGTCGCGTCCTGCGGCTTGTATTGCGCAAGCTGCTGGAAGTCGCCCGTGTCGGCGACGACGGTCGTGTACTGCTTCAGCTGGTCGAGTGCGGTAGTCATGGCGATTCGGAAGAAGAGCGCGGGGCGCCGGGTTCTCACGGGCCGCGCGAGCGCGGCGGCGAAGCGAAGCGGCGCCGGGCGCCGCTTCCGATCCATCATTTTAGGCCCGATTCGTGTCGGGCACGTTTTGGCGTGCCGGGCGCGCGCCGCGGCGGGCGGCGAGCCGCGTCACGCGGGGCGCCGCGCGTTCAGGATCACCTGCGTGACGACGCCCGCGACGAGCCCCCAGAACGCCGAGCCGATCGACAGCAGCGTGAGGCCCGACGCGGTCACCATGAACGTGACGAGCGCCGCTTCGCGCTGCTTCACGTCCTGCATCGCGTTCGCGAGCCCGCTCATGATCGAGCCGAACAGCGCGAGCGCCGCGACCGACACGACGAGCGCCTTCGGCAGCGCCGCGAACAGCGCGGCGATCGTCGCGCCGAAGATGCCGGCGACCAGGTAGAACGTGCCGCACCACACGGCGGCCGTGTAGCGCTTCGCATGATCCTCGTGCGCTTCGGGGCCGGTACAGATCGCGGCCGTGATCGCCGCGAGATTCACGCCGTGCGAACCGAACGGCGCGAGCAGCAGCGACGCGAGGCCGGTCGTCGCGATCAGCGGCGACGACGGCGTCGGATAGCCGTCCGCGCGCAACACCGCGATGCCCGGCACGTTCTGCGACGCCATCGCGACGACGAACAGCGGAATGCCGATGCTGACGATCGACGCGATCGAGAACGCGGGCATCGTGAACACGGGCTGCGCGAGCGCGATGTGGAAGCGGCTGAAATCGAGCAGCCCGAGGCCGCCGGCCACCGCGGTGCCGACGAGCAGCGTCGTGACGATCGCATAGCGCGGCGCGAGCCGCTTGACGATCAGGTAGGTGAAGAACATCGCGAGCACGAGCGCGGTCTGGAACTGCGCGGCGTGGAAGATCTCGATGCCGATCTCGAACAGGATGCCCGCGAGCAGCGCGGCCGCGATGCCGGCCGGGATGCGCTTCATCAACGTGTCGAACAGCCCGCTCACGCCGACGGCCGTCAGCAGCAGCGCGCATACGACGAACGCGCCGATCGCCTCGGGGTACGGCACGCCGGGCAGCGACGCGATCAGCAGCGCGGCGCCGGGCGTCGACCATGCGACGACGACGGGCGCGCGAAAGCGCAGCGACAGGCCGATCGTCGTCACCGCCATGCCGATCGACAGCGCCCAGATCCACGACGAGATCTGCGCATCGGTGAGGTGGGCGGCGCGGCCGGCCTGGAACATCAGTACGAGCGAGCTCGTGTAGCCGGTCATCATCGCGACGAAGCCGGCGACGAGCGCGGACACGGACGTATCGGCGAAAAAGCGGCGGCCGCCGGCGCGGCCGGCGCTCGCGGTGGACGAAGGGTTCATGCTTTCTCCGGGGCGGCCGCTCGGACGCGGCCTGTGTATCTGCGGGTGGGTGTCGTTACTTGCTGAGTGCGCGCATCGCGGTTTCGAGGCCTGCGAGCGTAAGCGGATACATGCGCTGGCCGAGCACGTCGCGAATGATCGCGATCGACTGCCGGTACTCCCATAGCCGCTCCGGCTCGGGGTTCAGCCATGCATGATGGGGGAACTGATCGGCGAGGCGGCGCAGCCACACGGCGCCGGCTTCCGGGTTGTTGTATTCGACCGAGCCGCCGGGCTGCAGCACTTCGTACGGGCTCATCGTCGCGTCGCCGACGAAGATCAGCTTGTAGTCGGGCGTGAACTTGTGCAGCACGTCCCACGTCGCGGTGCGTTCCGAGTGGCGGCGGCGGTTGTTCTTCCACAGGTGGTCGTACACGCAGTTGTGGAAGTAGAAGAATTCGAGGTGCTTGAATTCGGCCTTCGCGGCCGAGAACAGCTCTTCGGTGCGCTTGATGTGGTCGTCCATCGAGCCGCCGACGTCGAGCAGCATCAGCACCTTCACGTTGTTGTGGCGCTCGGGCACCATCCGCAGGTCGAGCCAGCCCGCGTTCGCGGCCGTGCTGCGGATCGTGCCGGGCAGGTCGAGTTCCTCGGCCGCGCCTTCGCGCGCGAAGCGGCGCAGCCGCCGCAGCGCGACCTTGATGTTGCGCGTGCCGATCTCGACCGAATCGTCGTAGTCGCGATAGGCGCGCGCTTCCCACACCTTCACCGCCGTGCGGTTGCCGTTCGACGGGCCGCCGATGCGCACGCCTTCCGGGTTGTAGCCGCCGTGCCCGAACGGCGACGTGCCGCCGGTGCCGATCCATTTGTTGCCGCCTTCGTGGCGCTCCTTCTGCTCGTCGAGCAGCGCCTTCAAGCGCTCCATCAGCTTGTCGAGCCCGCCCAGCGCTTCGATCTGGGCCTTTTCCTCCGGCGACAGCTCGCGCTCGAGGCGCTTCTCGAGCCAGTCGAGCGGGATGTCGAACGCCTCGGACGGCAGCGCGGACACGCCGTGGAAATACGCACCGAACGCCTGGTCGAACTTGTCGAAGTACTGCTCGTCCTTGACGAGTGTCATCCGCGCGAGGAAGTAGAACGCGTCGATCGACGGCGAGATCAGCCCGGCCTTCAGCGATTCGAGCAGCGTCAGGTATTCCTTCACCGAGACGGGCAGCTTGGCTGCGCGCAGCGCGTAGAAGAAATTGAGCAGCATGGCCGGGCCTTCGCGGGTGAGGGAGGATTACCGGTTGTGCCGGTTCATGTAGACGAGCCGTTCGAGCAGGCTCAAATCCTGCTCGTTCTTCAGCAGCGCACCCGCGAGCGGCGGCACGATCTGTTTCGCGTCCGCGCCGCGCAGCGCGTCGGCCGGGATGTTCTCGGCGAGCAGCAGCTTCAGCCAGTCGAGCAGTTCGGACGTCGACGGCTTCTTTTTCAGGCCCGACACGCCGCGCAATTCGAAGAAACTCTCGAGCGCCGCGCGCAGCAGCTCCTCGCGGATGTCGGGGAAGTGCACCGCGACGATCTTCTGCATCGTCGACGGGTCCGGAAACTGGATGTAGTGGAAGAAGCAGCGGCGCAGGAACGCGTCGGGCAGCTCCTTCTCGTTGTTCGACGTGATGATGACGAGCGGGCGGTGCTTCGCGCGGACCGTCTCGCGCGTCTCGTACACGTGGAACTCCATCCGGTCGAGCTCGCGCAGCAGGTCGTTCGGGAATTCGATGTCGGCCTTGTCGATCTCGTCGATCAGCAGCACGCTCGGGCGCTCGGCGTCGAACGCCTGCCACAGCACGCCCTTGACGATGTAGTTCGCGATGTCCTTCACGCGCTCGTCGCCGAGCTGCGAGTCGCGCAGCCGCGACACCGCGTCGTATTCGTACAGGCCCTGCTGCGCCTTGGTGGTCGACTTGATGTGCCACTGCAGCAGCGGCATGTCGAGCGCGGCGGCCACTTCCTCGGCGAGCATGGTCTTGCCGGTGCCGGGCTCGCCCTTGATCAGCAGCGGGCGTTGCAGCGTCAGCGCGGCATTGACCGCGAGCTTCAGATCGTCGGTGGCGACGTAGTGCGAGGACCCTTCGAAACGCATGGCGGCGCTCTTCTTTCTCGGGAAAAAAACCCAGTATAAGTCAGAAGGGCTGTGCGGTTGAGCCGCGCCCGCGTATCGTAGCGGGGCTGTGGCGGGGCGGACCGGGGCGCCTTATGGACGCGTTCCCCGCCGACGCGGTACAATCTGGCCGTTTTTTTTGGCCTGCGTGGCGATCCGATAAGCAAAACGGCGCGGGCCGTTGCCGCTTAGGCGCCAGTTTCCCCTCAAGCTAGGTTACAAGAGCTATGAACAAATTCGTCGGCAAACACGTCGTTGTCGCAGCGCTCGTGGCGCTCGCGGGCAGCGCGCAGGCGGCCGGTGTGGTCGGCAACCCGAAGGACGGGGCGAGCAAGGCCGCCATGTGCATCGGTTGCCACGGCATCCAGGACTACCGCGCGGCGTATCCGGAGGTCTACCGGGTGCCTGTCCTCGGCGGCCAGAACCAGCAATACCTCGAGAACGCGCTGAAGGCCTACCGCAAGAAGGATCGTCACTTCCCGTCGATGAATGCGATCGCCGGTTCGCTGACCGACCAGGACATCGCGGATCTGTCGGCGTACTACGCCGCCCAGAAGGCCGACACGAAGGACAACCCCTACAAGTAAAGCGCGCGCCGCCGATCTCCCCGGCGGGACAGGAGCATTCATGAACAACGCATTCAAGACGGCGGCGGTGGCACTGGCGGCCGGCCTCGCGATCGGTACCGCGCACGCCGCGGACATCTCGAAGGGCAAGGAACTGGTCGAATCGCACAACTGCGCGGCCTGCCACGGCGCGCAACTGAACAAGCCGATCAACGCGGAGTACCCGCGCCTCGCCGGCCAGCACGCCGACTACCTCGTGTGGGCGATGCGCCAGTACCAGATGGGGCTGACGAACCCGCTGCTCGGCCGCAACAACGCGATCATGCAGGCGCAGGTGCAGAACCTGTCGGTCAGCGACATGAAGGACATCGCGTCCTACATCGAGTCGCTGAAGGAAACCGACCTCGTGTTCAAGAAGTAAGCGCGACGGGCCTCACGGGCTCGTGCAGCAAGAATGCCCCGCCTCGGCGGGGTATTTTTTTGTCCGCGGCCCGGCGCAGGTCGACGTGCCGGGCCGCGCGCTCAGTCGCGCGACGCGCGGCGCAGGATGCGCTGCAGGTACGCGTCGGTATCGGGCGGCGTGTTCGTGCGCTGCGCTTCCCAGATCGTCTCGCCGAGGCATTCCATGATCGCGTGCTGCGCGTCGTGGGTCGAGTCGAGCTTCGCGGCCAGCTTGTCGTGCGCGGCGCGGATGCCGGGCGGCTGGTCGATCGACAACTGCTCGCTGATCGCGAGGTGCATCGACAGGTGCAGGAACGGGTTCGTGCGGCCTTCTTCGGGCGTGTAGTCGCGCGCGGTCGCGCCGTCGGCGTCGGCCAACTCGTCGTGGTATTCGGGATGCTCGACGATCCAGTCGGCTGCGATCGCTTCCAGCGGCGTCAGGATTTCGCCCGCGCGCTGCTTGCGCCAGGTCTCGGTGAAAAAGCGACGCACGTCGTCGCGGCTTGGATTGAACATGGTGGGGAAACGTCGTGATTCGGGCGGCGTCATGCCGCGTCGCGCATTGTACGCCGGAGCGGCGGACGGCGCTGGTGGCCGCCGCGGGGCGGCTGGACGCAGGCGACGCGGGGCGTTGCGGCCGCCCGCTGCGCAACGGGCAAGCGCGGGCCAGGCTCGCCGCCGCCGCGCCGCTACACGCCGACGGTTCCGTCACGGCGCCTGGGTAGCTCGTTTCATCATGACCGACGTCGTTCGCCTTTCGCCCTCCGCCCTCCGCCCTCCGTCCTCCGTCCTCCGTCCTCCGTCCTCCGTCCTCCGCCCTCCGCCCTCCGCCCTCCGTCCTTCGTCCGCCGCCCTGCAGGGCGCGCTCAACGTCGCATTGTCTGCCGCCGCGTTCGGCGCGATGGCGATCGTCGGCCCTTACGCGTATGCGGCCGGCGTCGACGCGACGGCGACCTCCACCGCGTGACCGGGAAGGGGAGGAGCGGGCGTCGCGACGGCGCGTGCGGCGCTCGCCCATGCGGCGCGGCGCTTATTCGTCGGGCGGCGGCGTCTTCGGCCGGAACTCGCACAGCGGTTCGATCGCGCAGTGCCAGCATTCGGGCCGCCGCGCCTTGCACACGTAGCGCCCGTGCAGGATCAGCCAGTGATGCGCGTCCTGCAGGAATTCCTTCGGCGTGAACTTTTCGAGCGCGGCCTCGACGGCCCGCACGTCCTTGCCCGGCGCGAGCCCGGTGCGATTCGCGACGCGGAAGATATGCGTGTCGACCGCGATCGTCGGCTGGCCGAACGCGGTGTTCAGCACGACGTTCGCGGTCTTGCGGCCGACGCCCGGCAGGCCTTCGAGCGCTTCGCGATCGGCCGGCACCTCGCCGCCGTAGCGCTCGAGCAGGATCCGGCACGTCGCGACCACGTTCTTCGCCTTGGTGCGATAGAGGCCGATCGTCTTGATGTATTCGGTGACGCCTTCCTCGCCAAGCGCGACGATTTGTCGCGGGGTATTCGCGACCGGAAACATTTTCCGCATCGCCTTGTTGACCGACACGTCGGTCGCCTGCGCGGACAGCATCACGGCGATCAGCAGTTCGAACGGCGTCGAGTATTCGAGTTCGGTGGTCGGATGCGGATTGAGGCTCTGCAGCGTTTCGTAGATCGCGCGTCGTTTGCTGGCGTTCATGGAGCGTTCTGGTCGGGCGGCGCGGACGGGCCGTCCGGATCGTCGCCATCTGTGTCGTTGTCGTGGTCGTGGCCGCCCGATGCCGCTTCGGCGTCGCGCTGCGCCTGCTGCTCGGCGAGTCGCTTGCGGCGGGCCTCGGCCGCGTCGATCTGCGCCTGGACGGCCGCGCTCACGCCTTCGGTGTTCTTCGGCCCGGCGCCTTGCCCGGACAGTTCTTCCTTCTTCTTGCGTGCGCGTTCGAGCGCGGCGGCGATGATCGCGCGTTTCTTCGCTTCGGCGTCGTCGGCGGCCGGCGCATCCGGCTGCGCCGCAGCGGGGCCTGCGGCCGGCTTTGCCGCACTGGCCGCGCGGCGGGCGGCGGCGCGCGCTTCGGCAGCCTCGCGCTCGCGGCGCTGACGCGCGAGCCGCAGGTCGTGGCGTTCGCGTGCGGCGTCGGCCTGTTCCTGCGACCACGCATCCCAGCCCGTGCGATCGCCGGTCACCGGCAGCATCGCGATGCAGTCGACCGGGCACGGCGGCACGCACAGGTCGCAGCCCGTGCACAGCGACGCGACGATCGTGTGCATCTGCTTCGGTGCGCCGACGATCGCATCGACCGGACACGCCTGCATGCACAGCGTGCAGCCGATGCACAGGTTTTCGTCGATGAACGCGATCGCGCGCGGATGTTCGCTGCCGTTGACGGGATTCAGCGGAATCACCGGCTTGCCGAGCAGGTTCGCGAGACGCGCGATGCCTTCGGCGCCGCCGGGTGGGCACTGGTTGTAGTTCGCGTCGCCGGCGGCGATCGCCTCGGCGTACGGACGGCAGCCGTTATAGCCGCACTTCGTGCATTGCGTCTGGGGAAGCAGATCTTCGATGCGATCCGCGAGTGTTTTGGAGTCGGTCACGGTGACAACGGGCGCAACGGCGCCGAATGGCTCTCGGCCGCGTCGGGCGCGGCCGGAAAGGTTTGCCAAAGCTCGATTATCGCCGATTTCCCGCATTGCGCTGGACGCCGTCTATGCGCATAATCGAACCGCTTTTTTGCAGGGGCTCAGCAGGAGGGCGGCCGCCCGCGGGGCGCCCGTTCCAGGGCGGCCGGCGCCGAGGCGGTGGGGGTGCCGGTCCGGATCAAGCGGCTCACGTAGCAAAACGCCACCATGAATCAGCCAAAAATCAAAAGAGATCCTGAAGGTACGCGCCGCCGCATCCTGATGGCGGCAGCCGAAGAGTTCGCGAATGGAGGGCTGTTCGGCGCGCGCGTCGATCAGATCGCGCGCCGGGCCGAAACGAACGAGCGCATGCTCTATTACTACTTCGGCAGCAAGGAACAACTCTTCACGGCGGTGCTCGAACACGCGTTCTCCGCGCTGACGGAGGCCGAGCGCGTGCTGGATCTCGACGGCGTCGCGCCGGTCGAGGCCGTCACGCGGCTCGCGCATTTCGTTTGGGACTACTACCGCGACCATCCGGAGCTGCTCAGGCTCATCAACAACGAGAACCTGCACGAAGCGCGCTATCTGCACAAGTCGACGCGGATCCGCGAGATGATGTCGCCGATCGTCGCGAAGCTCGGCAACGTGCTGATGCGCGGCCAGAAGGCCGGGCTGTTCCGCGGCGACGTCGATCCGCTGCGCTTCTACGTGACGCTGTCGGGGCTCGGCTATTACATCGTCTCGAACCGCTTCACGCTCGCGGCGACGCTCGGCCGCGACTTCACCGACACCGACGAGCGCGCGGAGATGGTCCGGATGAGCACCGAGGTGCTGCTCGCGTATCTGCTGCGGCGCTGACGCGACGAACGGACGAGCCGATGAGCCGCCCGCTCGCGGCCACCGCATAAAAAAACGCCGCCGTACGCAAGAACGGCGGCGTTTTTGCGTCGGAACGCGGCGCGTCAGGCGGCCTTGCGGGCCCGCACGGTTTTTGCGCGCGAACCGCCTGCCGCGCGTTTCGCAGCGGGCGCGGCTTTCGCAGCGGGCGTTTTGGCGGGCGCGACCGTCACGGCCGGCGTTTTCGCGCGCGCGCGTTTCGCGGCAGTGACGCGCGCTGTCGTTTCCGGCTGCGGCTTGGCGGCCGGCACGGCGCCGATCGTGGTCGCATCCTGGGCGTCGGCGGGCAGCTTCGTCGCGCCGTGCTTCGGTTCCGGCGCATGCTCGCGGATGAAGTCGCGCAGTTGCGGGTAGATGATCGTGCGCCAGCGGCGGCCCGAGAAGATCCCGTAGTGGCCGCACTTCTCGGCGGTCAGGCTGCGGCGATCGTCTTGCGGGATGCCGGTGCACAGCTCGTGCGCGACGTGCGTCTGGCCGCTGCCCGAGATGTCGTCGAGTTCGCCCTCGATCGTCATCAGCGCGGTGTGCTTGATGTCCTGCGGCCGCACGCGCTCGCCTTCGACGTCCCACGTGCCTTCCGCGAGCCGGAATTCCTGGAACACGACGCGGATCGTCTCGAGGTAATACTCGGCGGCCATGTCGAGCACCGCGTTGTACTCGTCGTAGAAGCGGCGGTGCGCTTCGGCGTCGTCCTCGTCGCCGCGCAGCAGGCTCTGGTAGAAATCCCAGTGCGATTGCGCGTGCCGCTCCGGGTTCATCGCGACGAAGCCCGTGTGCTGCAGGAAGCCCGGATACACCTGGCGGCCTTCGCCCGGATAGTTCGCCGGCACCGTGTGGATCACGTTGTTCTCGAACCACGCGGTCGAGTGCTGCGTCGCGAGCGAATTCACGGAAGTCGGGCTGCGGCGCGCGTCGATCGGGCCGCCCATCATCGTCATCGTGAGCGGCGTGTCCTCGCCGCGGCTCGCCATCAGCGAAATCGCCGCGAGCACCGGCACCGTCGGCTGGCATACCGAGATCACGTGCAGGTTGCGCGCGCCGATGTGACGGATGAATTCCTGGATGTACGCGATGTAGTCGTGCAGGTGGAACGGGCCGGTCTCGACCGGCACCATCCGCGCGTCGATCCAGTCGGTGATGTAGACCTTGTGATCCTGCAGCAGCGTGCGCACCGTGTCGCGCAGCAGCGTCGAGTGGTGGCCCGACAGCGGCGCGCAGACGAGCACGACCGGCTCGTCCTTCAGTTGCGTGACGGCGTCGGCGTCGTCCGAATAGCGCTTGAAGCGCAGCAGCCGGCAGAACGGCTTCTCGATGATCGTCTGCTCGACGATCGGAATGTTGTGGCCGTCCTTGACGATCTGATGGATGTTGAATTCCGGCTTTTCGTAATCCTTGCCGAGCCGATACATCAACTCATAGGCGGCCGCCATCCGCGGCGCGCCGGGGATCAGCGAGAACGGGCTGGACGGATTCGCGAACGACTTCGAGGCGGCCTGGGCCCAGGCCGTGAGCGGGCTCAGCATTGCCCGCTGGAATTCGTGCAGTTGGTAAAGCATGCAGGCTACTCCCGCGTGGGGGGACGGTGCGCGAGGGCGGCGTGGGGCGTCGCGGCGTGCCGTGTGGGTCAGCGGCCGGCCATGTTGCATTGCAGCCGGACAATCTCGTCGATCATATCGGACAACGATCGGTTGTGCAATGCAACATTTCCCGGTTTTTTCATCAAATTTTTGCGATTTGACGATCCATGAACAACGGCGCGCGCCGCGCCGCTCAGCGGCCGGTCGCGACGGCCGGCGCGGGCTGGCCGGCCGCGCGCGCCATCGCGTCTTCATGGTGCATCAGGTTCATCGCGGTATGCACGAGCGCCACGTGCGAGAACGCCTGCGGGAAGTTGCCGACGAGCCGCCCGGCCACCGGGTCGTACTCCTCCGCGAGCAGCCCCAGGTCGTTCGACAGCGCGAGCAGGCGGCTGAAGAGCCGATGCGCGTCGTCGATCCGGCCGAGCAGCGCATAGCTGTCGACCAGCCAGAAGCTGCACGCGAGAAACGTGCCTTCGCCCGGCGGCAGGCCGTCGTCGTATTCGGTCGTGCGGTAGCGCATCACGAGCCCGTCGTGCAGCAATTCCCGCTCGATCGCGTCGACCGTGCCGACGATGCGCGGATCTTCCGGCGGCAGGAAGCCGAGCTGCGGCAGCAGCAGCACGCTCGCGTCGAGCTCGTCGCTGCCGTAGCTCTGCGCGAACGCCTGCTTGCCTTCGTGCCACGCGTTGGCGCAGACGTCCGCATGGATCCGCTCGCGCAGCGCGCGCCAGCGGTCGAGCGAGCCGGGCAGCCGGAACATTTCCGCCGACTTGATCGCGCGGTCGAACGCGACCCACGCCATCACCTTCGAGAACGTGAAATGGCGGCGGCCGCCGCGCGTTTCCCAGATGCCTTCGTCGGGCTCCTGCCAGATCTTCTCGAGATGGTCGAGCAGCGCGCACTGCACGGACCAGACCGTGTCGTCGGCCTGCAGGCCGCCCACGCGCGCGAGGTGCAGCGCGGCCATCACCTCGCCGAACACGTCGAGCTGGAGCTGGTTCGCGGCGCCGTTGCCGACGCGCACCGGCTTCGAATCCTGGTAGCCGGGCAGCCAGTCGAGCTCCATTTCCGGCAGCCGGCGCTCGCCGGCGATCCCGTACATGATCTGGATCTGCTCGGGCGAGCCGGCCATCACGCGGCCGAGCCACGTGCGCCATGCGCGCGCCTCGTCGTAGTAGCCGCCGCGCATCAGCGCGAGCAGCGTGATCGTCGCGTCGCGCAGCCAGCAGTAGCGGTAGTCCCAGTTGCGGTTGCCGCCGATCTTTTCGGGCAGCGACGTGGTCGGCGCGGCGACGATGCCGCCGGTCGGTTCGTACGCGAGCGCCTTCAGTGTGATCAGCGAGCGGCGCACGGCGGCCGCGTAGCGGCCCTGCACCTGGCAGCGGCCCGACCATTCGAGCCAGTAGTTCTCGGTGCGCGCGAGCATCGACAGCGGGTCGCGCGCCGGCGGCAGCCGCATGTGCGACGCCGCGTAGCCGAGCGAGAACGGCACGCGCTCGTCGGCGCTCACCGTGAATTCCGCGAGCGTATGGAGATTCTTGCCGGTGAGCGGCACCGGCGTGCGCAGCACGACGGTATCGGGGCCGGCGATGGCCTTCATGCCGTCCTCGCGGGTCAGTTGCGTGACCCACGGAATCGAGAAACCGTAGTCGAAGCGCAACACGAGCTCCATGCGCATCTTCATCGTGCCGTGGCGGCCGACGACGATCCGCACCAGTTCGGACCAGCCGTTGCCGGGCGGCATGAAATCGATCACGGTGACGGCGCCGTCGGCGCTTTCGTAATCGGTTTCGAGAATCAGCGTGTCACCGCGATAGCGGCGGGTCGTGTGCGTGATCGCGGCGTCGGCGGCCGGAGCAAGCAGCCAGCGGCCGTGCTCGGGCGTGCCGAGCAGCGCCGCGAAGCAGGCGCCCGAATCGAAGCGGGGCCAGCACAGCCAGTCGACGGAGCCGTCTTTTGCGATCAGCGCGGCCGTGTGGCCGTCGCCGACGAGGGCGTAGTCTTCGATCAGGGCGGGCATGGGCAGGCGATCCTTGGGTATTCGAGTTCACAATGCGGACGCCGGCGGCCCGGACTTCACGCCCGGGCGCCGCGCCCCGTATACTCGGCCGGGCGGCGGAGCGCATGAACGGCCGGCGTTTCGTCCTATCTCAACACTTGAAGCGACTCGATGCAAGGAGGATTCAATGCCCAACCGTTTACGCGAGCGTGACGCACGCGCTTCGACACGAGGGTTCCCGCTTAGGTTCGCTCACTGGATGAAAGGTTTCGCGATCGTGCTTTCCCTGTCCGCGACCCACGCATTCGCGCAGCAATCGTCCGCCCCGGCCGACGGCGTCTACAACCTGCTCGTCGGCACCTATACGGGCGGCGGCAGCGACGGGATCTACGTTTACCGCTTCGATACGAAAACGGGCAGCGTCGCGCCGGTGTCGTCGGCGAAGACCGAGAATCCGTCGTATCTGTTGCCGAGCCGCGATGGTCGCACCGTATACGCGGTCAACGAACTGCCCGGCGACAACGGACCGGCGACGCAGCGCGGCGGCATCAGCGCGTTCGGCTTCGACGCGAAGACGGGCGCGCTCACGTTCATCGACCGCGTATCGTCGGAAGGGAACGATCCTTGCTATCTCGCGCTGTCGCCGGACGGCAAGTACCTCGTCACCGCCAACTACTCGGTTGCGGCCGATCCGGGCGGCAGCTTCGCGGTGTTCCCGATCCGCGACAACGCCGCCGTCGGCCCGGCCGTACTGACGGTCCATCACGAAGGCACGGGGCCCGTGAAGGGCCGCCAGGACGGCGCGCACGTGCATTCGACGGTATTTTCGCCGGACGGCCGCTACCTGTTCGTGCAGGATCTCGGCGCGGACAAGATCTACGGCTACCGCTACACGGTGGACGGCAGCCGCGGGCTGATCAGCCCGACCGACACGCGCTACACGCCGGTGAAGGCCGGCTCGGGCCCGCGTCACATGGTGTTCGGCGCCGACGGCCGCTTCGCGTACGTGACGAGCGAGCTCAACGCGTCGGTCGAGGTGTTCGGCTATCACGACGGCAAGCTGACGCCGGTCGAGACGGTGCCGATGACGGCCCCGGGCTTCAAGGGCAAGGTCGGCGGCGGCGCGATCCACCTGTCGCCGGACGGGCGCTTCCTGTACGTGAGCAACCGCGGCGACGCGAACGACCTCGTGATCTACGCGGTGAACAAGGCGGACGGCCGGCTGAAGTACGTCGGCCGCCAGTCGAGCCTCGGCAAGACGCCGCGCGAGTTCCTGATCGATCCGACCGGCAAGTGGCTGATCGTCGGCAACCAGGACAGCGACACGTTCTACGTGTTCAGTCGCGACGTCGAAACGGGGCAGCTCGGCGCGAATCCGCAGAAGGTCGCGGTCGGCAAGCCGGTCGATTTCAAGCTGGTGCCGGTGCAGTAAACGAGAAAGGCGCTGCTGAGGCAGCGCCTTTTTTTGCGGGCGGCCGGTTGCGCGGCGCGCCCGTCTCGATGAATCGCGGCCGGCGGGCCGCCGGCCTCAGTCGGCCGCGGCCGGCACGAGTACCTCGCGGCTGCCGTTGATGCCCATCGCCGACACGAGGCCGGCCGCTTCCATCTGCTCGACGAGGCGCGCCGCACGGTTGTAGCCGATGCGCAACTGACGCTGCACCGACGAGATCGACGCGCGCCGCGTGCGCACGACGAACGCGACGGCTTCGTCGTACAGCGGATCGGCTTCCGCGTCCGGCGTATCGCCGAACAGGTCCTGCGTCGCGCCGTCGGTGGCCGGGCCGTCGAGAATCCCTTCCTCGTATTGCGGCTCGCCGAACTGCTTCAGATACTCGACGATCCGGTGCACTTCCTCGTCGGCGACGAACGCGCCGTGCACGCGCTGCGGATAACCGGTGCCCGGCGGCAGGAACAGCATGTCGCCCATCCCGAGCAGCGACTCCGCGCCCATCTGGTCGAGGATCGTGCGCGAATCGATCTTCGACGACACCTGGAACGCGACGCGCGTCGGAATGTTCGCCTTGATGAGGCCGGTGATCACGTCGACCGACGGCCGCTGGGTCGCGAGGATCAGGTGGATGCCGGCCGCGCGCGCCTTCTGCGCGAGGCGGGCGATCAGCTCCTCGATCTTCTTGCCGGCGACCATCATCAGGTCGGCCAGCTCGTCGATCACGACGACGATCAGCGGCAGCTTCGACAGCGGCTCCGGGTCGTCGGGCGTCAGCGAGAACGGGTTGCCGATCTTCTTTTCCTTCGCTTCCGCGTCGCGGATCTTCTGGTTGAAGCCCGCGAGGTTGCGCACACCGACGGCCGACATCAGCCGGTAACGCTTCTCCATTTCGCCGACGCACCAGTTGAGCGCGTTCGCCGCGAGCTTCATGTCGGTGACGACCGGCGCGAGCAGGTGCGGGATGCCTTCGTAGACCGACAGCTCCAGCATCTTCGGGTCGATCATGATGAGCCGCACGTCTTCCGGCGTCGCCTTGTACAGCAGCGACAGGATCATCGCGTTGATCGCGACCGACTTGCCCGAACCCGTCGTGCCCGCCACGAGCATGTGCGGGGCCTTCGCGAGATCGGTGACGACCGGGTGGCCGGTGATGTCCTTGCCCATCGCGATCGTCAGTTGCGACGGCGAATGCTGGTACGGGCGCGATTCGAGGATCTCCGACAGTCGGATCATCTGGCGCTTCGCGTTCGGCAGTTCGAGGCCCATGCAGGTCTTGCCGGGGATCGTCTCGACGACGCGGATCGACGTGAGGCCGAGGCCGCGCGACAGGTCCTTCATCAGGCCGACGATCTGGCTGCCGCGCACGCCGAGCGCGGGTTCGATCTCGAAGCGCGTGATCACGGGGCCGGCCGATGCGCCGACCACCGTCACCGGCACCTTGAATTCCTGCAGCCGCTGTTCGATCACCTGCGCGGTTTGCGCGAGGTGTTCCTCGGTGATCGTTTCGACGTCGTCGGATGCGGGCTCGAGCAGGTCGAGCGTCGGCAGTTCGACGCTGAACGACGCGGGTGCGTGGAATTCGAACGCGTTCGGGTGCGGCGGGCGGGCGGGGGCGACCGGGGCCGGTTCGGCTGCGTCGATGGCTTCGGCGGCTTCGGTGGCCGGTGCGCCGATCGACGGGGTAGCGGGCAAGGTCGGCGCGCAAACCGCGGCTGCCGGCGTGGGCGAGAGGTTCGCAGCGGGGATGGGCGCCGCTTGCGGTGTCGCGCTCGGCGTTGCGCCCGCGTCATGCGACATCGACCAGCTCGCCGACGACGCGGCCGGGGCGGGCTGTGTCGTCAACGTCTGGGCTGCGACTGCGGCGGGGACGAACGCGATCGACGGAGCCTGCGTCGCAGCGGTCGCACCTATCGACGTCGGCGACCCGGTGGCCGCGGCAGGCGAGCCCGCGATCGAGTGGATCGGCGTGGCGGCGGCCGTGGTCGTCGACGCGATCGTGCTGAAGGACGGCGACGCCGGTGCGGACGCGGTGGGCGACGCGGGCAGGCCACTTGCCGGCTGCGGAGCGACTGCGCTCGATGAGCCCGATGAGCCCGATGAGCCCGATGAGCCCGATGTCGCGAAAGTCGTGGTACCGGTCGACGGGGTTGCCGTGTCGACCGGAAGCGTCGATGCCGGCGCGGAAGACGGTGCGGCGACGGGCGCGGACGCGAAAGTCGCGGGTGTCGCGGTGACGGGCGCCGGCGTTGTTGGCGCCTGCGCAGTCGAACCGAACGGCGAACCCGATGCGCCGGTCGCCGATGGCGTCACGGCGGGCGCATCGGTCGATGCGGGCGTCGAAGCGCGGGAAAGCGAACCGTAGGGCAGGTCCGTCACACCGGCCGGCGACGCCGACGCGGCGGAAGTAGCGGGTGGTGCCGACGCGGCCGGTTGCGACGGCGACGCGGACGCCGTACCGGTTACGCCGACCGACGAAACTGCGGCGTCGACAGGCGCGATGCTCGACGTGGAGGCGGGTGCGGACGCGTGTGCAGTCGAACCGTCAGCCGTGCCGGTCAGCGGCGACGCAGCGGCGGTCGAAGCCGTCGATGTCGCGGCAAACGGCTGAGCCGCCGGTGATTTCGGCAATTGGGCGGAGACGGCCGACGGGGCCGCGGCGGGCTGTACCGTCGAAGGTGTCCAATACGTCGCGGCGGGCGTCGCGCGTGGAGCGACAGCCGGCAACGACGCGGCAGGTTCCGCCTCGACCGGCTTGGCAGCGTCCGGTGCGGGATGCGATACGGCCGGTGCGGACGTTGCCGCAATCGACGAAGCGGGCAGGGCAGCGAACGAAACGATGCTGTCGGCCGACGGCTTCACGTCGGCGTGCGCATCGGTAGCCCCTCGATGCAAGTGGACCGGTGCCGCACGATCGATTGCAGGCGCCGGTCGTGCGTCGTCCTCGTCGTCGACATCGACGGACGCGGTCGGCTTGCCGGCACCGAGGTCGCGAACCGCTGCATTGCCTGCTTGCGCGAACGCCGAATGAGCGGACTCCGATCCCGTGGCGTGCACGGGCGCATCGGCCATCGGGTTTTCGGTCGACACGTCGAGCGCGGAAATCGGCGGGCTGACGACGTCGTCCCAAGGTGCGACGTCGAACGACGGCGCAGCAACCGCATCGTCCACGCGACGGATGTCGTCGTCGGCGCGATGCGCGAACGCGCGATCGTCGATGCCGGTATCCGGCCGCGTGGACGGTGCGGCGTCGTCGAGCGCCCGGGTGGGCGAATCGACACGCGGGGCCTGCGCGATACCGGATTGCGCAGGCATGAAGGCGTCGAGCACGATCGGCGCGCCGTCGTCGCGAGCAGGCGCGGCATCGCGTGCGGCCGGGACATCGGCGTCCTGGGCTGCGATGTCCTGCGCCGCGGGGACGAACGCGTTCGACGCGGCCGCGGATGCCGGCGCGGCCACGCTGCCTGCCGTCGCGGCGACGCCGGCTACGGCGGCGGCAGCGGTCGCCGCGCGCGTTGCATCGGCCGATTGCGCGCCGCCCAGCGATGCCCATTGCGCGGTGCTGGCCTCGATCGAACGCAGCGTGTCGTGAACGCTCGGCGCCGGCGTGATCGGCGCGGCCGGCTTCTCGTTCCATGCATAGAGCGGTGCGCGCGCCGGCGCGGGCGGCGCCGGGCGGCGTCGTGCCGCGTCCGACGGGCCGGCTGCCGCCGTGCCCGCGCCCGGCCGCACCGGCGGACGCTGCGGCGGCGTACCGGCCGGGCGCGGCGTGACCGTCGCGCGCGGCGCCGTCTGCGTCAGCGCGGCTGTGGCCGGTCGCGCGGCGGTCGGACGCGGCCGGACGGGTTCGAATCCGACCGGAAGCGGGGCGGGCGCGGGGCGCGGCACTTGCGCGTTCGCCGCGGCGCGCGCGAGGCTGGCGGTGCTGCCGGTAGTCGGCGGCGGCATCGCACTGGCCGGGATCGGCGCGGGCGGCGGGGCGGTCGGTTTCAGCCAGCCCGACGGCGCGACGGGCTCCACGAGCGGGCGGGGCGGCGTCTTGCTGCGCGGCTTCGGTCGCGCCTGCGGATCGGGTTTCCACACCGTCGGGCGCGAATACCGGCCGTTCTGGCGCGGCGCCATCGAGTTGACGGTGTGCGCGGTGGTCGGCTGCACGACGTCGTCGTCGCGATGCAGCGCGCTGCGCGGCAGGTCGGCGATCCCGCGCGCGTCGTCGTCGCCGCCGTCGCGCGACAGCTTGACGCCGAACGACGTGTCGACCCACGCGGCGAACTGCCGCCAGCCGATGCCGGTCAGCCACGGCAAGCCGGCGAAGAACAGCACGACCATCGCGATCGGCGTGCCGATCGGGCCGAGCACGTGGGCGAAGCCTGCCGAGCACGCATGGCCGAGCGCGTTGGTGTCGGGGCCCGATAGCGGGCTCGTCAGCGTGCAGCTTGCGACGAACACCGCCGCGAAGCCGAGCCACAGGCGGATCGAGCCGCGGCCGGCGAGCCCGCCGCCGCCGGGCAGCATCGCCTGCACGAGACGCCAGAAGAGAAGGAGAAACCAGACGGCGGAGATGCCGAACCAGCCGAAGACAACCGTGTGCATGCTTTGAAACAGGAGTGGGGAGGGGCGCGCGGGGCGCGACCCGCCGAGTTTAACCGGCCGGCGAACAAGACTCTAACGCGGCGTGATTCCGGTTCACGCCGCGCGACGCACGTGGATGGCACATGCGCGTGGCGCGCCACACGAAGGCGGTCGGTCGGCCTTCGCGCGCGCCGGACATCAGGGGCTCCGCTGCGTGAACGTCAGCGTTGCGCCGGCTTGGGTCACGATCTGCAATTGCTGTGGCGCGCGCATCTGCACGCCGGTTTTCTCGATGTGGGCGAGCGCGTCGAGGTACGCGGATTCGAGCTGGCCGCCGAGCGTGTTCGGGCAGGCCATTCGCGTGCCGGCGAGCGGGCCGAAGCTCAGCAGGCCGTTCTTGATCGCGTAGGTGCCCATGTAGCGGTTGCAGCCCGAGAACCCGCTCGCGCGGCGGATGCCCGAGTCGGTCGACAGCGCGAGCTTGATCGGCTCGCCGTTGTCGCCGTGCGGGATCGCGCGTGGCGTGCCGTCGGCGTTCACCCAACTGGTGAGCTCCCAGCTCGTGTCGTCGAGCAACTGGACGGCGGCCGGATTGTACGGATCGGGCGCGGGGGCGGCGGAATCGGGATGGGTCGGCATCGCACAGGCGGCGAGAAGCGTGGCAAGCGTCAACGCGCAGAGCGGCGCGCGCAACGGGCGAAGCAGGCCGGTGCGTGCGCGTGCGGCCGCGGACAGGTGGGACATGAGCCTCGTTCCTCTTCGGATTCTGATCAAGGCGTAAGAGTAACGCACCCGCCCCGCGGCAGGCGAGCCGACACTTCGCGCGCGAAAACGTTCGCGGCCCGCCCGCGGGCCTCGCGCGACCGGGCGCCGGCGCGGCCAAACCGCCCGAACCGGCCCGGATGCCCGTGTTAACATCGAAGCCGTTTTCGTCCTCCAACAGAACCAGCGGGAAATCACATGCAGATCGGTCAGCGGCTCGGTACGCCGCTTTCACCCTCGGCCACGCGCGTCATGCTGCTCGGCGCCGGCGAACTCGGCAAGGAAGTCATCATCGCGTTGCAGCGTCTCGGCGTCGAAGTCGTCGCGGTCGACCGCTATCGGGACGCGCCGGGCCACCAGGTCGCGCATCGCGCGCACGTGATCGACATGACGGACCCGGCCGCGCTGCGGGCCATCGTCGAAGCCGAACGGCCGCACCTGATCGTCCCCGAAATCGAGGCGATCGCCACCGACGCGCTCGCGGCGATCGAGGCGGCCGGCCTCGCCGAGGTGATCCCGACCGCGCGCGCGACGCAGCTCACGATGAATCGCGAAGGGATCCGCCGGCTCGCGGCCGAGGCGCTCGGCCTGCCGACTTCCCCGTATGCGTTCGCGGATTCGTTCGAGGCCTTCGGCGCGGCCGTCGCGAAGATCGGCATGCCGTGCGTCGTGAAGCCCGTGATGTCGTCGTCGGGCAAGGGGCAGTCGGTCGTGAAGACCGATGCCGACGTGAAGCCCGCGTGGGACTACGCGATGGCGGGCGGGCGCGTGAACCACGGCCGCGTGATCGTCGAGGGCTTCGTCGATTTCGACTACGAGATCACGCAGCTGACCGTGCGCGCGATCGACCCCGCGACGCTCGACACGCGCACCTATTTCTGCGAACCGGTCGGCCACGTGCAGGTGGCGGGCGACTATGTCGAATCGTGGCAGCCGCAGCCGATGAGCGCGGCGGCGCTCGAGAAGTCGCGCGAGATCGCGCACAAGGTGACCGAGGCGCTCGGCGGGCGCGGGCTGTTCGGCGTCGAGCTGTTCGTGCGCGGCGACGACGTATGGTTCTCCGAGGTGAGCCCGCGGCCGCACGATACGGGCCTCGTCACGCTCGCCTCGCAGCGCCAGTCGGAATTCGAGCTGCACGCGCGGGCGATTCTCGGCCTGCCGGTCGATCCGGCGCTCGGCACGCCGGCCGCGTCGGCGGTGATCTACGGCGGGCTCGACGAGCGCGGGATCGCGTTCGAAGGCGTGCGCGACGCGCTCGCGGTGCCGGGCGCGGACCTGCGCCTGTTCGGCAAGCCGGAAAGTTTCGCGAAGCGGCGCATGGGCGTCGCGCTGGCGACCGGCGCGACCGTCGACGAAGCCCGCGAACGCGCGAAGCGCGCTGCCGCGGCCGTTCGGCCCGTGTCGGCGCGCTGACGGAACGAGGAGAGGACGATGGCGTCGCGATGGTTGCGTATCGGAAAGCTGGGCGCCGCGCTGGCGCTCGTCGCGAGTCTCGCCGGCTGCGGCGTCGCGGCCGCGCCGTGCCGGGTGGCGTCGGCCGGACTCAAGATCGTGCCGCTCGTCGGCCATCTCGCCGCAGCGCCGACCGATGCGTGCGCGGACGTGATCGATCCCTGATTCTGGCGATCGGCGCGATTTCCCGCCGATCCTGCAAACAATAACCGCGCGTCCCGCACGGGCGCGTTTCCACCGTCTCGTGAGAGGACCTGCATGATTCGCCCAACCCTCGCCGCGCTTGCGCTCGCCGGCACCGCCGTTTCGGTCGCGCATGCCGCGCAACTGACCGTCGAGGAGATCGACGCCGACGCGCGCCAGCAAACCATCTATCAGTGCGCGAACCACAAACAGCCGGTGCGCGTGTCGTATTGGCTCGCGGGCAACGGCCAGAGCTTCGCGCTCGTGCCGGTGGACGGCAAGCAAATGCTGTTCGTCGATACGGTGTCGGCGTCGGGCGCACGCTACCAGGCCGGCCGCTATACCTGGTGGACGAAGGGCAAGGAAGCGACGCTGCGCGACGAGATCGCCGACCCGCAGTCGCCGCCGCTGCTGGGCGACTGCGTGCAGGTCGAGAAGAAAAAGAAGAAGGGCTGAGCGGTGGACGCGCGCGCAGCGCATATTCGCCTGCGTGACCTGCCGTCGGGTTGACGGGCGGGCATGCCGGTGTGGGATTTCAGGATCGAGCCCCTAATATGGTTCACTGGCCGATACGGATAGTCCGTTCGGCCAATCGCCCGGTCGCGCGGGGCGGACAGGCACGCCCCGCGAACCGCGGTCGCGGCCGTTCGCGGCGTTGTCACGGACAGACGCCCGCACGGTGCTACAATACGGCCCTTTCCGCCGGCATTCGCGCCGAACGGAGTCCGCACGGCCTGGCGTCCGGCGTTCGCATCGAACCGGTCCCAAGCACCAGAGCGGCGCCGCGCGGCGCGCCGCGGCTCCGTCTATTTCCGAATTGTGATGAGCGCAGGCCCGGCCGGCCTGACGCACGATGTCCCCGCCGCGCCTTTTGAGCGAAACGCCACCATGTCCGATTCTGTCGCCAAGCCCGTCGACGCAACCTTCGACCAATTCGGCCTTGCCGCCGATATCCTGAAAGCCATTGCGGAGCAGGGCTATACGACGCCGACGCCGATTCAGGCTCAGGCCATTCCGGTCGTGCTCGCCGGCCGCGACGTCATGGGCGCCGCGCAAACGGGCACCGGCAAGACCGCGAGCTTCTCGCTGCCGATCATCCAGCGTCTGCTGCCGCAAGCCAATACGAGCGCGTCCCCGGCGCGCCACCCCGTGCGGGCGCTGATCCTCACGCCGACGCGTGAACTCGCCGACCAGGTTGCCGCGAACGTGCACGCGTATGCGAAGCACACGCCGCTGCGCAGCGCGGTGGTGTTCGGCGGCGTCGACATGAACCCGCAATCGGCCGAACTGCGCCGCGGCGTCGAGATCCTGATCGCGACGCCGGGCCGCCTGCTCGACCACGTGCAGCAAAAGACGGCGAACCTCGGCCAGGTGCAAATCCTCGTGCTCGACGAAGCCGACCGGATGCTCGACATGGGCTTCCTGCCCGATCTGCAGCGCATCCTGAACCTGCTGCCGAAGGAGCGTCAGACGCTGCTGTTCTCGGCCACGTTCTCGGGCGAAATCAAGAAGCTCGCATCGACCTACCTGCGCAACCCGCAGACGATCGAAGTCGCGCGCAGCAATTCGACGAACGCGAACGTCACGCAGATCGTCTACGACGTCGCCGAAGGCGACAAGCAGGCGGCCGTCGTGCAATTGCTGCGCGATCGCGGCCTCAAGCAGGTGATCGTGTTCTGCAACAGCAAGATCGGCGCGAGCCGCCTCGCGCGCAACCTCGAGCGCGACGGCGTGGTCGCGTCGGCGATTCACGGCGACAAGACGCAGATCGAGCGGATGCAGGCGCTCGACGCGTTCAAGCGCGGCGAAATCGAGGCGCTGGTCGCGACCGACGTGGCCGCGCGCGGTCTCGACATCGCCGAACTGCCGGCCGTGATCAATTTCGACCTGCCGTTCAGCGCCGAAGACTACGTGCACCGGATCGGCCGTACCGGTCGTGCGGGGGCGACGGGCGACGCGCTGTCGCTGTGCAGCCCGAACGAGCGCAAGCAACTCGCCGATATCGAGAAGCTGATCAAGCGTCCGCTCGAAGTGCAGACGCTCAAGCTCGACAAGCCGGCGCGCCAGCGTCACGACGAGCGCGGCGGTGAGCGCAGCAGCGAGCGCGGTGGCGAACGGGGCGGCCGGCGCGAGCGCGACGAGCATCGCGGTGCAGCAGGTCGCCGGTCGGGCAGTTCCGAGCGTGGTGGCCATCATCGCCGGCACGAAGCGCCGGTCGACGATTTCTTCCTGAAACCGTACGAGCCGTCGGCGCCGGCGAAGCAGCCGGACGACACGCAGGCCGCGCAGCAGCCCGAGAAGAAAGGGCCGAAGCGTCAGGTCGCCGCGCTGCTCGGCGGGTTCGGAATGCCGCGCAAGCCGTCGGCGTAAGCTGGGCGAAGCGGCAGGGCGGCGCGTGAGCGCTGCCGGACAGGCGGGCACATGCGACGGGCATGTGCCCGTTTTTCATTGGGCGACGCGATCGGGACGGGGCGTGCGTGCGCGGGCGATTGCGTGCCGCGCGGGGGCGGATATTTCGATACGGTGCCGTAGCGGACGTGGTGCTCAGCCTTCTGTCACGCTTTCATGCGATCCGATTCGCCGCCGACGGATGCAGGAACTCGTCGGCATGGGCCGGTGTCCTGTCGGCGCTTCAACCGGCGCGCGGCCCGAAGCGACGCGCCCACGCATCGGTGGCGGCCGCGTAGAACGCGTCGATCGTATCGCCCGGCAGTTCGCCATCGTTCGACAGTCCGAGATGCGCGGCCGCGGCCCGCAGCGCCGGCAGCGGATCGTTGCGTTGGAGCGCCGTCGCGCCGGTCTGCTTGCTGAGCTTTTCGCCGTTGGCGTCGACGACGACCGGCACGTGCAGGTACGCGGGAGTCGGCACGCCGACGCAGCGCTGCAGATGGATCTGGCGCGCGGTCGAATCGAGCAGGTCGGCGCCGCGCACGACGTGCGTGATGCCGGCGTCGGCATCGTCGACGACGACCGCGAGCTGATACGCCCATTGGCCGTCCGCGCGTTTGAGCACGAAATCGCCGACTTCGGTCGCGAGGTTCTGCGATTGCGTGCGCTGCCAGCGATCGTCGAACGCGATGAGCGCGTCGTCGCCGTCCGGCACGCGCAGCCGCCATGCGCGCGCGGGTTTGCCGTGCAGGCCGGTGCGGCAGGTACCCGGATACGCAAGCGTCGTGTGGCGTTCGTGGGCGGCGCGCAGCGAATCGGCGATTTCCTTGCGCGTGCAGCCGCACGGATACACGAGCCCCGCCGCGACGAGCCGCTCGAGCGCGGCCGTGTAGGCCGCGTCGCGCGTACTCTGCCAGACGGGCCGCTCGTCGGGCGTCATGCCGAAATGTGCGAGCGTCGCGAGGATGTCGTCGGCCGCGCCGGGCACCGTGCGCGGGCCGTCGAGATCCTCGATGCGCACGAGCCAGGTGCCGCCGTGCGCGCGTGCGTCGAGCCAGCTCGCGAGCGCGCCGACCAGCGAGCCGAAGTGCAGCGGGCCGGTGGGCGACGGCGCGAAGCGGCCGCGATAGCCGTGGTTCATCGGCGGGGCGCGGTGCGACGCGCGGTTACGCGGCGGCGCTGGCGGCCTGCGCGCAGGCCGGGCACGACTTGCCGGGCACGTAGCTCGGCGATTGTTGCGCTTGCGGTGTGACGACCGCGCGGCACGCGAAGCACGTGACGTTCTCGGTGGGCTGGAGCTGCGGGTTCAGCGCGGTGCGGTAGTCGAACACGAAGCAGTCGCCGTGATAGTGCGCGCCGCCGACTTCCTCGAAGTACTTCAGGATCCCGCCTTCGAGCTGGTACACGTTCTCGATGCCGATTTCCTTCATGTGGATCGCGGCCTTCTCGCAGCGGATGCCGCCGGTGCAGAACGACACGACCGTCTTGCCCTCGAGGTCGGCGCGATGCGCGTCGATCACTTCCGGGAATTCGCTGAACTTGTCGATCCGGTAGTCGAGCGCGTTGTCGAACGTGCCGACGTCGACTTCGAACGCGTTGCGCGTGTCGAGCATCACGACCGGGCGGCCCGTATCGTCGTGACCGCGGTCGAGCCACACCTTCAGCGTGCGGGCGTCGACGAACGGCGCACGGCCGAGTTCCGGCTTGATCGCCGGCTTCTTCATCGTGATGATCTCGCGCTTCAGGCGCACGAGCATGCGGCGGAACGGCTGCGAGTCGGACAGGCTTTCCTTGAACTGCAGCGTCGCGAACTTGCCTTCGAACAGCGGATCGTGGCGGATGTATGCGATGAACGCGTCGGTGGCTTCGCGCGTGCCGGCGATGAACAGGTTGATGCCTTCCGGCGCAAGCAGGATCGTGCCGCGCAGGCCGAGTTCGTTGCAGCGGGCGGTGACGAGCGGGCGCCATTGCTCGTTCGCGTCGAGCGAGACGAAGTGGTAGGCGGCGAGGTTGACGATGGTCATGATGGTCCGACGGGAAAACGGCCGCACGGCGGCCCGCAAAAAAGGGTGCGAAGCCGGGGCGTTGATTCGAAAAACCGTATTATCCCGCAAACGGCGCGGGCATCGGTACCCGGCCGACCGGCCAACCGCGCGACGCGTCGCCGCGTGCATCGGCCGAACGGCCAAAGCGGGCATTTTTTGGGCAGCCTGCGCGGCGAGGCGGCTACAATAGCGCCCATGTCAGATCCTCGCTTCGTCCATCTTCGCGTTCACTCCGAGTTCTCGATCGCCGACGGCATCGTGCGCATTGACGACATCGTCAAGGCAGCCGCCGCGGACGGTCAGGGTGCGCTCGCGCTCACCGATCTCGGCAACGCATTCGGTCTCGTCCGTTTCTACCAGGAAGCCCGCGGCAAGGGCATCAAGCCGATCGCCGGCTGCGACGTCTGGATTGCCAATCCCGACGACCGCGACAAGCCGTCGCGGTTGCTGCTGCTGGTCAAGGACAAGGTCGGTTACCTGAATCTCTGCGAGCTGCTGTCGAAGGCGTGGCTCACGAACCAGTACCGCGGCCGAGCGGAGCTCGACGCGAGCTGGCTCGACGGCGAGCGCGCGCAGGGGCTGCTCGCGCTGTCGGGCGCGCAACAGGGCGATATCGGGCTCGCGCTGGCCGCGGGCAACGAAGACGCCGCGCGCCGCCACGCCGAGCGCTGGGCGCGGGTGTTCCCGGGCGGCTTCTACATCGAGCTGCAGCGTTACGGCCAGCCGGGCGCCGAGGCGTACATCCAGCAGGCCGCGACGCTCGCCGCGTCGCTGAAGCTGCCGGTCGTCGCGACGCACCCGACGCAGTTCATGACCGACGACGATTTCACCGCGCACGAGGCGCGCGTGTGCATCTCGGAAGGCGACATCCTCGCGAACCCGCGGCGCCAGAAGCGTTTCACGACCGACCAGTATTTCCGCACGCAGGACGACATGGTCGCGCTGTTCGCCGACCTGCCGTCGGCGATCGCGAACACGGTCGAGATCGCGAAGCGCTGCAACCTGAAGCTTGAACTCGGCAAGCCGAAACTGCCGCTGTTTCCGACGCCGGACGGCATGTCGCTCGACGACTACCTGGTCCAGTTGTCGAAGGAAGGGCTCGAGACCCGCCTCGCGCAGTTGTATCCGGTCGAAGCCGAGCGCGACGCGCAGCGCGACACGTACTACAAGCGCCTCGAATTCGAGTGCGGGACCATCACGAAGATGGGCTTCCCCGGCTACTTCCTGATCGTCGCGGACTTCATCAACTGGGCGAAGAACAACGGCGTGCCGGTCGGCCCGGGCCGTGGCTCGGGCGCCGGCTCGCTGGTCGCGTACGCGCTCGGCATTACCGACCTCGATCCGCTGCGCTACAACCTGCTGTTCGAGCGCTTCCTGAACCCGGAACGCGTGTCGATGCCCGACTTCGACATCGACTTCTGCCAGCACGGCCGCGATCGCGTGATCCAGTACGTGAAGGAGAAATACGGCGCGGACGCCGTGTCGCAGATCGCCACCTTCGGCACGATGGCCGCGAAGGCGGCCGTGCGCGACATCGGCCGCGTGCTCGACCTCGGCTACATGTTCACCGACGGCGTCGCGAAGCTGATTCCGTTCAAGCCCGGCAAGCACGTGACGATTGCCGACGCGATGAAGGAAGAGCCGCAACTGCAGGAGCGCTACGACAACGAGGACGAAGTCCATCAGCTGCTCGACCTCGCACAGCGCGTCGAGGGCCTCACGCGCAACGTCGGGATGCACGCGGGCGGCGTGCTGATCGCGCCCGGCAAGCTGACCGATTTCTGCCCGCTGTACACGCAGGGCGACGACGGCGGCGTGGTCAGCCAGTACGACAAGGACGACGTCGAAGCCGTCGGCCTCGTGAAGTTCGACTTTCTGGGTCTCACGACGCTGACGATCCTCGACTGGGCCGAGCGCTACATCCGCCGCCTCGATCCGTCGAAGGCCGACTGGTCGCTCGCGCAGGTGCCGCTCGACGATCCGGCCTCGTTCCAGATTCTGAAGAAGGCCAACACGGTCGCGGTGTTCCAGCTGGAAAGCCGCGGGATGCAGGGCATGCTGAAGGATGCGCAGCCCGACCGCTTCGAGGACATCATCGCGCTCGTGTCGCTGTACCGTCCGGGCCCGATGGACCTGATCCCGAGCTTCTGCGCACGCAAGCACGGGCGCGAGAAGGTCGACTATCCGGATCCGCGCGTCGAACCCGTCCTGAAAGAGACCTACGGCATCATGGTCTATCAGGAGCAGGTGATGCAGATGGCGCAGATCATCGGCGGCTACTCGCTCGGCGGTGCGGACTTGCTGCGTCGCGCGATGGGCAAGAAGAAGCCCGAGGAGATGGCCAAGCACCGCGAGATCTTCGCCGAGGGTGCGGCGAAGAACGGCCTCACGCGCGAGAAGTCCGACGAGATCTTCGACTTGATGGAGAAGTTCGCGGGCTACGGCTTCAACAAGTCGCACGCGGCCGCGTATGCGCTGCTCGCGTATTACACCGCGTGGCTGAAGGCGCACCATCCGGCCGAATTCATGGCGGCCAACATGACGCTCGCGATGGACGACACCGACAAGGTGAAGATCCTGTTCGACGACTGCGTCCTGAACAACCTCACCGTGCTGCCGCCGGACATCAACCAGTCGCATTACCGGTTCGAGCCGGTCGCGGAAGCCGACGGCAAGCGCTCGCGCACGATCCGCTACGGTCTCGGCGCGGTAAAGGGCAGCGGCCAGAACGCGATCGAGGAAATCCTGCGTGCGCGTGAGGAAAAGGCGTTCACCGACCTGTTCGACTTCTGCGAGCGGATCGACCGGCGCGTCGTCAACCGCCGCACGGTCGAGGCGCTGATTCGCGCCGGCGCGTTCGATTCGCTGAACCCGAACCGTGCGCAGTTGATCGCGTCGGTGCCGCTCGCGATGGAAGCGGCCGAGCAGGCCGAAGCGAATGCGATGCAGGCCGGCCTGTTCGACATGGGCGCCGAGTCGCCGCATGCGCATGCGCTCGTCGACGAACCCGCGTGGGACGACAAGCGTCGCCTGCAGGAAGAAAAGGCCGCGCTCGGTTTCTACCTGTCCGGCCACCTGTTCGACGCGTATCGCGACGAAGTGCGCCGCTTCGTGCGGCAGAAGGTCGGCGACCTGAAGGAAGGGCGCGACAAGCTCGTCGCCGGCATCATCGCGTCGCTGCGCACGCAGATGACCCAGCGCGGCAAGATGTTGATCGCGTTGCTCGACGACGGCACGGGCCAGTGCGAGATCACGATCTTCAACGAACAGTTCGAGGCGAACAAGGCGCTGTTCAAGGAGGACGAGCTGCTGATCGTGCAGGGGCAGGCGCGCAACGACGCGTTCACCGGCGGCATTCGCTTCACGGCCGATACCGTGATGGATCTCGAACGCGCGCGCAGCCGCTATGCGCAGGCCGTGCGGCTGACGATGAACGGCAACGCCGACGCGCTCGCGCTGCGCCGCGTGCTCGAGCCGCACGTGTCGAAGGACGATCCGGTCGCGGCGAACGGGGTCGAAGCGCCCGCGCCGCGCGGCGGCGGCCGCGATGGCGGTCGGCGTCCGCAGCCGCCGCTGCCGAACGGGCTCGCAGTTCAGATCCACTACAGCAACGCGCGCGCGCAAGGCGAGATGCGCCTGGGCGACGCGTGGCGCGTGAAGCCGAGCGACGTGCTGCTGGCGGAGCTGCGTGCGGCGTTCGACGGCAGCGTCGTCGAAATCACGTACTGACCGCGCCCGCTTCGGCTCGCGTATAGGCGGCCCGTCGCATCGCCATCGTGCGGTGCGGCGGGCCGTTTTTACGTGCGAGGTAATCGGAGTCTTGGGCTGGCCATCCGGACGCTATACAATCCCGCGCTGACCGTCCGAACGCCGCGCCTGCCGCGGGTTCGCACGGCGAGTGGCGCCGCGCCGGTGGCGCGCGAATAAACAGGGGCGGGTCCATACGGGGTGCGGCAACGCGCGGCAGTGTAGCCTCCGAACGGGATGCCGTGGAACGGCCCGTCGCGACGATAAAAAACGGATTGTCACCACATGACTATGGCCGATGGGAACCCGACGCAGCGGATCCTCGTGATCCGGATTGATTTTCTGGGCGACATGCTGTGCACGACGGCGTTTCTCCGCGCGCTGAAGGCGCGTTGGCCGAGCGCGGAGCTGCATGTGGTCGCGAACCGCTACAACGCGGCCGCGCTGGCCGGAAACCCGAACGTGCACACGGTCCATACCTACGTGTACAGCCGTCAGTGCGAGCGCAACGACCGTCCCGGGCGGATGCGCGCCTTCTTCGACCGGTTGCGACTCGTACGCCGTTTGCGCCGTTTGCGGTTCGACCTCGTGATCGTGCCGAACGGCGGCATGCATCGCAGCAGCATGCAGTTCGCGCGCCAGCTTCGCGCGAAGGATTGCCGCTGGCACGATGCCAGGACCGAATTCGACGATCGCAAGCCCGAGCATGTCGCGCAGCGGCCGATGTGCCATGAAGCGTTGTCGGGCTTCCGGCTCGTGCCCGAACTCGGCTGCGCCGATCTCGACCGTCTCGAGCTGTCGGTGCATCCCGATCGCACGCTGCAGGAGGCGTGGCATCGCCTGCTCGGCGCGCGGACGAAGCCGCGCGTCGGGCTGTTCGTGTCGAACAAGGCGGTCGAGCGCCGCTGGCCCGCCGACCGCTGGCGCGACCTCGGCGAGCGGCTCGCACCGGTCGCCGACGTGATCGTGTTTCGCGATCCGGCCATCGGCCCGGCTGTCGAAGACGAGGTATGGCGCGACGTGAATGCACGGCATGTCGCGCCTGCGTCGATCGCCGAACTGGTGGCGGCCGCGAGCCTGCTCGATATGATCGTCTCGGCCGACAGCGCACCCGTCCACCTTGCGTCGGCGCTCGGCGTACCGGTGGCCGCACTGTTCGAGGACCGTCCCGAGAAATACCTGCGCTGGCATCCGCTGGGCGTGCCGCACGTGATTCTGCGCGCGGGCCCGACCGTCGATGCGATCGGCGTCGATGCGGTCGAGCGCGCGGTGCACCACCTGCTGCCGCAGGCCGGTCATCGCGACGACGCTGCGGCCGACGCGGCGCTTGAGCAGCCGGCCGCCGCCACGGCGGCCGCGATCGTCACGACCGCTTCGTAGCGCCGGGGGCGCATCGCGGCCGCGTACCGCACGACGCCCCCGCTGGCGGGGCCGCATCGCGGCTGCCGGCGCGGCCGGTGCGCGATGCCGCGCCGGCTGCTGCAAAATCCTGTACATTGCCAGCCTTGTTCAGCCAGCCAGACGATCGCCGTGGCCCTGTTTTCTTCCGCCCGTCCGCCCAGAACCATCCTCGTTGCCGCGCCGCGCCGTATCGGCGACGTGCTGCTGACGACGCCGCTCGTCCGATCGCTGAAGGCTCGCTGGCCGGACGCGCAGATCGACATGCTGGTGTTTCGCGGCACCGAGGGCGTGCTCGAGCACAATCCGGACGTGCGGCGCGTGATCGTGGTCGCGCAGCGCGCGGGGTTTGGCGAGCGGCTGCGCGACGCGCTGTCGATGTGGCGCCGCTACGATCTCGCGTGCGCGGCGTTGAGTTCCGACCGGCCGCGTTTCTATAGCTGGTTCGCCGGCCGCAAGCGGGTCGGTCTCGTCGACCCGAACCGCGTCACGTGGCTCACGCGGATGATGCTGAACGGGATCGCGATCAATCACCACGAATCCGCGCATACGGTCGTCAGTACGCTCGCACTCGCGCCGGTGATCGGCATCGAGCCGGTGTCCGAGGTCATCGCACCCGGCATCGGCGACGATCCCGCGCGGCGCGCGCGGTTCGACGCGTGGCTCGCCGAGTCGCCAGCGATCCGCGCCGGCAAGCCGCTGGTCGTGCTGCATCCGTATCCGATGTTCCGTTACAAGCAATGGCGGCTCGACGGCTGGGTCGAAATGATCGGCTGGCTGCGCGAGCAGGGCTTCGCGGTCGCGTTGTCGGGCGGGCCGGCCGACCGCGAGCGCGAGTATGCGGAGCAGATCGCGAACGAGGCGGGCGGCGACCTGCTGAACCTGGTCGGGCGCCTGACATTCGGCGAGAGCGCGGAGCTCGTGCGGCGCGCACGGCTCTTCATCGGGCCCGACACCGGCGCGACGCACGTCGCGGCCGCGACCGGCACCGACACGATTGCACTGTTCGGGCCGTCCGATCCCGTGCGCTGGGGGCCGTGGCCGCAGCACTGGCCCGCGACCGAGAATCCGTGGTCGCTGCGCGGCTCGGGCCGGCACGGGAACGTGTGGCTGCTGCAAGGGGACGGCGATTGCGTGCCGTGCCGGCACGAAGGCTGCGAGCGTCATGTCGACAGCCGCAGCGACTGCCTCGTCCATCTTGGGGCGCAGCGCGTGAAGGCCGCGGCTGCCGAAATGCTCGGGCTGAATCCGCCGGGCCCGGCCGACGTCGTCGTCGACACGTCGCGACTGCGCCGCGCCGGATCCGACTGACGCACGGCAAACGCGCGTTTTTCTTCGTTGGCAGGGGCTTCGTTTCGCGGAGAACCACGCGGCTCGCCCGCATCGACCGGGGATGTCCGCTGCCGCCGAACTGGTCGGCGTGGGCAGCGGAACGTATGCAGGCGTGCGTTACACGCTGCGGCGGATCGCCGACGTTTCGCGCGGCAGCGCTTCGCTACGCTCGCCGCAACCGAGCAGGATGCCGGCCAGCAGCACGATCAGGTGCCCTTCGGCGAAATCCAGCAACAGCGAATTCGCGAGACTGCCGATCGCGAAGATCGTGAGCCACGCGAGCAGCAGGTGTCGCGAGCGCGGATCGAGCGCACGGCTGCCGCGCGCGATCTGCACGATCAGGTTGATGAACAGCAGCACGCCGAGCGAGCCGAGCTGCACGGCCATCAGCAGGTATTCGTTGTGCGGGTTCGACGTGAGCTGACCTTCGGCCGCCGTCTTGCCGGCCGTGAGCTTCTCGAATTCGGATTCGAGGCCGCCTGCGCCGTAGCCGAGCACCGGGCGCTGGCGATACAGCTCGAATCCCTTCTTGTACCACTCGAGGCGCAGCCCGGTCGACGTGGCCGCATCGCTCTGTCGGTATTGCTGCACTTCCGTCACGACCTTCGTCAGCCGGCCGTTGTGAACCGTGCAGGCGGCGACCACGAGCGCGGCGCCGGCGAGGACGAGCATGCCGGCGGCGAGCCCTGCGCGCAACGCAGACTGCCGGCGCAGCAACAGCACGAAACGCACGGCGACGACGAGGATCAGCAACAGCGCGATAACCTGCCCCGTGCGTCCTTGCAGCATCACGAATACGTTGACGAGCGACCACGCAGCGATGCCCGCATACGCGGCGCGGGACAGCATCGTGCGGGCTGCCAGCGCGAGATCGGCTGCCTGGTAGAAGAGCAACGCTCCGAACATGCCGGCGGCGATATGGTTCTTGAACACCCACGCGCGCGACAGCGGCAACTGGGTCGCATGCGCCGGCCCGATCGCGGTCAGCCCGAGGTAGTTGGTCGTCGACAGCAGCAGGATCACGCACAGCGTGGCGAACCAGCAGCGCCGCACGATCGGCGCCCAGTTCGAATGACGGAACGCGAGCACGGCGAACGGCAGCAGCAGCAGCTTGTCGTACTTCGCGACCCAGTTCCACGCCTTGTTGTGCGGCGCGACCGTATAGGCGACGCTCACGGCTAGCGCGACCAGGATCAGCAGCGCCGCCAGCGAAGCCGGGTCGGCGACGAACGAGCGCAGGTTGCGCCAGAATTCGGGGGAGATCACGAGCGCGACCGCGAACAGCCCGCAGAACACGTTGGTCAGCGCGGTCGAGACGGGCACCATGCAGAGCGCGGCGACGGCGAATGCACGGGCGGCGGTCAGGCGCCGCGTGGCGGGAGTGGAAAACGAAAGCATCGGAACCTGGCGTATGGACGAATGCGGCGCGCGAGCGGCGTGCACCGCGCCGCGTCGCGCCCCCGGCGAGAGACCCGGGACGAACGGCGCAGTATACGCGAAGCAGGACAGGTTTCCGTGCGGTTTTTGGGGCTCGATCAGCTGAGCGCGCGCTTGATCCGCGAGCGCAGCAGCGCACGCTTCAGGCGGCCTTCCACGGTCGGCGTATCGAGCGCGATTCGGGTGCCGACCGGCTCGCCGCGATGCAGGTAATAGCGATCGAACGTCGCCTGGGTCATGCCCCATTTGTTCAGGAACTGACGGCGGCCGTCGTTCTTGACGATCTTGCCGGTGCTCTTCTGCTGGAAGTGATACACGAGGCTGTCGCCGACGCCGATGAAGATCCGGCAGCCGGCGTCCCAAAATTTCATCGAGAAGTCGTTGTCGCTGCTCATGCCCGGCGACAGCTCGCTGCTGTAGCCGCCGATGCGGTTCCACCAGTCGCGGTGCACGAGCGTCGGCGGCCAGGTCGACCCGAGCCAGTCCGCGCGCGCCAGCTTCGGCGTCGCGGCGACGAGGCCGGCCGCATCGAATTGCTCGGCGTCGCGGCCGAAATCGCTGACGACCACGCACGGGTTGCGCGTGTCGACCGGCTCGATCATCGTGCCGGACAGCATGAACAAGTCGGTCGGCATCCGTTCGATGCGGCGCACGAGCGCCGTGTCCCAGCCCGGGCAGCAGAACATGTCGTCGTTCATGTAGACGACATAGTCGCGCACGGCGCGCGCGGCGGCCAGGTTGACCGCATGGCAGATGCCGATGTTGGTCGGCGACGCGGTGTGTTCGATCCCTTCGTTGCGCACCCAGTCGAGCGTGCCGTCCGAGCCGTCGTTCACGTGCACGACGATCTGGTGGTCGTACGCGGAATGCCGGCGCAGGCTATCGACGACGAGCTTGAGGTACGGCAGGTTGTTCCAGGTCGGGATGATGATGGAGAACATGGCGGTCGGATTCGGTGGTCGTCGTGGCGGGCGGCGCGCGGCGCAGCCGTTCGGGCGGGCACGCGCGGTGCGCGCAACCCGGCATTGTAACGCCGGGCCGGCCGCGCGCCGGCGCTCGCCTAGCGGGCCGGTTCGTGGCCGAGCTTCAGGAAGCGGTAATACACGGTTTCCGCGTTGAACACGGCGATCATGAAGCCCGCGCGGCCGTCGAGGAACCCGCGCCGCAGCACGTAGGTGCGCACGAACGCCCAGGCGCCGCGGCCGAGCGCCTTGCCGAAGCCGCCGCGCTGGCCGGCCGCGCGGCGCTGACGCGCGCCGGCCGTCGAATACGCGTCGAGCTTGCGCACGACCGTTTCGAAATCCTCGTACGAGTAGTGCATCAGCTTGCCGGGCAGGCGCTGCGCGGCTGTCTCGAACACGAGGCGTTCGTGCACGAGATCGTCCGAGAACCGCGCGGCGCCGCGCCTGAACAGCCGCGGCACCCAGTCCGGATACCAGCCGCTGTGATGGATCCACTGGCCGCAGAAGCTCGACAGCCGATCGAGCGCATAGACCTGCGCGGCCGGCGCGCGGATCGCATCGCGGATCGATTGCGCGAGTTCCGGCGTGACGACTTCGTCGGTATCGAGCGACAGGATCCAGTCGGTACCGAGCGCGTCGAGCGCGCGGTTCTTCTGCGGGCCGAAACCCGGCCAGTCGCGCTCGACGATCACGCGCGCGCCGTGCGCCTGCGCGATCGCGACGGTATCGTCGGTGCTGCCGCCGTCGATGACGACGATCTCGTCGGCGAACGACAGCGCATCGAGACACTGGGCGAGCCGCGCGGATGCGTTGAGGGCGATGAGGGCGACGCCGAGGGAGGGTTCAGCCATGAAATCGTCGGAAAGGCGGAGAAAACGGTGAGCGGCAGTATACCTTCGGGCCGGCCGCGGGCAGCATCGGCGACGGCCGTGCCGGCGAGGGCGGTGCAGCTATAATGTTGAGCCCTTTTCGGCACCCGCCCGACCAGGGCGCACACCCGGGCGGCCGCGCGCCGGGCGCCGCATCGCGGCTCAAGAAGGATTGCCTTGGAAACCCAGAATACTCTTCGCAAACCGATGGACGGCAGCGGCACTTCGCCGGTGACGGTCCTCAAGCGCCTGTGGCCGTACATCCGGCCGCTCATCGGCATCGTCGTGCTCGCCGTGGTGACGATGGGCGTCGTCGCAGCCACCGAAGCCGGTATCCCGGCGCTGCTCAAGCCGCTCCTCGACCACGGCTTCGGCTCGCACGGCAGCGACCGCGCGAAATGGTACGTGCCGATCGCGGTGATCGGCCTCGCGCTCGTGCGCGGCGTATCGCAGTACGCATCGAATTACCTGCTCAACTACGTATCGAACCGCATCCTGCTGCAGCTGCGGCTCGAGATGTTCCGGCGGATGATCCATACCGGCGCGTCGTTCTTCCAGCGCGAAACCGCGAGCACGGTGATCAACGCGATCGTGTTCGAGGTCAACCAGATCCTGTCGGTGCTGACGGGCGTGATGGTCACGCTCGTGCGCGACTCGCTGACGGTGATCTTCCTGCTCGGCTATCTGTTCTACCTGAACTGGCGGCTCACGCTGATCGTCGCGGTGATCCTGCCGGGCATCGGCTGGCTCGTCAGCAAGATCAACCGCCGGCTGCGCCGCCTGAACCGCGAGCACCAGACGCTGACCAACGAACTGTCGTACATCGTCGAGGAGACGGTCGGCGGCTACAAGGTCGTCAAGGTGCACAACGGCGAAGCGTACGAGATGGACCGCTTCACGACGATGAGCAAGCGCCTGCGCGGCTACGCGATGCGCATGACGATTTCGGGCGGCCTCGCGCAGCCGCTCACGCAGTTCCTTGCGTCGATCGCGCTCGCGGTCGTGATCACGATCGCGGTCGTGCAGTCGTCGAACGACCAGACGACGGTCGGCGGTTTCGTCGCGTTCGTCACGTCGATGCTGCTGGTGATCTCGCCGCTCAAGCACCTGATCGACGTCAACCAGCCGCTGCAGCGCGGGATGACGGCCGCCGAGCTGATCTTCGGGCTGATCGACGAGCCGGCCGAGCCGCAGGGCGGCGGCCGGCCGCTGCCGCACGCGCGCGGCGAGATCGAATTCCGCGCGGTGTCGTTCGACTACGGCGCGGCCGAACGGCCGACGCTCGAGCGCATCTCGTTCAAGGTCGCGCCGGGCGAAATGATCGCGCTGGCCGGCCCGTCCGGAAGCGGCAAGACGACGCTCGTGAACCTGCTGCCGCGCTTCTTCGACCCGACGGACGGCACGATCCTGGTCGACGGCGTGCCGGTGTCCGACTACGATCTCCACGCGCTGCGCAGCCAGATGGCGATGGTCAGCCAGGACGTCGTGCTGTTCAACGACACGATCGCCGCGAACGTCGCATACGGGCAGACACCCGACCGCGCGCGCGTGCAGGCCGCGCTCGAGGCCGCGAACCTCGCCGATGCGGTCGCCGCGATGCCCGACGGGCTCGATACGCTGGTCGGCGGCAACGGGATGCGCTTGTCCGGCGGCCAGCGCCAGCGGCTCGCGATTGCGCGCGCGATCTACAAGGACGCGCCGATCCTGATTCTCGACGAAGCGACGTCGGCGCTCGATTCGGAGTCGGAGCGCCACGTGCAGGCCGCGCTCGAGCGGCTGATGGAAGGCCGCACGACGCTGGTGATCGCGCACCGGCTGTCGACGATCGAGCGCGCGGACCGCATCCTCGTGCTCGAGGGCGGCAAGATCGTCGAAGAGGGCAGCCACGACGAGCTGCTGCGCCACGGCGGCCTCTACGCGCACCTGCACCGGATCCAGTACCAGCAGCAGGCGGCGTAACGCGCGGTGAGGCAGCCGCGATGCCGTGTGCTAGTCTTCGTCGGGCAGTCCCGGTCGTTTCTTGTTCGACGTGACACCACGGAGGGAAGGACAATGAAGAGGATGCACGGCATGATGCTGGCCGCACTGATCGCGGCAGGTTGCGCTGCTACCGCGGCAATGGCGCAGGACCACGACAATCGCGATGACCGTGGCGGCCACGGGATGCAGCACGGCCGTGGCCCGAAACACGTACCGCCCGGCCACGCGATGCATCGCGAAGACGACGTCCCGCCACGCTGGGCCGACGGGCCGCGCCGCGACTGGCACAAGGGCGACCGGCTGCCGGCCGAGTTCCGCGATCGCCAGTATGTGGTCGACGACTGGCGCGGCTACCATCTGAGTGCGCCGCCGCGCGGCTACCATTGGGTCGGCGTCGGCGGCGACTACCTGCTCGTGCAGATCGGGTCGGGCATCGTGCTGCGGGTCGGTCCGTAACCCGGTCCGTACCCCCGTACCCGTTACGCAGCGGTTCGATACGCAGCGGTCCGATCATTCATCCGGCTGCCGGGCGCGTTGCCCGGCGCCGCGTCACTTTGCCGCCGCGCGGCGGAACCAGCGCCGCTCGATTCTCGACATCAGCCAGCACACGCCCAGCGCGCACACCGTGCCGAGCGTCACTTCACCGAGCCGGATCAGCGGAACGTCCCACAGCGGGCCGTTGCCCGGAAACAGCAGCACGATCGTCGCGGTCACGCCGCCGAGCCGTGCGGCGCTGCCGACGTTCAGGCACCAGCAGCAGACGATCGCGACCGCGACCGTGATCGCATACGCGACGAGGCGATCGCCGCCCAACGCCGCACCGGCGAAGCCGAGGATGCCGCCGACCATCGCGCCGATGAACTGGTCGCGCGACAGCGACATCGTGTCCGAGTAGTTGTGCTGCGTGACGGCGATCGCGGTGATCGCCGCCCACACGGCCTGCTCGGTATGCATCGCGCGGCCGATCGCATACGCGAGGCACGCGCCGCAGACGGCCTGCAGCGCCATCAGCGCGCCTTGCGCGAGCCGCTCGCCGAATGACAGCCCCTTGAACAGATCGAAGATCGACTGCTGGATCTGCTGGCGGGCTTCGTTGAGTGTCCTGATCGTATCCATCGTGCGTCGGCCAAGAAGCGGGTAGCGGCGGCGCTTCGCCGTCAATGCGCCTGTTCGGGCGAGGCGGCCGCCGGTTCGGCGGCCGTCGCGTCGCCGTTTTCGACGCGGGTTTCGGGCATCACGAGCCAGACCAGCAGCGCCGCGAGCGCGCCGGCGGCCGCAAGCCCGAAGAAGCTGACCGCGTTGCCGAAGTGATCGGCGACGTAGCCGGCCACGGCCGTGCTGAGCGTCGCGCCAATCCCGGCCGCGAGCCCGAACAGCCCGATACAGAGGTTGTAGCGGCCTTTGCCGCCCGCGACGTCGGCCGCGATCAGCGGCAGCATCACGCCGAACACGGCCGCGCTGATGCCGTCGAGCATCTGCACCGGCACGAGCAGGTACGGGCTGCTGACGCCGGCGAACAGCAGCGCGCGCACCGGCAGCGCGGAGAAGCCGAGCAGCAGGATCGGCCGGCGCCCCCAGCGCTGCGCGGAGCGGCCGACCCACGGCGACAGCATCGCGACGATCGCCTGCGGCACGATGATGCACGCGGCGATCACGAGCTGCACGTTCTCGCCCATCCCGGCCGTGACTTCGCCGGCCGCGAGGTTCAGCATCGCGGCGTTCGACAGGTGGAACAGCACGACGCAGGCCGCGAAGATCAGCATCCGGCGGTCGCGCAGCAGCTCGAGCAGCGTTTCGCGTTCCTCGCCTTCGTCGGCGTCGTCGTGCTTCGACGATTGCGGAATCACCTCGTGCGTCGGCTGGATCATCGCGAGCGCGAACAGCGCGGGCAGCGCCAGCACGGCGGTCAGCCAGAACACCGCGCGCGCGGAGAAATATTCGCCGGTCAACCCCATCAGGCCCGCCGCGACCGCACTGCCGATCGACGCCCAGCGCGCGTTGCGGCCGAGCCGGTCGCCGAGATCGGCGCGGCCGACGAGCGAGAACGAGATCGCGGCCATTGCCGGCACCAGCATGCAGCTCGCGAAGCCGTGGAACACCTCGGCGGCGATCACCGGCACGATCGTCGGGCTCGACGCGAGCAGGACCGCGGACAGGATGATGGCCGCGATCGCCCACGCGGCCGCGCCTTTCTTGTTCTTCAGCGCGTCGACGGCCGCGCCGCCCGGTACCTGGCTGACCATCGCGCTGATCGTGCCGATCGACAGCACCATGCCGATCTCGCCCTGCGTCCACTTGTGCGACGCGAGATAGGACGCGATGAACGGACCGAACCCGGTTTGAACGTTTGCAACGAAAAAGTTGAGCCAGTCGAGGGAGCGCAGACTGCGAGCGCTGACGGAATGCTTGATCGTCATCGGGTGGCACTCGCAGACGAAGCCGGCGCGGCCGGGGCGACAGGCGGGAAGACGGCGACGATCGGCTTGTCGGCCGCGTACGGCGGCGATGCCTTGATCTGGGCGTCGTTCAGGTCGAGCTGCGGGTGCAGCGCCTTGTCGCGCGTGACGAAGCGCAGCGCGCCCCAGCTCGCGGCGATCGAACGGCGGTCGGTATTGACGAGCCCGCCGAGGTCGAGCACGACGGCCTGGGGCTGGGCGCCGCGGTCGATCAGCACGTCGACGATGCGGCCGATCTTCGTGCCGTTCGGGCGTTCGACATCGCTGTCGAGCATCGGCAGTCGCGTCGCCGGCGACGCCGCGGCCGAGCCCGACAGCGGCGCCGCCTTCGGCCGCGCGGCCGGCGGCAGGTCGCCCGACGGCACGTCGAGCACGATCGGCTCCTGTTTGCCGCCCGGCGTGAAGCGGAACACGTTCCACGGGAAGATGACCTTGCGGTCGCCGATCCCCATGAAGCCCTGCAGGTTGACGATCATCTCGCGCGGCTTGCCGCTCGCGTCGACCACCATGTCGACCGCGCGGCCGACCACCTTGCCGTTGCGGCGCGCGACCTCGCTGTCGAGCAGCGCATGGATCTGGGTGCGGTCGAGCGCGCGCGTCGCGACGAGCGGCGCGGGCGGCGGCGGGGGCGGGGTCGGCGATTCGGGGCGCTGCACGGGCTTCGGCCGCGTCACCTCTCGGTGCGGCTTCTTCGGCGCTTCCGGTTCCTCCGGTTGCGTCGGCGCAGGCACGGGCGGCATCGTCAGCGGCTCGCCGGCGGTCTCCTCGACGGGCTCGACGAGCGCCTCGCTGATCGGCGCGGGCGGATTCTGGACCGGCAGCAGCCCGCAGCCGGACAGCAACGCGGCGACGGCGAGAATCAGGAAGACCGTCGAGGACGGCAACGACTTGCGGGATGCGGGAAACGGGAGTCCGCCGCTCATTGACACTCACTCCATGGGTCGGGGGCGGCACGAGGGCACGCGGCTGGCGATGGATGGCGGGTGCGGGCGGCGCACCACGCGAGGTGAGAGTTTAACGTGTCTTGCTTTCAGGACCGATTTCGATGGCCGGTTGCAAGCGGATCGTGCGGAAAAGGAAGGGATCGGAGGCGGGTGGCGGTCCGGCTGCGGCGCGCGGGCCACGACGACGTGGGGCAGGCGCCGCCGCCATTGCCCTGGCTCAACGAGCCTGAGCCGCCATACGCGGACGGCAACGTCGGCCCGGCGACGCGGGCGGCCGTCACGATCGTTCGGAAGAAGCGGCGCCGGCCTGGCTCGCCGTGATGGGGGCAGGCTCGGGCGCCGTTTGAAGCAGCGTGAAACCGGGCAATCAGGCGTCCGGATACCACGCGTCGGTGAATTCGCTGACCTTGACGTCGGTCAGCTCCGGACGGGCGGCCAGCCATCCGCGCACGAGTTCGCGGTCGGCGTCGGTCGTCGTGCCGCGCGGCGCGCCGGAGATCACGTACGCGCCGATGCCTTCATCCGCGGACGCGACGGTCAGCAGCCCGTTCGCTTCGACGAAGTCGATGAACGCATCGATCAACTGGCCGCGCTCGAGGTCGGTCATGTCGTTGCGGTAATGCGCGGTGGCGTTGAACGCGAGTTCCTGGAATTCGCCGATGTGGAGTTTCTTGCGCTGGCGGCGGTTGTGGCGTTGGCTCATGGTGTGGGGTGAATGCGAAAAGGATCGATGAAAGGGCGGCGGCGGTGCTGGCGCGGGATACGCGAACGGCCCGGCCGCCGCATCGGGACGCCGCGCGGCGCTGCCGGCGGCGGATGGCGCAACGTTACATCAGCACGATGTCGTACTGCTCCTGGCTCAGGTTCGACTCGACCTGCAGCGACACCGGCTTGCCGATGAAGTCGATCAGCATCGCGAGATGCTGCGACTCCTCGTCGAGGAACAGGTCGATCACCTGCTGCGCGGCGATCACGCGAAACTCGCGCGGGTTGAACTGCCGCGATTCGCGCAGGATCTCGCGCAGGATGTCGTAGCACACGGTGCGCGACGTCTTCACCTGGCCCTTGCCCTGGCAGGTCGGGCACGGTTCGCACAGCACGTGCGCGAGCGACTCGCGCGTGCGCTTGCGCGTCATCTCGACGAGCCCGAGCTGCGAGAAGCCGTTGACCGTCACGCGCGTGCGGTCGCGCGACAGCGCCTTCTTCAGCTCGGACAGCACCGCGTCGCGATGCTCGGCGTTCTCCATGTCGATGAAGTCGATGATGATGATCCCGCCGAGGTTGCGCAGCCGCAACTGCCGCGCGATCGTGTGCGCGGCCTCGAGGTTGGTCTTGAAGATCGTGTCGTCGAAGTTGCGCGCGCCGACGTAGCCGCCGGTGTTCACGTCGATCGTCGTCATCGCCTCGGTCTGGTCGATCATCAGATAGCCGCCCGACTTCAGGTCGACGCGGCGCGACAGCGCGCGCTGGATCTCCGTCTCGATGTTGTACAGGTCGAACAGCGGTCGCTCGCCCGTGTAGTGATGCAGCTTCGGGCTCACGGCCGGCGTGAACTCGCCCGCGAATTCCGCGAGGCGCTGGTACGTCTCGCGCGAATCGACCTGGATGCGCGTCGTGTCGTCGTTCGCGAAATCGCGCAGCACGCGCTGCGCGAGATCGAGATCCTGGTACAGCAGGCTCGTCGCCGGCAGCCGCTGCGCTTGCGCGACGATCGTCGCCCAGGTCTTGCGCAGGTAGGCGACGTCGCCGGCCAGCTCGTCGGAGGTGGCGTCCTCGGCGATCGTTCGCACGATGTAGCCGCCTTTCTCGTCCGGCGGGATCACGGCCGTCAGGCGCGCGCGCACGGCCTCGCGCTCGGCCTCGCTCTCGATCTTCTGCGAGATGCCGATATGCGGCTCCTGCGGCAGGTAGACGAGCGTGCGGCCCGCGATGCTGACCTGCGTCGACAGCCGCGCGCCTTTCGTGCCGATCGGATCCTTGATCACCTGCACCATCAGCGTCTGCCCCTCGAACACGATCTTCTCGATCGGCTGGTGCGGCGCGCCCGACTGCGGTTCGCCCGCGAGGCGCGGATGCCAGATGTCGGCGACGTGCAGGAACGCCGCGCGCTCGAGGCCGATGTCGATGAACGCCGACTGCATGCCGGGCAGCACGCGCACGACCTTGCCGAGATAGATGTTGCCGACCCGCCCGCGCGACAGCGTGCGCTCGACGTGAAGCTCCTGCACCGCACCTTGCTGGACGAGTGCGACGCGCGTTTCCTGCGGCGTGAGGTTGATCAGGATTTCTTCGTTCATGGTGCGGTTCAGAAGGCGACGCGTGCGGTACGCAGCAGCGCGGCAGTCTCAAAAAGGGGCAGACCCATGATACCTGAATGGGATCCGTCGATTCGCTCGATGAATTCGGCCGCGCGGCCCTGGATCGCGTACGCGCCGGCCTTGCCGAACGGCTCGCCGGTTTCGACGTAGCGCGCGTACGCGTCGCGCGACGCGGCCGCGAAGCGCACCGACGAGCGCGACAGCGCGGGCGGCAGCAGTTCGCCGCCGGCGTCGATCACGGCGACGGCGGTCAGCACCACGTGTTCGCGGCCGGCGAGGCGGGTGAGCATCGCGAGCGCATCGTCGGCGTCGGCCGGCTTGCCGAGGATGGCGCCGTCGATCGTCACCGTGGTATCGGCCACCAGCACCGGCGCGGCCGGCTTGCCGCTCGCGACGAGGCGCGCACGCGCGGCCTCGGCCTTTGCGACGGTCACGCGCCGCACGTATGCGTCGGCGGCTTCGCCGGGCAGTTCGGCCTCGAGCGCCTCGGCGTCCTCGTCGGGGCGCGGCAGCAGCAACTCGAAACGAACGCCGATCTGCTGCAGCAGCTCCTGGCGGCGCGGGCTTTGCGAAGCGAGGTAAAGGATCGGGAAAAGCGCGGGGGACGTGCTGGACGGCATGGTGTCGTTATCTCGTTGAGCGCGCGCGGCGCGCGTCTCGAGGACGACGCGTCATGCGCGGTGGTAGGGGTGATTCTGCGTGATGCTCCACGCCCGGTAAAGCTGTTCGGCGAGCAGCACGCGCACCATTCCGTGCGGCAGCGTCATGCTCGAGATGCGCAGCAGCACGTCGGCGCGCGCTTTCAGGTCCGGATCGAGCCCGTCGGCGCCGCCGATCACGAACGCGACGTCGCGGCCGTCCTGCTGCCAGCCGGGCAGCGCCTGCGCGAGCTGCATCGTGGTCCAGTCGCGGCCGCGCTCGTCGAGCGCGACGATGCGCGCGCCCTTCGGCAGCGCGGCCTCGATCTTCTGCCGCTCGGCCGCCATCACGCTTTCGGCGCTGCGGCCGCCCGAACGCAGTTCAGGCTTGATTTCGCGCAACTCGATGCGCAGCTCGGGCGGCATCCGCTTCGTGTATTCGTCGAAGCCGGATGCGATCCAGCCCGGCATCTTGTGGCCGACCGCGAGGATGAAAAGCTTCATCGGGAGACGCGTGACGGCTTAGCGGCGCCGGGCGGCCGTCTTGCGCGCCGGGCGTGCGGGCGCTTCTTCCTCTTCGTCGTCGTCTTCGCTCGCCGTGGCGAAGCCGTTGCCCTTGCCGCCGCCGAGCTTCATCCGCACGGGCTTGTCGCCCCAGATTTCCTCGAGGTTGTAGTACTGGCGCAGCGCCGGTTGCAGGATGTGCACGACCGCGTCGCCGCAGTCGACCAGCACCCATTCGCCGGTGTCCTCGCCTTCGGAGCTGACGACGTCGCCGCCGGCTTCCTTGACCTTGTCGCGCACGTTCGACGCGAGGGCCTTGGTCTGGCGGTTGGAGGTGCCCGAGGCGACGACCACGCGGTCGAACAGTTCGGTCAGGTGGCTGGTGTTGAACACCTTGATGTCTTGCGCCTTGACGTCTTCGAGGGCGTCGACGATCACGCGCTGCAGTTTGCGAATATCCATGGATTCAGGAATGGTAGAGGCGATGTTGAAGAATATAGGCCCATACGGCGGCCGGCACATGTTCGGCCGACGCGTCGGGCATTTGCGCATGGCGTGCGATGCATTCGCGCAGGTGCGCGCGGATGTCGGTCGCGGCGATGTCGAACGAAAGGGTCGTATCGATCAGCAGGTGGCCCGCCGGCGTGGCCTTGAGCACGTCGGCGCCGGCCTGCCGCGCGGCGATTTCGCGCGCGACGTCCGGCGGCGCCGCGTCGAGCTCGAAGCCCGGGCGCGTCGACACGCCGATGTGCGCGTAGTCGAACAGCGTGCGCCAGTCGCGCCACGTATCGAGGCGCACGAGTTGGTCGGCGCCGATCAGCAGCGCCAGCGACGCATCCGGGCCGATCCGCTCGCGCCAGCGCGCGAGCGTCTCGACCGTGTAGGTCGGGCCGGCGTGCTCGATCTCGTCGGTGGCGACGGTCACGGTCACGCCCGGCATCGACAGCGTGCCGGCGGCCGCGCGTGTCATCGCGAGCCGGTGCTCGGCGGCCGACACGTCGCGCTTCTGGTACGGCTGCCCGGCGGGCAGCAACACGAGTTCGGTGAGGTCGAGCAGCCCGGCGAACCGGCGCGCGAGCGCGAGATGGCCGTCGTGGATCGGGTCGAAAGTACCGCCCAGCAAGCCGATACGACGCGGCAGCGGGGCGGGGCGGGCGGTGGTGTCCAGAAACGCGTCCTCTCGTTGGGGCAGCGGGGCGCGCGGGCTCAAACCCAGTCGCGCGGCACGAGGAAGTCGCTATACAGGCGCGCTTCCGGCGAACCCGGCTCGGGCTGCCAGTTGTAGCGCCAGTTCGCGACCGGCGGCATCGACATCAGGATCGACTCGGTCCGGCCGCCGCTTTGCAGGCCGAACAGCGTGCCGCGGTCGAACACGAGATTGAATTCGACGTAGCGGCCGCGGCGGTATGCCTGGAAGTCGCGCTCGCGCTCGCCGTACGGCAGCCCGGCGCGGCGCTCGACGATCGGCAGATAAGCGTGCAGGAACGCATCGCCGACGCTTTGCATCATGTCAAACGAGCGTTCGAAACCGGGTTCCGAGAAATCGTCGAAGAAGATCCCGCCGATGCCGCGCATCTCGTTGCGGTGCTTCAGGAAGAAATATTCGTCGCACCATTGCTTGAAGCGCGGGTAGAGCTCGACGCCGAACGGGTCGAGCGCGTCCTTGCAGGTCTGGTGGAAATGCCGCGCGTCGTCCTCGAAACCGTAAACCGGTGTCAGATCCATGCCGCCGCCGAACCAGAACACGGGCGCCTCGCCCGGTTTCGTCGCGATCAGCATCCGCACGTTCATGTGCACGGTCGGGCAGTACGGATTGCGCGGGTGCAGCACGAGCGACACGCCGAGCGCCTCGAAGCCGCGGCCCGCGAGCTGCGGGCGCGCCGCGCTCGCCGACGGCGGCAGCGCGTCGCCCGCGACGTCGGAAAAGCCGATTCCCGCGCGTTCGAACACGCGGCCGCCTTCGAGAATCCGCGTGCAACCGCCGCCGCGCAGGCGTTCGGCCGGCCCGCGCTGCCACGTGTCGGTCGCGAGCGGCGTGCCGTCGAGCGCGCCGAGCGCGTCGGCGATACGTGTCTGCAGGCCCTGGAGGTACGTGCGCACACGCGCCACGTCGTAGGTCGAATCGGTCATGTCTGGACTGGCTGCCCCCGCGCTGAGCGAGGGCCGTAAAAAAAGCGTCTGCCGGGCATTCTATCGAACCCCGGCAGACGGGCCGCCGCCGCGAGGGCGCGGGGCGGCGATGGCGACGTCACGCGCTCTTGCGGTTGAGCGCGCGAAAGCCGATGTCGCGGCGGTACTGCATGCCTTCGAAATTGATCTGGTTGATCGTGTCGTACGCATGCTGCTGCGCTTCGCGCACCGAATCGGCGAGGCCGACCACGCACAGCACGCGGCCGCCGGACGTCACGAGCTTGTCGCCGTCGGCGAGCGTCGTGCCTGCATGGAACGTCACCGCTTGTTCGGTCTCGGCCGGGATCCCGTTGATGCGGTCGCCCTTGCGCGGCGCGTCCGGGTAACCGTGCGCGGCCAACACGACGCCGAGCGCGGTGCGGCGATCCCAGTCGAGCTCGACCGTGTCGAGCGTGCCCGCGATCGCCTGTTCGACGACCTTCGAGAAATCGCTCTTCAGGCGCGCCATGATCGGCTGCGTTTCCGGGTCGCCCATCCGGCAGTTGAACTCGAGGGTACGCGGATTGCCGTCCTTGTCGATCATGAGGCCCGCATACAGGAAGCCGGTGAAGCGGATGCCGTCCTTCTCCATCCCGCGCACGGTCGGCATGATGATTTCGCGCATCACGCGTGCGTGCATCTGCGGCGTGACGATCGGCGCGGGCGAATACGCGCCCATGCCGCCGGTGTTCGGGCCGCGATCCTCGTCGAGCAGGCGCTTGTGGTCCTGGCTGGATGCCAGCGCCAGCGCGTGCTTGCCGTCGACCATCACGATGAAGCTCGCTTCCTCGCCGTCGAGGAATTCCTCGATCACGACGCGCGCGCCGGCGTCTCCCAGCTTGTTGCCCGACAGCATCATGTCGACGGCGGCGTGCGCCTCTTCGAGCGTCATCGCGACGACGACGCCCTTGCCGGCCGCGAGGCCGTCGGCCTTCACGACGATCGGCGCACCCTTCGCGTCGATGTACGCGTGGGCAGCCGCCGCGTCGGCGAAGGTTTCGTAATCGGCGGTCGGGATGCCGTGGCGCTTCATGAACGCCTTCGCGAAATCCTTCGAGCTTTCGAGCTGCGCGGCTTCGCGGGTCGGGCCGAATACCTTCAGGCCGCGTGCGCGGAACAGGTTGACGATGCCGGCCGCGAGCGGGGCTTCCGGCCCGACGAGCGTGAACGCGACGCCTTCGCGTTCCGCGAAATCGGCGAGTTCGTCGAGCGACGTGATATCGACGTTCTTCAGACGCTCGTCCTGCGCCGTGCCGCCATTGCCGGGCGCGACGTAGACCATCTGGACGCGCGGCGACTGCGCGAGCTTCCACGCCAGCGCATGTTCGCGGCCGCCGGAACCGACGACGAGTAGTTTCATGGGATTCCCCGCAGACTAGAAAACAGGGCGGCCGGCACGCTCAGGCGCGCCGGCCGCGGAATCGGTCGGGCCGCCGCCGCGACAGGTGCGGCGGCCGGCATTTCATTCCTCGACGATGACGGCGTTCGTATACACGTCCTGCACGTCGTCGAGGTTCTCGAGCGCGTCCAGGAGCTTTTGCATCTTTACCGCATCGTCGCCGGCGAATTCGACTTCGTTCTGCGGCTTCATCGTCACTTCGGCGAGTTCGGCCTTGAAGCCTGCGGCTTCGAGCGCATCCTTCACCGCCGAGAACGCCTGCCAGTCGCACAGCACTTCGATCGAGCCGTCGTCGTTCGTGTTCACGTCGTTCGCGCCGGCTTCGAGCGCGGCTTCCATCAGCGCGTCTTCCGACGTGCCGGGCGCGAACAGGAACTGGCCGACGTGATCGAACATGAACGCGACCGAGCCGTCGGTGCCCATGTTGCCGCCGAACTTCGAGAACGCGTGACGGACTTCCGCGACCGTGCGGGTGCGATTGTCGGTCAGCGTGTCGACGATGATCGCCGCGCCGCTGATGCCGTAGCCTTCGTAACGGATCTCTTCGTAGTTCGCGCCGTCCGCGCCGCCGACGCCGCGGTCGATCGCGCGCTTGACGTTGTCCTTCGGCATGTTCGCGTCGGCGGCCTTGTCGACCGCGAGACGCAGGCGCGGGTTCGAGTTGACGTCGCCGCCGCCGAGGCGCGCCGCGACCTGGATTTCCTTGATCAGGCGGGTCCAGATCTTGCCGCGCTTCGCGTCGGCCGCAGCTTTCTTATGCTTGATGTTGGCCCATTTCGAATGACCAGCCATACCTTTCTCCGTGCCCGGGCGCGCAGCGCGGGCGATTGTTGCAATGTGTCGTTGAATCGGCGGCCGTGTCGGCGGGCATGAAGCCGCGGGGCCGCGCGTGTCGAGTGGATCGTGATTTTATCACGCGGCGACCGCCGGTTCGGGGCCGCCGCGCATGGCCGAACGACCAGGGCGGCCGTTGCGGCCGCTCGTTTCGGTCAGTTCTTGGTGCCGAACAGGCGGTCGCCGGCGTCGCCCAGGCCCGGCACGATGTACGCGTGCTCGTTCAGGTGCGAATCGAGCGACGCGACGAACAGCTTCACGTCGGGGTGCGCGTCCTGGAACACCTGCACGCCCTCGGGCGCGGCGACGAGCGCGACGAACATGATGTTCGCGGCCGGCACGTTGCGGCGCTTGAGCACGTCGACCGCGTGCACGGCCGAATAGCCGGTCGCGACCATCGGGTCGCACAGGATGAAGATGCGGTCTTCCAGATCCGGCAGGCGCACCAGGTATTCGACCGGACGGTGGTCGTCGGCGCGGTACACGCCGATGTGGCCGACGCGTGCGGACGGCACCAGATCGAGCAGGCCGTCCGACATCCCGATGCCCGCGCGCAGCACGGGCACGATTGCGAGCTTCTTGCCCGCGATCACCGGCGCGTCGACCGCCACCAGCGGGGTTTCGACCCGCTTGGTCGTGATCGGCAGGTTGCGGGTGATCTCGTAGCCCATCAGCAGCGTGATCTCGCGCAGCAACTCGCGAAACGTGCGCGTGGACGTGTCCTTGTCGCGCATGTGCGTGAGCTTGTGCTGGATCAGCGGGTGATCGGTGATGAAGAGGTTCGGGAAACGGCTGTCCTGTTTCATGACGGGGTGCCTTGGCGGCGAAAGGGGATCGGGGGCGGCGGCGGGCACGGGCCGGCCGTCGCCGATGGCCGCAATTTTACCAAGGCGCGCCGCGCGATCCGGATATTATCGACGTCTCACGACAATCCGCGTGCCGCGCACGCCCGTTCGCCTGCCCGCCGGCGGCGACGCGGGGCCGCGCCGGCACGCGCACCACCAGGGAAGCGACGATGGATCTCGGCATCGAAGGAAAGACCGCGCTCGTGTGCGCGGCCAGCAAGGGCCTCGGGCGCGGCTGCGCGGAAGCGCTGGCCGCGGAGGGCGTGAACCTCGTGATCGTCGCGCGCACGCGCGACACGCTGGAGGAAACCGCGGAAGAGATCCGCGCCGGCGCGAACGTGTCGGTCACGGCGGTCGCCTGCGACATCACGACGCCGGACGGCCGCGCGGCCGCGCTCGCCGCGTGCCCGCAGCCGGACATTCTCGTGACGAATGCCGGCGGCCCGCCGCCCGGCGATTTCCGCGATTTCTCCCACGACGACTGGATCCGTGCGCTCGAGTCGAACATGCTGACGCCGATCGAGCTGATCCGGGCGACCGTCGACGGGATGATCGGCCGCGGTTTCGGCCGGATCGTCAACATCACGAGTTCGGCCGTGAAGGCGCCGATCGACGTGCTGGCGCTGTCGAACGGCGCGCGCTCGGGGCTGACCGGCTTCGTCGCGGGGCTGTCGCGCAAGGTCGCGGGGCAGGGCGTGACGATCAACAACCTGCTGCCGGGGCTGTTCGACACCGACCGGATCGCGACGACGCTAGCCGCATCGGCGAAGGCGCAGGGCGTGACGGTCGACGAGATGCGCGCGCGGCGCACGAAGGACATCCCGGCCGGGCGCCTCGGCACGCGCGCCGAATTCGGCGCGGCCTGCGCGTTCCTGTGCAGCGTGCACGCCGGCTACATCACCGGGCAGAACTGGCTGCTCGACGGCGGCGCGTATCCGGGCACGTTCTGATCCGCGCTTTTCGATTCACGACGACGACACAACGACCGAACAACCGAACGACGAAGGAAACGGAGATGAGCAAACCCCGCATCGCATTGATTGCGCACGACGCGAAAAAAGACGAGATCGTCGCGCTCGCGGGCCAGTATCGCGAGACGCTCGCGCAATGCCGGCTGGTCGCGACGGGCACGACGGGCGGCCGTATCGCCGCCGCGCACGGGCTCGACGTCGAGCGCAAGCTGTCGGGGCCGCTCGGCGGCGACCTGCAGATCGGCGCGGAACTGGCCGACGGCCGCGTCGACATCGTCGTGTTCCTGCGCGATCCGATGACCGCGCAGCCGCACGACCCCGACATCACCGCGCTCGTGCGCGCCTGCGACGTACACGACGTGCCGGTCGCGACCAACGTCGCGACCGCGCGGATGCTGCTCGACGATCTGGCGCGGAACATGCAGGACGTTTGCTAGGCGCGGACCGCGGCCGATTGTCCCTGCCGGCGGCAGGGCCATGCACGGCGGGCCGCGACGCGCGAGAATCGTGCGTCGCCATGCGCTTCTGCCGGCTCCTGTACGAATCGGTGCGACGCGCGCATCGGCGATCCGGATTTTCCTGACCGACAGACAGACGAGGAGCAAAACGATGCCGAAAGCAATCCGATACGACCAGCCGGGCGGCCCGGACGTGATGAAGTGGGTCGATGTCGACGTCGACGCGCCGAAGGCCGGCGAGGTGCGCATCCGCCAGCACGCGGTCGGGCTCAACTACATCGACGTGTATTTCCGCACGGGCCTGTATCCGCAGCCGCTGCCGGCGGGCCTCGGGATGGAGGCGGCCGGCGAAGTGACGGCCGTCGGCGACGGCGTGAGCGTGCTGAAGGTCGGCGATCGTGTCGCCTACGTCGCGCAGCCGCCGGGCGCGTACGCGCAGGAGCGCGTGCTGCCGGCCGAGAAACTCGTGAAGCTGCCCGACGGTATCGGGTACGACGACGCGGCGTCCGTGATGCTGCAGGGCCTGACCGCGCACTATCTGCTGCGTCGCACGTACCCGGTGAAGGCCGGCGACACGATCCTGATCCATGCGGCGGCCGGCGGCGTCGGGCTGCTCGTGTGCCAATGGGCGAAGGCGCTCGGCGCGACCGTGATCGGCACGGTCGGCTCCGACGAAAAGGCCGAACTCGCGAAGGCGCACGGCTGCGATCACCCGATCGTCTACACGCGCGAAAACTTCACGCAGCGCGTGAAGGAGATCACCCACGGCGCGGGCGTGCCGGTCGTCTACGATTCGATCGGCAAGGACACCTATGTCGGCTCGCTCGACAGCCTCGCGCCGCTCGGCTACTTCGTCAGCTTCGGCAACGCGTCCGGCCCGCTGCCGCCGATCGACTCGAAGGAATTTTCGTCGCGCGGCTCGCTGTTCTTCACGCGGCCGACGCTGTTCTCGTACATCGCGAAGCGCGCCGATCTCGAAACCGCGGCCGCCGAGCTGTTCGACGTGATCCTGTCGGGCAAGGTGAAGACGAGCATCAACCAGCGCTATCCGCTCGCGGAAGTCGGCCGCGCGCATGCGGATCTGGAAGCGCGCAAGACCACCGGCTCGACGGTCCTCGTTCCCTGACCGTTCCTTGCGTGCCGGCGCCATGCCGGCATGCGCCTTCGCGGGCGGCGCTGCGGCGCCGCCCGTCCTGCCTGCGTTCTTCTCCCGCCTCGCGTTTACACGTTTTTTATATCCGCCGCGATACCTTTGACCCGCCCTTTACGCGCGTTCCCATAACGTTCCAGTCGTCTGATTTCGACGACGGAGAACACAAAAAATGGATGGGGTATTCATCGGCGCCCTGGTGCTTTTCACCGTGCTGATCCTCGGTTTGGTTGCCGGTTGCGAGAAGCTCGCGCAATACGGTCGCGGGGGGCGGGCATGACCTGGATGCTTTGGCTGGCGGGCGCGTCCACCGCGCTGCTGTTCGCGTATCTCGTCTTTGCGCTGCTGCGCGCGGAGGACATCGAATGAACGCGAACAACCTGTTGCAGACGCTGCTGTTCATCGTCGTGCTGCTGGCGGCGGCCGTGCCGGTCGCGCGCTATCTGACGGCGGTGATGGACGGCAGCGCGCGCGTCGTGCGTGTGTTCGGGCCGCTCGAACGTGTGCTGTACCGCGTCGCCGGCGTCGACGCCGGCACCGAGATGAACTGGAAGCAATACGCGGTCGCGACGATCGCGTTCAACGCGCTCGGCGTGCTGTTCCTCTACGGGTTGCTGCGCCTGCAGGGCTTCCTGCCCGGCAACCCGCAGCAGTTCGGCGCGATGACGGCCGACGGCGCGTTCAACACGGCCGTCAGCTTCGTCGCCAACACGAACTGGCAGGACTACACGCCCGAGCAGACCGTCAGCTACCTGACGCAGATGCTCGGCCTGACGGTGCAGAACTTCCTGTCGGCGGCGACCGGCATCGTCGTCGTGATCGCGCTGATCCGCGGCTTCGCGCGCCACACCGCGCAGACCATCGGCAACTTCTGGGTCGACCTGACGCGCGTGACGCTGTACGTGCTCGTGCCGATGGCGGCGCTCGTCGCCGCGCTGCTGATGAGCCAGGGCGTGCTGCAGAACATGAAGGCGTACCAGGACGTGCCGGTGTTGCAGGCGAGCACCTATGCGGCGCCGAAGCTCGACGCGCACGGCAACCCGGTGAAGGACGACAAGGGCAACGCGGTCACGGTGCCGACCCCGTTGACGAAGCAGACGCTCGCGATGGGCCCGGTCGCGTCGCAGGAAGCGATCAAGATGCTCGGCACCAACGGCGGCGGCTTCTTCAACGCGAACTCCGCGCACCCGTACGAGAACCCGACGCCGTTCTCGAACTTCGTCGAGATCTTCGCGATCCTGATCATTCCGGCCGCGCTGTGCCTCGTGTTCGGCCGCATGATCGGCGACCGCCGGCAGGGCATCGCGGTGCTCGCGGCGATGACGGTCGCGTTCGCGGTCGCGACCGGCGTCGAGGTGAGCGCCGAGCAGGCCGGCAACCCGACGCTCGCCGCGCTGCACGTCGACCAGTCGGCGAGCGCGCTGCAGCCGGGCGGCAACATGGAAGGCAAGGAAACGCGCTTCGGGATCGCGCAGACCGGCATCTTCACGGTCGCGACGACGGCCGCGTCGTGCGGCGCGGTCGATGCGATGCACGATTCGCTGACGCCGGTCGGCGGCCTCGTGCCGATGCTGCTGATGCAGCTCGGCGAGGTGATCTACGGCGGGGTCGGCTCCGGCCTCTACGGGATGCTCGTGTTCGCGCTGCTCGCGGTGTTCGTCGCCGGCCTGATGATCGGCCGCACGCCGGAATACGTGGGCAAGAAGATCGAGTCGTACGAGATGAAGATGGTGTCGATCGTCGTGCTGCTCACGCCGCTGCTCGTGCTGGTCGGTACGTCGATCGCGGTGTTGGCGGACGCGGGCAAGGCCGGCATCGCGAACCCCGGCCCGCACGGCTTCTCGGAAATCCTCTATGCGTTCAGCTCGGCCGCGAACAACAACGGCAGCGCGTTTGCGGGCCTGACGGTCGGCACGCCGTTCTACAACTGGATGACCGCGATCGCGATGTGGTTCGGCCGCTTCGGCACGATCGTGCCGGTGCTGGCGATCGCCGGCTCGCTCGCCGCGAAGAAACGCATCGCGGTGACGAGCGGCACGCTGCCGACCCACGGCCCGCTGTTCGTCGTGCTGCTGCTCGGCACCGTGCTGCTGGTGGGTGCGCTGACCTACGTGCCGGCGCTCGCGCTGGGCCCGGGTGTCGAGCACCTGATGATGTGGCTGGGCGCGTGACGCGCGCCCGCATGGCGACACATTGAAAAGACTGAAGAGCTTGAAGAGATCGCAATGACTCAACATTCCGCAACACGGTCCATGTTCGATCCGGCGCTGCTGCGCCCGGCGATCGCGGATTCGTTCAAGAAACTCACGCCGCGCACGCAGTTGCGCAACCCGGTGATGTTCTGCGTGTACGTCGGCAGCATCCTGACCACGATCCTGTGGATCGCGGCGCTCGCCGGCCAGGCCGAGGCGCCCGCCGGCTTCATCCTCGCGGTCGCGCTGTGGCTGTGGTTCACGGTGCTGTTCGCGAACTTCGCCGAAGCGCTCGCGGAAGGACGCTCGAAGGCGCAGGCCGCGTCGCTGCGCAGCGCGAAGAAGGACGTGATGGCGAAGAAGCTCAACGAGCCGCATCCGAAGTCGCCGATCCGCATCACGACCGCGTCCGACCTGCGTAAAGGCGACGTCGTGCTCGTCGAGACAGGCGACGTGATCCCGGCCGACGGCGAGGTGCTCGACGGCGTCGCGTCGGTCGACGAATCGGCGATCACCGGCGAATCCGCGCCGGTGATCCGCGAATCGGGCGGCGACTTCTCGTCGGTGACGGGCGGCACGCGCGTGCTGTCGGACTGGATCGTCGTCAAGGTCACCGCGAATCCCGGCGAGGCGTTCCTCGACCGCATGATCGCGATGGTCGAAGGCGCGAAGCGCAAGAAGACGCCGAACGAAGTCGCGCTGACGATCCTGCTCGTCGCGCTGACGATCGTGATGCTGCTCGCGACCGCGACGCTGCTGCCGTTCTCGATGTTCTCGGTCGAAGCGATGAAGGCCGGCCACGTGGTGACGATCACCGCGCTCGTCGCGCTGCTCGTGTGCCTGATCCCGACGACGATCGGCGGCCTGCTGTCCGCGATCGGTGTGGCCGGGATGAGCCGGATGATGCAGGCGAACGTGATCGCGACGTCGGGGCGCGCGGTGGAGGCGGCCGGCGACGTCGACGTGCTGCTGCTCGACAAGACCGGCACGATCACGCTCGGCAACCGCCAGGCGTCGACATTCGTGCCGGCGCCCGGCGTGGCCGAGGAAGCGCTGGCCGATGCCGCGCAACTGTCGTCGCTCGCCGACGAAACGCCGGAAGGCCGCAGCATCGTCGTGCTCGCGAAGGCGCGCTTCGACATTCGCCAGCGCGACATGGCGCAACTGCACGCGACGTTCCTCGGTTTTTCCGCGCAGACGCGGATGAGCGGCGTCGATCTGCCGGGCCGCGAAATCCGCAAGGGCGCGGCCGATGCGATTCGCCGCTACGTCGAGACGCACGGCAGCCGCTTTCCGGAAGAGGTGCGCCGCGCGGTGGACGACGTCGCGCGCCGCGGCAGCACGCCGCTCGTCGTGGCAGACCTGCAGGAAGGGGCGGCGCGCGTGCTCGGCGTGATCGAGCTGAAGGACATCGTGAAGGGCGGCATCAAGGAGCGCTTCGCGGAGCTGCGCAAGATGGGCATCAAGACCGTGATGGTGACGGGCGACAACCGGTTGACGGCCGCGGCGATCGCGGCGGAAGCGGGCGTCGACGATTTCCTCGCGGAAGCGACGCCGGAAACCAAGCTCGCGACGATCCGCGAGCACCAGGCGGCCGGGCGCCTCGTCGCGATGACGGGCGACGGCACCAACGACGCGCCGGCGCTCGCGCAGGCGGACGTCGCGGTCGCGATGAACACCGGCACGCAGGCGGCGAAGGAAGCCGGCAACATGGTCGACCTCGACTCGAACCCGACGAAGCTGATCGAGATCGTCGAGATCGGCAAGCAGATGCTGATGACGCGCGGGTCGCTGACCACGTTCTCGATCGCGAACGACATCGCGAAGTACTTCGCGATCATTCCGGCCGCGTTCGTGACGACGTACCCGCAACTGCGCGTGCTCGACATCATGCACCTGAGCTCGCCGGCGTCCGCGATCCTGTCGGCGGTGATCTTCAACGCATTGATCATCGTCGCGCTGATTCCGCTCGCGCTGAAGGGCGTGACCTACCGGCCGCTCGGCGCCGCGTCGCTGCTGCGCCGCAACCTGCTGATCTACGGCCTCGGCGGCGTACTGCTGCCGTTCCCGTTCATCAAGCTGATCGACATGACGCTCGCCGCGCTCGGCTGGGCCTGAGCCGGCCGCACCTAGCCGGCCGCACCTGGCCGGCCGCACCCGAAGGAACCATCATGAAATCGTTGATTCGCCCGCTCGTCGTACTGTTCGTCATCCTGACCGCCGTGACGGGGCTCGCTTACCCGGCCGCGATGACCGTGTTCGGTCAGGCCGTGTTCCCGTCGCAGGCCAACGGCAGCCTGATCGAGCAGGACGGCAAGGTCGTCGGCTCCGCGCTGATCGGCCAGCCGTTCGATGCGCCGAAGTATTTCTGGGGCCGGCTGTCGGCCACCGCGCCGATGCCGTACAACGCAGCCGGCTCCGGCGGCTCGAACCTCGGCCCGCTGAACCCGTCGCTCGCCGATCAGGTGAAGGCGCGCCTCGCCGCGCTGCGCGATGCCGGCACCGACCTGTCGAAGCCGGTGCCGGTCGATCTCGTGACGGCGTCGGCGAGCGGCCTCGATCCGGAGATCACGCCGGCCGCCGCCGCGTACCAGGTCGAGCGCGTCGCGAAGGCGCGCAACCTGGCGCCGGACGCGGTCGCGCGACTCGTCGCCGCGAACACGACGGGCCGCCAGTTCGGCGTGCTCGGCGAGCCGCGCGTGAACGTGCTGAAGCTGAACCTCGCGCTCGACGCGGCGCAGGCCGCGCACTGACCGATCGCGCGTAGCGGCCGGCATCCGGCGCGCCTGAACCGCGCCGGATGCGCTTTTGCCGACGGCGCGCGCGCCGTCTTTGCCTTTTGCGGTGATTTGGAACCACAATGCTCGTACCCGCGCGCATCCGGGCGCTCCGCTTTCCTCACGCATGAACCGTCCCGATCCCGACCAACTTCTCGACAAGCTGCAGCGAGACGAAGAAAAGCAGCGGCGCGGCCAGCTCAAGGTCTTCTTCGGCGCGTCCGCCGGCGTCGGCAAGACCTACGCGATGCTGCAGGCCGCGCGGCAGCGCCGGCAGGAGGGCGTCGACGTCGTCGTCGGCATCGTCGAGACCCACGGCCGCGGCGAGACCGCCGCGCTGCTCGACGGCCTCGACGTGCTGCCGCCCGCCCGCATCGACCATCGCGGCCGCACGTTCGCCGAATTCGATCTGGACGGCGCGCTCGCGCGTGCGCCGCAACTGATCCTCGTCGACGAGCTCGCGCATTCGAACGTGCAGGGCGCACGGCACCTGAAGCGCTGGCAGGACGTCTACGAGCTGCTCGACGCGGGCATCGACGTGTATACGACCGTCAACGTCCAGCACCTCGAAAGCCTGAACGACGTGGTCGGCGCGATCACCGGCATCCGCGTGTGGGAGACCGTGCCCGATCGCGTGTTCGACGCGGCCGACGAAGTCACGCTCGTCGACCTGCCGGCCGAGGAGTTGCTCGAGCGCATGCGCGACGGCAAGGTCTATCTCGCGCAGCAGGCCGAGCGCGCGGTGCGCAACTTCTTCCGCAAGGGCAACCTGATCGCGCTGCGCGAGCTGGCGCTGCGGCGCACGGCCGATCGCGTCGACGCGCAGATGCGCGAGTACCGCGCCGATCGTTCGATCCAGCGCATCTGGCAGGCGCGTGAGCGGCTGCTCGTGTGCGTCGGCCCGGGCGCCGAAGCGCCGACGCTCGTGCGCGCGGCGGCGCGCCTGGCCGCGAGCCTGAAGGCCGACTGGATCGCCGTGTACGTCGAGACGCCGCGCCTGCAGCGGCTGCCCGACGCGCGGCGGCAGCGCACGCTCGACGCGCTGAAGCTCGCGGCCGAGCTCGGCGCGGAGACGGCCACGCTCGCCGGCGCCGACGCGGTCGCCGCGCTGATCGGCTATGCGAAGGTGCGCAACGTATCGAAGCTGGTCGCGGGCGGCTCGCCGAAGGTCGGGCTCGCGCGCCGCCTCGCGCGGCCGTTCGGCGAGCAATTGGCGGAACGCGCGGGCGACGTCGATCTGATGCTGATTCGCGCGTCCGCGAGCGACGAGGCGCGCGCCGCGCCGCTCGACGCGCGGGCGCGCGACTGGCGCGATGCGTTCGCGCAGTTCGGCACGCATCGTTCGCCGCCGCGCCATTACGCGTATGCGGCCGCGATCTGCGCGGCGATCACCGTCGTCGCGAGCGTCGTGTCCGGGCGGCTCGACCTCACGAATCTCGTGATGCTGTACCTGCTCGGCGTGGTGTTTTCGGCCGTACGGCTCGGGCGCGGCCCGGGCGTGCTGCAGTCGTTCCTGTCGGTGGCGGCGTTCGATTTCTTCTTCGTGCCGCCGCGCATGTCGTTCTCGGTCAGCGACACGCAATACCTGCTGACTTTCTTCGGGATGCTGCTGACCTCGCTCGTGATCAGCCACCTGACGTCGACGCTCACGCGCCAGGCGAGCGTCGCGCAGCGCCGCGAGCGACGCACCGGTGCGATCTACGCGATGGCGCGCGAGCTTGGCGCGGCGCTGACGACCGAGCAGATCGTCGAGATCGGCAGCCGCCACGTGGGCGAGGTGTTCCGCGCGCGCGTCGCGTTCCTGCTGCCCGACAGCGCGGACCAGGTACGGCAGAAGATCGAGGAGCCCGATGCGGCCGTCACGCTGGCGGGCGCGGAGCTCGACCGCGACGTCGGCCAGTGGGTGTACGACCAGCAGAAGCCGGCCGGGCGCGGCACCGATACGCTGCCGGCGACGGCCGCGCTGTACCTGCCGCTGAAGGCGCCGATGCGCACGCGCGGCGTGCTCGCGGTCGCATCGCGCGAGCCGCGCGAACTCGAGGTGCCCGAGCAGCAGCGGATGCTCGACGCATTCGCCGCGCAGATCGCGCTCGCGCTCGAGCGCGTGCATTACGTCGAGATCGCGCGCGACGCGCTCGTCAACATGGAGTCCGAGCGGCTGCGCAACTCGCTGCTGTCGGCGATCTCGCACGACCTGCGCACGCCGCTCACGACGATCGTCGGCTTTTCGTCGATGCTCGCGAACGGGCGCGCGGTCGCGCAGGCGGGCGACGCCGCGGCGGCTGCGCGGCTCGCGCAGCGCGAGGGCGAACTCGTCGACGCGATTCACGACGAGGCGCTGCGCATGACGGGCATCGTCACGAACCTGCTCGACATGGCGCGGCTGCAGGCCGGCAGCCTGCAGCTCAAGCGCCAGTGGTCGCTCCTCGAGGAAACCGTCGGCGCCGCGCTCGCCGCATGCCGGCGGGTGCTCGCGCGTCATCCCGTGCGCGTCGCGCTGCCGGCCGACCTGCCGTTGCTGCAGATGGACGCGGTGCTGATGGAGCGGCTGTTCACCAACCTGTTCGAGAACGCGGCGAAGTACACGCCGCCCGATACGTCGCTCGACATCGGTGCGGAGCGCGTGACCGACGACAACGGGAACCCGTTCGGGAACCCGTTCGTGCGCGTGCACGTCGACGATCACGGCCCCGGCTTGCCGGCCGGCATGGAGGCGCGGATCTTCGAGAAGTTCACGCGCGGCGAGAAGGAGTCGGCCACGCCCGGCATCGGGCTCGGGCTCGCGATCTGCCGCGCGATCGTCGAGGCGCACGGCGGTAAAATCGGCGCGCTCAACCGCGTCGCGCCCGACGGCCGCGTGACGGGTGCGCGCTTCTGGTTCACGCTGCCGGTCGACACGCCGCCGGCCGCGCCGGCCGTGCCCGACGACGAATCCGACCTGCCGGGCGCATCGCCCCCATCCGAGTCATTGCCAGACCATGAGTGAACCCAGCCTGACCGTCGTCCTGATCGAGGACGAAAAGCAGATCCGCCGCTTCGTGCGCGCCGCGCTCGAGGAGGAGGGCATCGCGGTGTTCGAGGCCGAGACGGGCAAGCAGGGGTTGATCGACGCGGCGACGCGCAAGCCCGACCTCGTGATCGTCGACCTCGGCCTGCCCGACACCGACGGCCTCGACGTGATCCGCGAGCTGCGCGGCTGGTCCGAGGTGCCGGTGATCGTGCTGTCCGCCCGCACGCAGGAGGAGGAGAAAGTCGCGGCGCTGGACGCGGGCGCCGACGATTACCTGACCAAGCCGTTCGGCGTGTCCGAACTGCGTGCGCGGATTCGCGCGCAACTGCGCCGGCGCAACCAGGGCGGCGCGAACGCGTCGCCGAAGGTGGCCTTCGGCACCGTGACCGTCGATCTCGCGCTGCGCCAGGTGTGGCGCGATGACGCGATCGTGCACCTGACGCCGCTCGAGTACCGGCTGCTCGCGACGCTCGTGCGTCACGCGGGGCGCGTGCTCACGCACCGCCAGTTGCTGCGCGACGTGTGGGGACCATCGCACGTCGAGAGCCATCATTACCTGCGTATCTACATGGCGCACCTGCGCCAGAAGCTCGAGGCCGATCCCGCGCAGCCCGAGCACATCGTCACCGAGACGGGCGTCGGCTATCGGCTCGTCGGCGCGGTGTGACGGGCGATGCGCGGCGGGGCACGCGGCCGAGGTGCCGCGCACCGGCAGGGTTGCGCCGGCGCGACAGTTTCGCGACCGCGGCCGCCCTTGCACACCGGCTGCGCAATCCCCGCTATCCTGACCGTTCCCCGAACGAAAACGAGGAGCGTGCAATGTCCGTCTGGTCGTCAGCTGTGCGCTGGCGCTGGCTGCGCCCGGCGCGTTCGCCCAGCCGCTGCCGCCCGGGCAGCAGCCGCCCGCGCAGGCGGCGCTGGCCAATCCCGCATCGGTCAACTGCGAGAAGCTCGGCGGTCGCCACGTGATCCGCAGCCTGCCGCGCGGGCAGGTCGGCATGTGCATGTTCAAGGATGGCCGCGTGTGCGAGGAGTGGGCGCTGTACCGGGACGACCGCTGCGTCGGCGGCGTCGCGCCCAAGCGCGTGGCGAACTGACTGCGTCCGGCCGGTCGCGCCCCGCATCGGCCGCCGCCGCGGCCCACAGCCGGCAGGTCCGTCAGCCTCTTGTTATACTCGGCGCCGCCCGGGGACGACCCCGGGTCATTCGCTTCAACGGGGACGGCCCCATCCGATATGGAGTACGTCGAGATGGCGTGGGTATGGTTGTTGATCGCCGGTTTGCTGGAAGTGGCCTGGGCGGCCGGCTTGAAATCGTCGGACGGCTTCACGAAGCTCGGTCCGTCGCTGTTTACGATCGTGACGGCGCTGGCCAGCTTCGGGCTGCTCGCGGTCGCGATGCGCCAGTTGCCGCTCGGCACCGCGTACGCGGTGTGGACGGGCATCGGCGCGGTCGGCGCGTTCGTGTTCGGCATCGTGATGATGGGCGAGGCGCTGACCGTCGCGCGTGTCGCGAGCGCGGCGCTGATCGTCGCGGGGCTGGTCGGCCTGAAGCTGTCGTCGGCCGCCTGACGACGGTGTCCCGGGCGCGGCCCCGCCGCGGAATTGCGCCGGCCGCCCGTCCGGCCTGTCTATAATGGAACGCATTCGGGCCTGAATACCGTCGTGCTGCTCGCGGTACGCGGTGCCGGTCGCCACGCGCCGCGCGGCCGGTCTGTCCGACCCGATCCGATCAATCGGCAAAACGCACGGAAAGTGCAAGGAGAGGGCCATGATCGAAGCCATTTCGCTCGGCGCGGGACTCGCGTGGGCGAGCGGCCTGCGCCTGTACCTGACGGTGCTGATCGCCGGCGTGCTGGCGCGGTTCGGCTGGCTCCACCTGCCCGACACGCTGGCCGTGCTGACATCGCCGTGGGTCATCGGCGCCGCAGCCGTGCTCGCCGTGACCGAATTCCTTGCCGACAAGATCCCCGCGTTCGACTCGCTGTGGGATGCCGTGCACACCTTCATCCGCATTCCGGCCGGCGCCGTGCTCGCGGCCGGCGCGCTCGGCCATGCCGATCCGACCATGCTGGCGGTCGCGGGGCTCGCCGGCGGCTCGCTTGCCGGCGCCGCGCACGTCGCGAAGGCCGGCACGCGCGCGCTGATCAACCTGTCTCCCGAACCGATTTCGAACTGGGTCGCGTCATCGACCGAGGACGGTCTCGTGGTCGGCGGGCTGGTCCTCGCGTTCTTCGTTCCGCTCGCATTCCTCGTGCTGCTCGCCGCGTTCGTCGCGGCGTCGGCATGGGCGCTGCCGCGCCTGTGGCGCGGCGTGTCGGGCGGTTTTCGCGGGATGGCGAATCACATGGTGTCGCGGCTCAACTCGATCGGAGGAAAACGCGATTGAAGGGGCCGCAACACGCGGTGCAGCCGCCGGCCGGGCAACCCGGCCATGACGGGCGCGCGCATGCGGGCCGCTTCGGCCTGCGCGACCTGATCCGCCAGGCTGCCCGGATGACCGCGCGCGACTGGCGCGCGGGCGAACTGACGCTGCTGGTCCTCGCGCTGGTGCTCGCGGTCGCGGCGCTGACGAGCGTCGGCTTTCTCGCCGACCGGCTGCGCCAGGGGCTCGAGCGCGACGCGCGCCAGATGCTCGGCGCCGATTTCGTCGTGCGCGCCGATCGCCCCGTCGATCCGTCGTTCGACCGGCAGGCCCGCGCGCTCGGCCTGCGTACCGCGACGACGGCCATCTTTCCGAGCATGATCGCGTCCGCCGCGGGCGGGCAGGCCGCCGACGCGGCGCCGTCGCGCCTCGCGGCCGTGAAGGCCGTGTCGCCCGGCTATCCGCTGCGCGGCGCGGTCGAGATCCTGCCGGCCGGCGCGGCCGTCGCGCGGAAGGCGACCGCGATTCCCGCGCCCGGCACCGTATGGGCCGACCCGGCGCTGCTCGACGCGCTGCACCTCAAGGCGGGCGATACGGTGCGCGTCGGGCTGCGCACGTTTACGGTCGCCGCCGCGATTGCCCGCGAGCTCGATCGCGGCTTTTCGTTCGTCAATTTTTCCCCGCGGCTGATGATGCGCGCGGACGAGCTCGCCGCGACCGGGCTCACGGGCTACGGCAGCCGCGTCACGTACCGGCTGCTGGTCGCCGGCGACGCACCGGCCGTCGCGCGCTTCGAAGCGTATGCACACGCGCGCGTCGACGGCGGGAAACTGCGCGGCGTCGGGCTCGAGTCGTTGCAGGAAGGGCAGCCGCAGGTGCGGCAGACACTGGATCGCGCACGCCATTTCCTGACGCTCGTCGCCTTGCTGACCGCGCTGCTCGCGGCGGTCGCGATTGCGATGGCCGCGCAGCGCTACATGCGGCGCCATCTCGACGGCTGCGCGACGATGCGCTGCCTCGGCGTGAGCCGCCGCACGCTCGGCGCGCTGTTCGCGCTCGAATTCGCCGGCGTCGGCATCGTGTCGGGCGCCGCAGGCGCGGTGCTCGGCTATGGCGGCCACTGGGCGTTGCTGGCCGCGCTCGGCAGCCTGATCGACGTCGTGCTGCCGCCGCCGACGCTGTGGCCGGCGCTGATCGGCATGGGCACCGCGCTCGTGCTGCTGCTCGGTTTCGCGCTGCCGCCGCTCGTGCCGCTCACGCGCGTGCCGCCGGTGCGCGTGCTGCGGCGCGAGTGGGGCGACGCATCGCGCACCGCGTGGGCCGCGTATGCGATCGGTGTCGTGCTGTTCGCGGGGCTGCTGATCGCGGCTGCCGGCAACCTGAAACTCGGCCTGATCGTCGCGGGCGGCTTCGCCGGCGCGCTGGTCGGGTTCGCGCTGATCGCCCGGCTCGTGCTGTTCGCGGCCGCGCGCGCGGTGCGCGATGCGCGCGTGGCCGCGGGCGTCGGCTGGCGATACGCGCTGGCGTCGCTGCACCGGCGCGGCACGGCCAGCGCGCTGCAGATCACCGCGCTCGCGCTCGGCCTGATGTGCCTGCTGCTGATCGCGATCACGCGCAACGACCTCGTGGCGGGCTGGCGGCAGTCGACGCCGCCCGACGCGCCAAACCAGTTCCTGATCGACATCCAGCCAGACCAGCGCGCCGATGTCGCCGCCTATCTGGCCGCGCACGGCGTGCGTGACGCCGTACCGGCGCCGATGGTGCGCGGCCGCCTCGTCGCGATCAACGGCAAGCCGGTGAATCCGGACGCGTACCCGTCCGAAGAGGCCCGCCGGCTCGTCGATCGCGAATTCAACTTGTCGTATACGACCGAGCTGCCGTCCGACAACCGGATCGTCGAAGGCGACTGGTTCGGTACTGCGGCCACGCCGCAGATCTCGATCGAAGCCGGCCTGGCGAAGACGCTGAACGTGAAGCCGGGCGACACGCTGCGCTTCGACGTGACGGGGCTGACGGTCGATGCGCCCGTCACGAGCGTGCGCAAGCTCGACTGGGGCTCGTTCCGCGTCAACTTCTTCGTGCTGATGCCGCCGCCGGTGCTGAAGGATTTTCCGGCCGTCTATCTGACGAGCTTCCATCTGCCGGCATCGGACGCCGCGTTGCTCGATCCGCTGATCGCGCGCTACCCGAACCTGACCGCGATCGACGTCGCGCCGATCCTCGCGCAGTTGCAGCGGATGATGCTGCAGGTGGTCGGGGCGGTGCAGTTCCTGTTTGCGTTCACGCTCGCAGCCGGCGTGCTCGTGCTGTATACGGCGCTCGCTGGCTCGCGCGACGAGCGCGTGCGCGAGGCCGCGCTGCTGCGCGCGCTCGGCGCGTCGCGCGCGCAGGTCAATGCGGTGCAGCGCGCGGAATTCATCGTGGTCGGCGCGCTGGCCGGCGCGCTCGCGTCGGCGGGCGCGATCGCGGTCGGCTGGGTGCTCGCGTCGCGCGTGTTCGACTTTCAGCTCGCCGTCGATCCGTGGCTCGTACCGGCCGGCATCGCGGCCGGCGTCGTCTGCGCCGGTGCGGCCGGCTGGCTGAGCCTGCATAATGTGTTGCGGCGCCCCGCGCTGCAGTCGCTGCGCGACGCCTGAGCGTCGCCGCAGCCCGAAGATCCCGTTTTCCGACAATCCGTATGACCGATGTGAATGACGATGCGCCGTCGCAGCCGACGGCGTTCGAACTCGTGGGCGGCGAAGCCCGCGTGCGCGAAATGGTGGACCGCTTCTACGACCTGATGGACCTCGAACCCGAGTTCGCGCAGATTCGTGCGCTGCATCCTCAGTCGCTCGACGGGTCGCGCGACAAGCTGTTCTGGTTCCTGTGCGGCTGGCTCGGCGGCCCCGACCACTACATCAGCCGGTTCGGCCATCCCCGGCTGCGCGCGCGGCACCTGCCGTTCCCGATCGCGTCGGTCGAGCGCGACCAGTGGCTGCGCTGCATGGCGTGGGCGATGGAGGATGTCGGGTTGCCGGAGCCGCTGCGCGAGCGGCTCATGCATTCGTTCTACGACACGGCCGACTGGATGCGCAACCGGCCCGGTTGATCGACCGGTACGCCGCTGCCCGCGTGCGGGGCGATCTGCGTCTGGGCGCCCGTGCAGCCCGGCGCGACACTGGCCGTTTCCCCCATCGATACGAGGTTCCCTCGATGACGACACAAGCGCTGTTTCGCGAAGACGCGTACCTCACGCAATGCGAGGCGATCGTCCAGGCCGTCGGCGACGATGGCATTCGGCTCGATCGCACGGTGTTCTATCCGCTCGGCGGCGGCCAGGCCGGCGACGCCGGCACGCTGACGCTGCCCGACGGCAGCACGATCGCGATTGCCGATACGCGCAAGGCGAAGTTCGACGGCGCGACGCCCGACGACGCCGTGCACGTGCCCGCGCCGGGCCAGGAGGCGCGCGTGGCGACGCTTGCTCCCGGCACGCGCGTGGTCGCCGCGATCGACTGGCTGCGTCGCTACCGGCACATGCGCCTGCACACGGCCGCGCACCTGATGTGCGCGGTGCTGCCGTACGCAGTCGACGGCTGCAGCGTGACGGCCGACTACGTGCGGCTCGATTTCGCGACGTCCGACGCGATCGACCGCGACGACGTCGAGCGGCGCCTCGCGAGCCTCGTCGGCGGCGCGCATCCGGTCACGACCGAATGGATCACCGACGACGAGATGGCCGAGCGGCCCGAACTCGTGCGCACGATGAGCGTGAAGCCGCCGATGGGCCTCGGCCGCGTGCGGCTGCTGCGCATCGAAAACGTCGACCTGCAGCCGTGCGGCGGCACGCATGTGCGCAACACGTCCGAAATCGGCGGGCTGCGGGTCGCGAAACTGGAAAAGAAGAGCGCGCGCACACGGCGCCTCGTACTGGAGTTTGCATGACGATCGATACCGGGAAAGCGGGCGCGGCGGCGCTCGATCCACAGGCACGGGAGATTCTCGATTTCTGGTTCGGTGAGCCGGGCTCGGCCGAATTCGGGCACGAACGCAAGATCTGGTTCAACGGCGGTGCGGCGTTCGACGACGTGCTGCGCACGCGTTACGGCGCGCTGCTCGACGCCGCGTGCGACGGCGCCTGCGATCACTGGGCCGGTTCGCCGGAGGGCGCGCTGGCGTTGATCGTCGTACTCGACCAGTTCTCGCGCAACATCCATCGCGGCACGCCGCGCGCGTTTGCCGCCGATCCGAAGGCGCTTGCGCTCGCCCGTCGCGTCGTCGCGGCTGGCTGGGACGCGCAGTTGCCGAGCGGACATCATCGTGCATTCGCGTATCTGCCGTTCGAGCACGACGAATCGGTCGAGAGCCAGCGCGAGGCCGTGCGCCTGTGCGCGGGCATCCGCGACGAGGCCGGGTGCGAGGGTTATCACCGCTTCGCGTTGCTGCATGCGGCGGTCGTCGAGCGCTTCGGCCGCTTTCCGCACCGGAACGCGATTCTCGGTCGCGCGTCGACCGACGAGGAAACGGCGTTTCTGCGGGAGCCCGGTTCGTCGTTCTGACGATCGGGTGTGACGACGGAAGGGGCGGCGAGAGCGCGGCGGATTCGTGCCGCCGGCCGGCCTCGCGCAAAGCGCGCGGCCAGTGCCGAAGAGGAAAGTAACGGCGGGCAGGACGGCGCATCGCGCCGCCCCGTGTCACTGCAGGTGCTGTTCGGGCGTGCGTACGTAGACGCGCAGCAGTTCCGCGTTGTCGCCCGGGCGGGCGCCGGTCCAGAACAGCTTCCATTCGTTGCCGGGCGCCGGATCGACGGCCCGTACGCCCTGCACGATCATCCACGTGCAGCGCGTCGTCTTCGCGTCGTCGATCGGCGTGTGCTGGATGCCGGAGAAGTAGTACAACATCGGCGCTTCCGATTCGCCGAGCCCGTGCAGGCTCGCCATGCAGTCGCCGTCGTTCCATTCGAGCGCGAGATGCGCGTTCAGGTCGTCGAACACCGAGCGATAGCTCTTCGCGATGTCGAGCCACGGAAGCAGCAGCGTATAGATCAGCCCCCACGCGACGAGCGCGCCGGCGCCCCACGACAGCGCGCCGCGCCACAGGCCCGTCGTGCGCAGCGACGGCAGCAGCGTCAGCCAGCCGACCGTCAGCGCGAGCGCGCCGGTCACGAGCGCGGGCTGGATCGGCATCGTCCAGTCGAGCGGCAGCCAGCGGCCGAGTAGCGCGAGATCGGCATGCGACGCAGCCGGATCGGCCATCACCGCCCAGATCGCCCATGCGAGCACGACGACCGTGCCGAACAGGATGCGGCTCAGGTAATCCCACGCGAGATGCAGCCGGCGCGGCAGGCGGTCGATCGCCTGCGCGGCGACCAGCGCGAGCGGGGCGAAGAACGGCAGGATGTAGAGCTGGCGCGACGTCGCGGACACCTGCAGCACCACGAGCCCGATGCTGGCGAACAGCACGGGCAGCGCGATGCGCGGCGCGCGCCAGTCGCGCCATGCGCCGCGGGCGAGCGCGACGATCGCGAGCGGCGCGACCGGGAAGCCGACGAGCAGGAACGCACGCAGGATGAAGAACGGCTTGTCGTTTTCGGCGCCCAGTTCGGGAACGGAGAAGCCGAAGAAGCGGCCGACGTTGTTGTCCCAGAACCACGTCATGAACAGCGTTTCCGAGCGCAGGAACAGGGCGGTCGGCCAGATCAGCGCGAACGGCGCGAACACGAGTGCGGCAATGCCGAGCGCGCGTGCGAACGAGCGGGTGCGGCAGGCCGGATAGAGCGCCAGCGTGCAGGAAAGCGTGGCCGCGAATACGAGCGGCACGAACAGCCCTTTCGCCATCAACGCGACGCCGACGCCCGCGCCGAAGATCGGCGCGGCCCAGCGGCTCGCCGGATGCGCCGGCAGCCCGTGCCGCATCTGCTGCGCACGTGCGACGTGCTGCATCACGAGTTCGAGCAGCCCGCAGAACCCCATTGCCGTGCCGGCAAACAGCGCGACGTCCGTCATCATGTCGTGCACGTGCTTGATGACGACGAGCGTGCCCGCGCTCAGCACGACCGGGCCGAGCACGCGCAGGTCGAACCAGTCGTCCGCCCGGCTGGCCACGCGGGCCGCGCGCGCGATGAAGCCGAACGCGAGCGCGGCGAACAGCGCGCTCGCGAGGCGCGCCGCGTCGTGCAGCGGCATCACGCGCTGCAGCAGCCACGCGAGGCTGGTCGCGACCCACGCGTAAAGCGGCGGCTTTTCCATGAACGGCAGGCCGGCATTGGTCGGCACGACGAAGTCGCCGGTCTCGAGCATGTGCTGGATGATGCCGAACGTATAGGTTTCGTCCTGTTTCCACGGATCGTGCCCGAGCACGCCGGGCAGCGTGTACGCACACACCAGTGCGACGACGAACAGCCATGTGCGCCAGCCGAGCAGCAGCGAGCGCTCGCGTGGGGTGTGGGTGACGGCGATCGACGCGGCGACGGGCGTGCCGGCGACGTCCAGCGTCGCGATGACGTCGGTATCGGCGGTCGAGCGGGTGTGCGCAGCCGGGGCGGGCACGGGCGTGCGTCGCCGGCTGGGCGCTGCGGTTCCAGGCATGGAAAAGATCTCGGGTCGAGCGAGCCGGTCCGGCGACATGGGCAGGACCGATAAGGGGCTATATCCGGGTAACGGACAGCGTGTTCAAGACACCTGTCCGAATGCCCGCTAGTAAAACACGGAATTGTTACGGACGTTTACTGAAACTGTCACGGAATTGTGGAGATTTGTGGCGCTGTGACCACGGGGCGGTTTCGACCGCCGTATTGTTGCGCCGCGCGTCAGCTTAGCGGCCGCCGCCGACGTCGAGCAGGGCGCCTGTCGTGTAGGACGCCGTATCGCCGAGCAGCCACACGATCGCCTCGGCGATCTCCTGCGCTTCGCCCGCGCGACCGAGCGGTGTCTGCGCGCCGAGACGGGCCGCACGGTCCGGCTGGCCGCCGCTTGCATGAATGTCGGTCTCGATCAGGCCGGGGCGCACCGCGTTCACGCGCACGCCGTGCGGGCCGAGTTCCTTTGCCAGACCGATCGTCAGCGAATCGACCGCGCCTTTCGAGCCCGCGTAGTCGACGTACTCGTTCGGCGAGCCGAGCCGCGACGCGATCGACGACACGTTGACGATCGCGCCGCCGCGGCCGCCGCGGTCGGTGGACAGCCGGCGCGCGGCTTCGCGCGCACACAGGTAGGCGCCGAGCACGTTGGTATCGAACATCCGCCGCAGCCGGTCGACCGGCATGTCGGCGAGCGGCATCGACGGCGCGACGATGCCTGCATTGTTGACCAGCGCGTCGAGCCGCCCGAATTCGGCGGCAACGGTGTCGAACATCGCGACGACGTCCGCCTCGTTCGCGACATCGCCCGCGACGATGCACGCGCGGCCACCCGCGTCGCGCACGGCCTGCGCGGTCCGTTCGGCCGCCGCCGCGTCGCGCGCGTAGTTGATGCCCACGTCCCAGCCGCGTTCGGCCGCGAGCACGGCGGTCGCGCGGCCGATGCCACGGCTCGCGCCGGTAATGAGGACGGCCTTGCGGTCGGACGGTGCGGTCATCGCGTGCGGGTTCCGGTGAGGGTTACTTCGCTGCGTCGGGTGCCCACTTGTCGCGGGCGGGCGGCTGGTAGCGGCGCAGCCGCTCGATCAGCCCGGCGGGTTCCGATTCGACGCACAGCGCGTCGAAGTAGGCCGGCCGCATGAAGCCTTCGTCGACCGTATGGCGCAACAGCGCGATCAGCGGATCGTAGAACGCATCGATGTTGTAGAGCGCGACGGGCTTGCGGTGATAGCCGAGCTGCGCCCACGTGTAGACCTCGAAGAGCTCCTCGAGCGTGCCGGCGCCGCCGGGCATCGCGACGAACGCATCGGAGAGGTCGGCCATCATCTTCTTGCGATGGTGCATGTCGGGCACCACGTGCAGTTCCGACAGCCCCGTATGGCCGACTTCCTTGTCGACGAGCAGCTCGGGGATCACGCCGACCGCACGGCCGCCGGCCGCCATCACTTCGTCGGCGATCACACCCATCAGGCCGACGCGGCCGCCGCCGTACACGAGCGTGAGGCCCTCGTCGACCAGCGCGCGGCCGAATGCGCGCGCGGCATCGGCATAGACGGGCCGCACGCCGGACGACGAGCCGCAGTAAACGCAGACCGCCTTCATTGCTTGGCGTCCTTGGCGGCGGCTTGACCGGTGGCGACGGGCCCGCCGGCCGGGCGCGGCGAACCGTCGCGCGGCGGCAGGTAGTCGGAGAACTGGCGCTTGGGCAGCTTGCCGGAGACCAGATCGTCGAACAGCTGGCGCGAGCGGCCGCGCAGGTACGGGGCCATGATCGAGATCACGTGCATGCTCACCTGGTGCAGCTCTTCGCGGATCGCGTCCTGGTCGTTGTATTTGCGCGGATGCATCACGTACTGGTACGACAGCCAGTACGTCGAGATCACCGCCATGTTGGTCGCGATGACTTCGATCTCGGCGGGCGTCGCGACCATTTCGGCGTCGGAGACGAGCAGCTCGCACATGTCGTGCGCGAAGCGCACCTTGTGGCTGATGATCTGCTTGAAGTGCGTCTCGAGCGTGCGGTTGCGTGCGAGCAGGTCGTTGAGGTCGCGATACAGGAACCGGTAGGTCCACATGAAATCGGCCATGTACTGCAGGTACGACCAGGTTTCGTCGATCGTCGGACGGTGATCTTCGGGGAAGCGCAGCCGCCGTTCGATCTGCTGCTCGAACTGCGCGAAGATGCTGTTGATGATGTCGTCCTTGTTGCGGAAATGGTAGTACAGGTTGCCTGGACTGATTTCCATTTCCTCGGCGATCGTCGTGGTGGTGACGTTCGGCTCGCCGATCTCGTTGAAGAGTTTCAACGACAACTCGAGAATCCGTTCGCGGGTGCGGCGGGGAGGTTTCGCTTCCATGTCGTCCGGCCCTGTGTGTGCCGGACTGGCGGGCGCTGCAATCGATGCTGCGTGATTCGTCCGGCGCGGGTTGCTGTTCTATGTCTAGCGGACGATTATAAACCGGGGTTTCGCCACATCGGGGCATTTCGTGATCGCGGCCCCGCGCGGCGCATGGTGCGTCGCCGCATGCGGGTGGCGGGGCAGGCGCCCGGCAGGGCTAGAAGCCGAGCCAGCGTGCGACGACCGGGCCGAGCACGAAGCCCCAGGTCGTCACGCACGCGAACAGCGCGACCGTCACGGCCGCGCTGCCGAGGTCCTTCGCGCGCTTCGAGAGTTCGTGGCGCTCGAGCGAGATGCGGTCGATCGCGGCTTCGACGCTCGAGTTCAGCAGCTCGACGATCAGCACCAGCAGCACCGAGGCGATCAGCAGCGCGCGCGACGCGGCCGGCACCGGCGCGAAGGCGCCGATCGGCAGCATCAGCGCGGCGAGCGTGAGCTCCTGGCGAAACGCGCTTTCCTCGCGGATCGCGACGCGAAAGCCATTCAGCGAATGCTTGAGCGCGAACCACGCACGCGTGATGCCGCGGTGGCGCTTGTACGGGTTCGGCGGCAGCGGCGTCAGCCGATCGTCGGGGCCGAGCGGCTCATGCGGATGCGCGTCCGTTTCGGCGTGCGGCTCTTCCTCGTCGAACGGCCGGTGCCGTTGCGGCGTTGCGTTAAAGGGCGGGGTCTTGTCGTTCAGGTCTCGTTTCAAACGGCGGCACCTTCGGCGGGCGAGTACGCGGTCTTCGGCAGCGGCTTCAGGTGCGACGCGAACTGCTCGGATGCCGCGCGCCACGAGAAGCGTTCCGCCCACGCGCGCGCAGTCGTGCGTTCGATCTTCAGCGCCTCGAGGCAGGCTTCCTGCAGGTCCTCGTGCATCGCGCCGGCGTCGCCTCCGCTGAGCACGTCGATCGGGCCCGTGACGGGATACGCGGCCACCGGCGTGCCGCAGGCGAGCGCCTCGAGCAGCACGAGGCCGAACGTGTCGGTGCGACTCGGGAACACGAACACGTCGGCCGCAGCATACACCTTCGCGAGTTCGGCCTGCGACAGCACGCCAAGATAGTTCGCCTCCGGGTAGCGCGACTTCAGCTCCGCGAGCGCGGGGCCTTCGCCCGCGACCCATTTCGAGCCGGGCAGATCGAGGCGCAGGAACGCCTCGACGTTCTTCTCGATCGCGACGCGGCCCACGTACAGGAAGATCGGCCGCGCGGTATTGAGCACCTTCGACTCCATCGGATGGAAGATGTCGAGATCGACGCCGCGCGTCCACAGCACCACGTTCGTGAAGCCGTATTTCTCGAGATCCTGCTTGACGACCGGCGTCGGCGCCATCACCGCGAGCGACGGGCCGTGGAACCAGTGCAGGAAGCGGTAGGTCGCGGCGAGCGGAATACCGAAGCGCGCCTGCACGTATTCCGGAAAGCGCGTGTGGTAGGCGGTCGTGTACGGCAGCTTGCGGGCGCGTGCATAGCGCCGGGCGGCCAGTCCGAGCGGGCCTTCGGTCGCGATGTGCAGCGCGTCGGGCGCGAACGCATCGATCCGCGCGCGCAGCTTGCGGTACGGCAGGATCGACAGGCGGATCTCGGGGTAGGTCGGGCAGGGCACCGTGCGGAATTCCAGCGGCGTCAGCAGTTCGACGCGGTGGCCGAGCGCCGTGAGTTCGCGCGACGTGCTTTTCAGCGTGCGCACGACGCCGTTGACCTGCGGTTCCCACGCATCGGTGACGATCATGATCTTCATCGCGGCATCTGTCCTGTAAGTAAGGTTGTGTCAGGCAGCGGCCTTGGCCTTGCGCGACGTGGTCTCCGACGGCGCGGAGCGCATCACCGTCCAGTAGACGATCTTCAGTTCGCCTTCCATCGTTTCGACGAGCGCGGACAGGCTTTCGACCCAGTCGCCGTCGTTGCAGTACAGCACGCCGTCGATGTCGCGGATCTCGGCCTTGTGGATATGGCCGCACACGACGCCGTCGCAGCCGCGGCGGCGGGCCTCGTCGGTCATCACGGTCTCGAATTGCGAGATGAAGTTGACCGCGTTCTTCACCTGGTGCTTCAGGTACTGCGACAGCGACCAGTACTGGAAGCCCAGCCGGCTGCGGATCCGGTTGAACCAGCGGTTCAGCACGAGGATCAGCGTGTAGAGCGTGTCGCCGAGGTACGCGAGCCATTTCGCGTGCTGGATCACGCCGTCGAACAGGTCGCCGTGCACGATCCACAAACGTTTGCCTGCGAGCGTCGTGTGGAATGCCTCGCCGCGCACCTGGATGTCGCCGAACGCGAGATCGCAGAACTGCCGCGCGCCTTCGTCGTGGTTGCCGGGGATGTAGACCACCTGCGTGCCCTTGCGCGCCTTGCGCAGGATCTTCTGCACGACGTCGTTGTGCGCCTGCGGCCAGTACCAGCCTTTCTTCAGCTGCCAGCCGTCGATGATGTCGCCGACGAGGTACAGGTATTCCGAGTCGTTGTGACGCAGGAAGTCCAGCAGGTAGGGTGCCTGGCAGCCGCTCGAGCCGAGGTGGATGTCGGACAGCCAGATGGTGCGGTAGCGATGGGCGGACGGTTCAGGGTCCTCGTGCTGCGTGGTGTGCGCGACGGGCGGCTTTTGCGACACCACGCCGTCGGTTGCCCCCGAGCCGGACAGGAACGCAGTGGCGGCGCGAGCGCCGATGGGGTGACGAAACAGTGAGGTCGCGGACGTTTTCTGGCCCATGCATGACTCGCGCCGGTTGACATTACCGGCATTCCGCCATGCGGGCGTGACTGTGCCGTGACAGTCACGAGACGTTCTTATTACGGCCGTTGAAGGGTGTTTAGCAGTGAATGGACAGGCGTTGCGTAACCTGCCGCACCGAACGATCGTCGCTTGTCCGGCACGGCCGTCCGGCTCGACGAGCGCACCGGACGAGCGGATTTCATCTGACGAATGCGGTGCGTCAGCGCGGTATCGCGACGACGCGCGTGCGCGCGATCCGGTCGTGCAGGAACTGGCGATCGGCGTGCAACCGGGCAGCGCCGGCCCACACGACGATCCATGCGGCGGTGAGCGCGAGCGTGACGGGTACCGACAGTCCGAGGAGCGGGTGCAGCGCGAGCGGCGGCAGGAACCACAGCCAGCCGAGCACGTAGCGGACGAGCGCGTGGCCGGCGCTCAGCGGCCGGCCGCTCGACGATTCGAGCCGTAGCCGCCAGGTCTTCATCGGCAGCGTCTGGCCGCCGTGCGTCCAGAACCACACGAAATACGCGCCGACGACGAGCGCGATCCACACGGCAAGCAGGTTGTGATGGACGAGGCCGTTGCGTTGCCGTGTCGCGAGGCTGAACGCGAGCCCGGCGAAGAACACGACGCCGAACAACAGTACGCCTTCGTAGAGCAGCGCGGCGAGGCGCCGCCGTACGGGCGGCGCGATGGCCGGGGTTTCGGGGGCGCGGGCGCTCGCCACGGCCGCTCAGGAGCCCTTGAACAGCGAGGGCGCGTCGGCGGGCGACACCGGCGCCACGGCGGCCGGTGCGGATGCGGTGCCGGAGGTCGACGACGCGGGCGCCGGCTGCGCGGCGGCACCGGCCGACGCGGGCGCCGCGGCGGCCGCCGCGCCGCTCGCCGGGTGTTCGTGCGCGTTGACGAGGCGGCGCACGTCACGGTCGGCGACGGTCGGCGGCGCGCTGACGACACTCGGCTTGCGACGGCGCTCGGCGGCGGCAAGCCGTTCCTTCTGCTCTTGGGGGAGTTGCTGGTAGGCCTTCCACGCGCGCTCGCGCGCCTGAGCGGACAGCTCCTTCGCACTCTGGTAGTTCTCGCGCGCGACGCGGCGCTGCTCGGGCGTCATCTTCGCCCATTCGGTCATCCGCTCCTGCAGGCGTTTCTGGTCATCCGGCGATAACTTCGCGAAACGCGATGCGATCTTCAGCCATTTGCGCTTGCGGGCGTCGCTGAAGCCGTCCCACTGGTCGGCGAACGGAGCGAGGGCTGCGTGCTGCGCCGGCGTGAGGCGCGCCCACGACAGCGGGCCCGCGGCGGCCGGCAGCGGCAGGGGCAGCGGGGGGAGTTCGGTGGTCAGGCCGGTTGCGGTCGACGCGGGCGCGGCGGGGCTGGTGGTCGCGACGGGAGCCGTCGCGGGGGCCGGGTGAAATCGGGGATACGTGGCGACGTAGGAAACGGCGATCGCGATCACGCATCCGAAAAATACGGCCAGGCCGCGCTTCTGACTCACCCGTACGATCCCCTCGTTATTGTCTGTTAGTGAGCGCGCGAAAGATACGCGTTGAACCCGTGGTCGAGATACGCGTTGAGCGGCAGGTCGTCGCTGAGCATCGCCGCGTCGATGTCGGCGAGTTCGGCGGTGCGCTGCATGTCTTCCCAGTACGCGATGCCGACGAGCCCCGCGAGCAGCAACGCGAGCGGCCATGCGCGCAGCAGCCGGCGCGCGAACGACAGGCGGCCGGCCTGCGGGCGGTTCGCGGGCGTCGGGCCATAGGCGCCGGCCGCGCCGGCGAAGGCCGGCACGAACACCGGCGCACTCGCGGCTTCGGGCTTCTTGCGCGCGAGCGCGGCCCGGCGGGCGACGGCCAGCCGGTCGGTGGTCGCGGCAGGCAGGGCGGCGGCGCGCTCGTCCAGCGCGCGGCGCACCTTCAGCGCGAATTCGTGTTCTCGGTTTGCGGGAGCGGAGCTCATAGCGTGATTCCTTTGGCCTTGAGCGCTTGCGCCAATGTGTGGGTGGCTCGCGAACAGTGCGTCTTGACGCTGCCCTCGGAGCACCCCATCGCGGCGGCAGTCTCGGCGACATCCATATCTTCCCAATAACGCATCAGGAACGCTTCCCGTTGACGCGTCGGAAGTTTCTGGATTTCCTCGTCGATCAGGGCCAGAACCTGCTCTCTTTCGAGGCGGTGCTCGCTGCTCTCGACGCCGGCGTTGTCGTCCGCGGATTCGAGCGTCTCGAGCGGGTCGAAGTCGTCGTCGTCGGTGTTGTTCAGCGACGAGAAGAGCGTCACCCACGTGTTGCGGACCTTCTGTCGGCGGAACCAGTCGTGGATCGCGTTCTGCAGGATCCGCTGAAAAAGCAGCGGCAGCTCGGCCGCCGGCCGGTCGCCGTACTTTTCAGCGAGCTTGATCATCGCGTCCTGCACGATGTCGAGCGATGCATCGTCGTCACGCACGGCGTACGCGGCCTGCTTGAACGCGCGCCTTTCGACGCCCGCCAGAAAGTCGGCGAGTTCCTTGTCTGATGCCATTCCGTGAAGGTATGCGCTGCGGCCCGCTGCGTGGTGTAAAAGGTCGAAAAATTTCGTAAAACCCGCGGATGCTATCAAATTTTCGCGCGGCTTGGCACCGGTTCGGGCGCCGCACGTTGCGCGCGAACCGCGCCGGCGGGGCGTCGGGCGGCGCGCATGATGCGCTGCGGGATATTTTGCTTGACGGCTCAATCGCTACCCGCTATCGTCGGCGATTCGCAACATGAAGTGATGGTCTCATTTGAGGCTGGCCCAAGAAGCCCGCCCTTCAAACTAGACGCGCCGCTTGAACCCGAGCCACAAGCCCGGCAGAGAGCACCCGATCAATTTTTTGCCGAAAATTCGAAAGGTCAACATGAACATGCCCAGCGCGGAATTCTCCACGTCGGAACCCCTTTCCCCTCCCGATAGCGACTCCATCGGCGGTACCGTGCTCATGAAGGCACTGGCCGACGAAAACGTCGAATTCATCTGGGGCTATCCCGGCGGCTCGGTTCTCTACATTTACGACGAGCTGTACAAGCAGGACAAGATTCAGCACGTGCTGGTGCGCCACGAACAGGCGGCCGTGCACGCAGCCGATGCGTATGCGCGCTCCACCGGCAATGTCGGCGTCTGCCTCGTGACGTCGGGCCCCGGTGTCACCAACGCGGTGACCGGCATCGCAACGGCGTACATGGATTCGATCCCGATGGTCGTGATCAGCGGCCAGGTGCCGACGGCCGCGATCGGTCAGGACGCATTCCAGGAATGCGACACCGTCGGCATCACGCGTCCCTGCGTGAAGCACAACTTCCTCGTGAAGGACGTGCGCGACCTCGCGGAAACCGTCAAGAAGGCGTTCTACATCGCCCGCACCGGCCGTCCGGGCCCGGTGCTGATCGACATCCCGAAGGACATCTCGAAGACGCCGTGCCAGTACGAGCCGATCAAGAGCGTGTCGCTGCGTTCGTACAACCCCGTCACGAAAGGCCATTCGGGCCAGATCCGCAAGGCCGTGTCGCTGTTGCTGACGGCGAAGCGCCCGTACATCTACACGGGTGGCGGCATCATCCTCGCCGACGCGTCGCGCGAACTGAACCAGTTCGCGGACCTGCTCGGCTACCCGGTCACGAACACGCTGATGGGCCTCGGCGGCTATCGCGCGTCGGACAGGAAATTCCTCGGCATGCTCGGCATGCACGGCACCTACGAAGCGAACATGGCGATGCAGCACTGCGACGTGCTGATCGCGATCGGCGCGCGCTTCGACGACCGCGTGATCGGCGATCCGGCCCACTTCGCGTCGCGTCCGCGCAAGATCATCCATATCGACATCGACCCGTCGTCGATCTCGAAGCGCGTGAAGGTCGACATCCCGATCGTCGGCGACGTGAAGGAAGTGCTGAAGGAGCTGATCGAGCAACTGCAGACGGCCGAGCACGGCCCCGACACCGAAGCGCTCGCGCAATGGTGGAAGGACATCGAGAGCTGGCGCGCGAAGGACTGCCTGAAGTACGACCGCGAAAGCGAGATCATCAAGCCGCAATACGTGGTCGAGAAGGCGTGGGAACTGACGGACGGCAACGCGTTCGTGTGCTCGGACGTCGGCCAGCACCAGATGTGGGCCGCGCAGTTCTACCGTTTCAACAAGCCGCGTCGCTGGATCAACTCCGGCGGCCTCGGCACGATGGGCTTCGGCCTGCCGGCGGCGATGGGCGTCAAGATGGCCCATCCGGACGACGACGTGCTGTGCATCACGGGCGAAGGCTCGATCCAGATGTGCATCCAGGAACTGTCGACCTGCCTGCAGTACGACACGCCCGTGAAGATCATTTCGCTGAACAACCGCTACCTCGGCATGGTCCGCCAGTGGCAGCAGATCGAATACAGCAAGCGCTATTCGCATTCGTACATGGATGCGCTGCCCGATTTCGTGAAGCTCGCCGAAGCGTACGGCCATGTCGGCATGCGGATCGAAAAGACTTCGGATGTGGAGCCGGCGCTGAAGGAAGCGCTGCGCCTGAAGGACCGCACCGTGTTTCTCGACTTCCAGACCGATCCGACCGAAAACGTCTGGCCGATGGTACAGGCCGGCAAGGGCATCACCGAGATGCTGCTCGGATCGGAAGATCTGTAACGGCGCGACGCGCGCAGCGCGCGATGCGGCCGCCTTCACGAAGGGCGGCGCGGCACGCGACGGCGCGCGGCGCGAGTGAATCGACACGGACACATTCTGGAAGAAGCGAACATGAGACACATCATTTCCGTCCTGCTGGAAAACGAACCGGGCGCGCTGTCGCGCGTGGTCGGTCTCTTTTCCGCACGCGGCTACAACATCGAAACCTTGACGGTGGCGCCGACCGAAGACCAATCGCTGTCGCGGCTGACCATCGTTTCCATTGGCTCGGACGACGTGATCGAACAGATCACGAAGCATCTGAACCGCCTGATCGAGGTGGTGAAAGTGGTGGACCTGACCGACGGTGCACACATCGAACGCGAGCTGATGCTGATCAAGGTACGTGCAGTGGGCAAGGAGCGCGAAGAAATGAAGCGGATGTCGGACATTTTCCGCGGCCGCATCATCGACGTGACCGAGAAGACCTACACGATCGAATTGACGGGCGCGAGCGACAAGCTCGACGCATTCATCCAGGGGCTGGACGCCACCGCGATCCTCGAGACCGTGCGGACCGGCAGCTCCGGCATCGGACGCGGCGAGCGCATCCTGAAGGTGTGATGCCGATATTGCAAGAAGGCACGCCGGGTGCGCCGTCATGTCCCGGCCCGCAGTACCCCATCCGAACGAATTGTTGAATTTTTGAATTAGCGAAGGAACCATCATGAACGTTTTCTACGACAAAGACGCCGACCTCTCCCTCATCAAGGGCAAGCAAGTCACGATCATCGGCTACGGCTCGCAAGGCCATGCGCACGCACTGAACCTGAAGGACAGCGGCGTGAACGTGACGGTCGGCCTTCGCAAGGGCGGCGCGTCGTGGAGCAAGGCCGAGAACGCCGGTCTCGCAGTGAAGGAAGTCGCGGAAGCGGTGAAGGGCGCGGACGTCGTGATGATGCTGCTGCCGGACGAGCAGATCGCCGACGTGTACGCGAAGGAAGTGCACGCGAACATCAAGCAGGGCGCGGCGCTGGCATTCGCGCACGGCTTCAACGTCCACTACGGCCAGGTGATCCCGCGCGCCGACCTCGACGTGATCATGATCGCGCCGAAGGCCCCGGGCCACACCGTGCGCGGCACGTATGCACAAGGCGGCGGCGTGCCGCACCTGATCGCGGTTGCGCAGAACAAGTCGGGCGCGGCACGCGACATCGCGCTGTCGTATGCGGCGGCGAACGGCGGCGGCCGTGCCGGCATCATCGAGACGAACTTCCGTGAAGAAACCGAAACCGACCTGTTCGGCGAGCAGGCCGTGCTGTGCGGCGGTACCGTCGAGCTGATCAAGGCGGGTTTCGAGACCCTGGTCGAAGCCGGCTACGCGCCGGAAATGGCGTACTTCGAGTGCCTGCACGAACTGAAGCTGATCGTCGACCTGATCTACGAAGGCGGCATCGCGAACATGAACTACTCGATCTCGAACAACGCCGAGTACGGCGAGTACGTGACCGGCCCGCGCGTCGTCACGGAAGAGACGAAGAAGGCGATGAAGCAGTGCCTGACCGACATCCAGACGGGCGAGTACGCGAAGAGCTTCATTCTCGAAAACAAGGCAGGCGCGCCGACGCTGCAGTCGCGCCGCCGCCTGACGGCCGAGCACCAGATCGAGCAGGTCGGTGCGAAGCTGCGTGCGATGATGCCGTGGATCGCGAAGAACAAGCTCGTCGACCAGACGAAGAACTAAGCACCACGTGCTGTTCCGGCCCTTCGAGTGAAGGGCCGGCATCAAAAAGCCGTCCGAAGGCAGCAGTGCCCCGGGCGGCTTTTGTTATGCTACGGGCTTTGCAATTCACCGAACACAGAACGAATCCATGAACTATCCTCATCCGATCATCGCGCGCGAAGGCTGGCCGTTCATCGCGATTGCAGCCGTCATCGCGCTGTTGATCCATGCCGTCGGGGGCTTCGGCTTCGCGTGGCCGTTCTGGCTGCTGCTCGTCTTCGTCGTCCAGTTCTTCCGCGATCCGCAGCGCCCGATCCCGGCGCAGCCGAACGCGGTGCTGTGCCCGGCAGACGGCCGCATCGTCGCGGTCGAGACCGCGCAGGATCCGTACGCGAACCGCGAAGCGCTGAAGATCAGCGTGTTCATGAATGTCTTCAATGTCCATTCGCAGCGTTCGCCGGTCGATGGCGCGATCAGCAAGGTCGAGTATTTCCCGGGCGCGTTCCTGAACGCGGCGATCGACAAGGCGTCGACCGAGAACGAGCGCAACGCGGTCGTGATCCAGACGGCGAGCGGCAAGACCGTCACGTCCGTGCAGATCGCCGGCCTGATCGCGCGCCGGATCCTCTGCTACGTCCGTGCCGGCGAGCCGCTGTCGCGCGGCCAGCGCTACGGTTTCATCCGCTTCGGTTCGCGCGTCGACGTGTACCTGCCGCTCGGCAGCCGCGCGAAGGTGTCGATCGGCGAGAAGGTCTACGCGTCGTCGACGATCCTCGCCGAGCTCGAGCAGTAACGGGCGGGGCGCACGATGGCCGCATTCAAACCGCGTCGGCCGCGCAATGGCTCCAGCCAGACGCCACGCCCGTTCCGCCGCAACAAGGTGATGGCGCCCGATCAGGCGCCGCTCGAAAGCCGCCGCGCCGCGCGCCAGCGGTTCCTGAAGACGCGCGGCATCTATCTGCTGCCGAACGCATTCACGACCGCCGCGCTGTTCTGCGGCTTCTTCGCGGTCGTGCAGGCGATGAACGTGCGCTTCGAGATCGCCGCGATCGCGATTTTCGTCGCGATGGTGCTCGACGGGATGGACGGGCGCGTGGCGCGCATGACGCATACGCAGAGCGCGTTCGGCGAGCAGTTCGACAGCCTGTCGGACATGGTGTCGTTCGGCGTGGCGCCCGCGCTCGTGATGTACGAGTGGGTACTGAAGGATCTCGGCCGCTGGGGCTGGCTCGCCGCGTTCGTCTATTGCTCGGGCGCTGCGCTGCGTCTCGCGCGCTTCAACACGAACATCGGCGTGGTCGACAAGCGCTTTTTCCAGGGGCTGCCGAGCCCGGCCGCCGCCGCGCTGATCGCGGGCTTCGTGTGGCTCGCGACCGACAACCGCGTGCCGATGAAGCTCGGCTGGCTGCCGTGGGTCGCCTTCGTGCTGACGATCTACGCGGGCGTGACGATGGTGTCGAACGCGCCGTTCTACAGCGGCAAGGCGCTCGACGTACGGCACCGCGTGCCGTTCGCGGCGATCCTGCTCGTCGTCGTCGCGTTCGTGCTCGTGTCGTCCGATCCGCCGCTGATGCTGTTCTGCCTGTTCGTGCTGTACGGGTTGTCCGGCTATGTGTTCTGGGCCTACACGGCCGTCCGCGGGCGCGCGAATCCGGCGCGCTCGTCGCAGCGCGATCACTGACGCCGACGCTGCGATTTGCCCGGAAGCGGCGGCCTCGGGGCCGCCGTTTTCATTTGGCCCTTTTTCGAGCCCGGCCACGTCGATTCCCGGGTGCCGTCCGATTGCGCGGCCAACGGAATGTCGCTATAGTCTTCGGCATGACTGCTTTTTCCCACCTCTCCCTCCTTCTAGCCGGTGCGCCGCTACGCGCGCTAGCTTTGGCGCGCCTGCCGCGCTGACCGTTCTCGCCCTCCGTCTCAAGCCTCGTCTGTTGTTGAACGTCGCCAGCGGTGGCGCGATCTCGTTACGTTTGACTTCCGTATAAAAGAGCCCTGGAGCCCCCATGACAGACAAGCTGATCATTTTCGATACGACGTTGCGTGACGGCGAGCAATCGCCTGGTGCGTCGATGACGAAGGAAGAGAAAATCCGCATCGCGAAGCACCTCGAGCGGATGAAGGTCGACGTGATCGAGGCCGGCTTCGCCGCCAGCTCGAACGGCGATTTCGACGCGATCCACACGATCGCCGGTCTCGTGAAGGACAGCACGATCTGCTCGCTGGCGCGGGCCAACGACAAGGACATCCAGCGCGCGGCCGACGCACTGAAGCCGGCCAACAGCTTCCGGATCCACACGTTCATCGCGACGTCGCCGCTGCACATGGAAAAGAAGCTGCGGATGACGCCCGATCAGGTGTTCGAGCAGGCGCGCCTCGCGGTGCGTTTCGCGCGCAAGTTCACCGACAACGTCGAGTTCTCGCCGGAAGACGGCAGCCGTTCGGACATGGATTTCCTGTGCCGCGTGCTGGAAGCCGTGATCGCCGAAGGCGCGACGACGATCAACATCGCCGACACGGTCGGCTACGGTGTGCCGGAGCTCTACGGCAACCTCGTGAAGACGCTGCGCGAGCGCATTCCGAACTCGGACAAGGCGATCTTCTCGGTGCACTGCCATAACGACCTCGGGATGGCGGTCGCGAATTCGCTCGCCGGCGTGAAGATCGGCGGCGCGCGTCAGGTCGAGTGCACAATTAACGGTCTCGGCGAACGCGCGGGCAACACGTCGCTCGAAGAAATCGTGATGGCGGTGAAGACGCGCAAGGACTACTTCGGTCTCGACGTCGGTATCGACACGTCGCAGATCGTGCCGACGTCGAAGCTCGTGTCGCAGATCACCGGCTTCGTCGTGCAGCCGAACAAGGCGGTGGTCGGCGCGAATGCATTCGCGCACGCGTCGGGCATTCACCAGGACGGCGTGCTCAAGGCGCGCGACACGTACGAGATCATGCGTGCGGAAGACGTGGGCTGGACCGCGAACAAGATCGTGCTCGGCAAGCTGTCGGGCCGCAACGCGTTCAAGCAGCGCCTGCAGGAGCTTGGCGTATCGCTCGACAGCGAAGCCGAATTGAATGCCGCGTTCATGCGCTTCAAGGATCTGGCCGACCGCAAGGCGGAGATCTTCGACGAGGACATCATCGCGATCGTGTCCGAGGAATCGGCGCTCGCGCAGGAGCAGGAGCACTTCAAGTTCGTGTCGCTGTCGCAGCGTTCGGAAACGGGCGAGCAGCCGCAGGCGAAGGTCGTGTTCGCGGTCGAAGGCAAGGAAGTGACCGGCGAGGCGCGCGGCAACGGTCCGGTCGATGCGACGTTCAATGCGATCGAGGGCGAAGTCGGCAGCGGGTCCGAGCTGCTGCTGTACTCGGTGAACGCGATCACGACCGGCACGCAGGCGCAGGGCGAAGTGACCGTCCGTCTGTCGAAGAGCGGGCGGATCGTCAACGGCGTCGGTACCGATCCGGATATCGTCGCCGCGTCCGCGAAGGCATATATTTCGGCGCTGAACAAGCTGCATTCGAAGGACGACAAGGTCAACCCGCAGCGCTCGTAAGCGCCGCGCGTGACGCGCCCCCGAAACGCCCCGTGCGGCCCTGTGCCGCCGGGGCGTTTTTTATCGGCCGCTCATTCGGCGGCCGGCGCACGGAACAGCCAGCGGCGCGCAGCCGCGCGTGGCGCGGGATGGCGCCGGCGGAACTCGACCGCGATCCCGCGCCGTGGCGCATCGGCGACGAACGCATCCAGCAGTTCGAGCACGTCGTGATCGATGTAATCGGCGCGCGTCGCGTCGATGATCACCGCCGCCCGGTCCGGAATGTGCCGCAGGTGGTGCTTGACTTGCACCTTGCCGAGAAACGACACGTCCTTGCGGAACGACAGCAGGAAGTGGTCGTCGTGCTGCGCGAGCGTGACGGGGCTCTTCAGGTTCGCGACGGCGACGGCCAGCACGCTGCACGCGAGACCGAGCGCGATACCGAACAGCAGGTCGACCGTCAGCACGCCGGCGATCGTCGCGGCGAACGGCACGAACGCGGCCGGCCCCTGTTTCATCACCGAGCGGAACAGCGCCGGCTTCGCCAGCTTGAAGCCCGTATGGATCAGGATCGCGGCCAGGCTCGCGAGCGGGATCAGGTTGATCAGCCCGGTGAGTGCGAACACGCTGGCGAGCAGCAGCACTCCGTGGATGATCGCCGACATCCGGCTTTGCGCGCCCGCGTTGACGTTCACCGAGCTGCGCACGATCACCGACGTGATCGGCAGGCCGCCGACCGCACCCGCGACGAGGTTGCCGACGCCCTGGGCCTTCAGTTCGCGATCGGGTTGCACCGGCCGGCGCTTGGGGTCGAGCTGCTCGACCGCCTCGAGGCTCAGCAGCGTCTCGAGGCTGGCGACGACCGCAAGCGTGATCGCGACGCGCCATACGTCCGGATTGACGAGCTGCGCGAAGTTCTGGCCGAGCTCCGCGTGCTTGAGCGATGCGGCGAAGGCGGCGAACGATCCGAGTTCGGGCAGCGTGACGCGATGGGCGGCGCCCGGCGCGACCGCGGGCGCGACGACACCCAGCACGAGTGTCGCGCCGATGCCGAGCACGACCACCGCGAGCGGCGCGGGCACCGAGCGCACCAGCGCGAAGCGGCGCAGCGCGGGGGTGTCCCACGCCACGAGCAGCGCGAGCGAAACGAGCGCGATGGCCGTGGCGGCCCATGCGACAGGCAGGCCCGGCCAGTTCGCAAACGATTGGGCGGCCTGGCCGCCAATGCCGAATGCGAACGGAATCTGCTTCACGATCAGCAGCAGGCCGATCGCGGCGAGCATGCCCTTGATGACGGGCGACGGCACATAGGCGGCGAAGCGGCCCGCGCGCAGCATGCCGAAGCCGAACTGGAGCACGCCGGACAGCAGCACCGCGAGCAGGAACGCGGAGAAGCTGCCGAGTTGCGCGATCCCTTCGACGACGATCACGACGAGGCCGGCGGCCGGCCCGCTGACGGACAGCGACGAGCCGCTCAGCAGCGCGACGACGATGCCGCCGACGATGCCCGACACGAGCCCGGCGAACGGCTCGACGCCTGAGGCGTTGGCGATGCCCAGACAGAGCGGCAGCGCGACGAGGAAAACGACGATGCCGGCGACGATGTCGCGCGGCAGGGTGGATAGGCGCTCGTTCAGTTTCATGGTTGGGAGTGGTTTCGTTGGCATGGAGGACGGGGCGCGGATCAGCCGAGCGCGGCGGCCGCGGCAGGCTCGGCCTCGGCTTCGGCCGGCGGCGCCGTGTAGCCGGAATCGAGCTCCTTCAGGCGCCCGTCGGCGAGCGAAAAGATCCAGCCGTGCACGAGCGGCGGCCGTTCGCGGCCGCGTACGATCGGCGACGCGCGCAGCAGCCGCACCTGTTCGAGCACGTTCAGCTCGGCGAGGCGGTCGGCGGCGGCCAGGTCGTCGAGCCCGTCGAGCGCGTCGCGATGACGCCGCGCGAGCGCGCAGAGCGGCGCGATGCGGCGCGCGACGTGCGGCAGGTCGGCGGGCGGCGGCAGCAGCGACGCGCGGACCCCGCCGCACCCGTAATGGCCGCATACGATCACGTGATCGACCTTCAGCACTCGCACCGCGTACTCGAGCACGCTGGCGGAATTGTCGTCGTCGGGGTGGAACAGGTTCGCGATGTTGCGATGGACGAACAGCTCGCCGGGTGCGCAGTGCGTGATGGTTTCGGCCGGCACGCGGCTGTCGGCGCAGCCGATCCACAGCACGCGCGGGTTCTGGCCGCGCGCGAGCGCGTCGAAGAAGCCGGGCGTGTGTTCGCGCGTCTCGCGGGCCCAGGCAATGTTGGCAACCAGCATGCTCTTGGGGCGATTCATGAGGACTCCTTTCCGATAAAGGCAAATAAATACCGAACGAAATGGCGCAATGGCATTCTTTCTAAATTGAAAGGTTTGGTTTCGGTGATATTAGGGGTATGCCCTAGCAGTCCGGGTGAGTTGAAACAAATTGTTTCAAATTGATTGGGCGTAGTGCATTGCATGCACCAGCCCGACGCATGACATGCACTGCCCATGCCTGTTTACGCGCCACGGCCCGCATGACGGGGCGTTCAGCGTATTGCCATCGCAATGTCATCGATCGGAAAAGTTTTCCGTCTTATTCGTTAAATCAAATAAGGCGACGGAAAAAATGAAATGGCCATTCAGCAATAATTCGTGAATGGCCATTGCGATAATTGCGCGTAAATGCGCAATCGGTCAGAACAGGTTGCGGCGATCGGGGTCGTGCAGCGGGTCCGGCGTTTTCTGCGTGGTGCGCAGGATGCCCTGCGGATCGAAGTAGAAGCTGTACATCATGTACCAGACGTTGTCCTCCAGATACCGGTACGTCCAGACCTCGCGCTTCATCAGCGGGAAGTAGGAGGTCTCGACCGGGCGTCCGAAATTGACGAGGACGTCGGTCTTCGTCCACTTGCCGATCTCCGCGCGATAGAACTCGCTCGGCTGCAGCACCTGGCGCACGTTGACGATCCGGTGGGCTGCATCGACGTCGGCCGCGACCGTGATCTCGCCCATCGGCTGAGTCGGCCACATCAGGCGCTTGCCGCCGCCGGGCAGGTCGTAGATCTCGCGCGGTGGCCCCATGCGCGCGACGATCGCCGATTCGTCCTGGCCGGCCTGGTATTGCTGCCACGGTTGCGCGCAACCGGCCAGCAGCGCGGCGGCGCAGGCGGCCAGCACCGGCAGGCGCGCAGGAATGCGAATGCGCATCGGATTTCTCCAGAACACGGAAACAAGCCCCGTTTTATCACGGACGGCGCGCGATCGCGCATCGCGCAGAAAAAAATCGGTGCGGATCGCGCACCGCCGCGCTTGCGGGCGGCGGGCGCGGGAGCCTATGATCCGCGCTTCTCGGGCAGATTGAAGGGCAGGTGGCCGATGCAGGGGTGGAAGCGATGCGCGCTCGCGTGGAGCGCGGGGTGGATGCTGATGTCGTCCGTATTTGCCGGTGGCGAGCCGGTGCGGATCGCGCTGATCGAAGGGATGTCGGGCCCGTTCGCGAACGCGGGCGCGGCGGTCGAGCGCAACCTGCGCTTCGGCGTCGAGCAGGTCAATGCGGCGGGCGGCGTGAAGCTGCGCGACGGCGCTCACCGGCTCGAACTCGTGGTGCTCGACAGCAAGGGCAGCCCGGAGGAGGCGCTCGTGCAATTGCGCGCGGCCGCCGACCGCCGTATCGGCTTCGTCGCGCAGGGCAACAGCTCGGCCGTCGCGGCCGCGCTCGTCGCGGCGCTCGACAAGCTGAACGCGCGCGATCCGGACCGCCGGATGCTGTTCCTGAACTATTCGGCCGACGATCCGGCGCTGACGGGCGCGCGCTGCAGTTTCTGGCATTTCCGCTTCGACGCGCATGCCGGCATGCGGATGGCCGCGCTCGCGGACGTGATGGCGCGCGATCGCGCGCTGCGCAAGGTCTATCTGTTGAACCAGGACTACAGCTTCGGCCACGACGTCAGCGCCCTCGCGCGGCAGGCGCTGGCCGCGCGACGCCCGGACGTGACGATCGCCGGCGACGAATTTCACCCGATCGGCCGGATCAAGGATTTCTCGCCGTATATCGCGAAGATCCGCGCGAGCGGCGCGGACGCAGTCGTGACCGGCAACTGGGGCAACGACCTCACGTTGCTCGTGAAGGCGGCGCGCGAACAGGGGCTCGACGCGAAGTTCTATACGTTCTACGGCAACAGCCTCGGCGCGCCGGCGGCCTTGGGCGACGCGGGCGTAGGCCATGTCGTGGCCGTTGCGGACTGGCACCCGAACGCGGGCGGCGTCAGATCCGACGCGTTCTACCGCGCGTTCCGGGCCCGTTTCCCGGCCGCGCAGGACGACTATCCGGTGCGGCGGATGAGCCAGATGATCGAAATGCTGGCCGCCGCGATGACCCGCGCGGGTTCGGCCGACCCGGTCGCAGTTGCGCGTGCGCTCGAGGGCCTGTCGTTCGACGACGGCTTTCACGCGTCGCGGATGCGCGCGCAGGATCACCAACTGATCCAACCCCTTTACGTGATGGAAATGGACAAGGCCGGTACGCCGGGCGTGCGCTTCGACAACGAAGGGTCGGGCTACGGCTTCCGGACGGTGCTCGCGGTGCCGGCGCCGCGTACGGAGATGCCGTCGACGTGCTCGATGACGCGCCCGTGACAGGAGGCGGTAAGAACGGCACCGAGTTGTGCTACAATGCGCGCCGGTTGTAAATCACGGCACGGCCATTCTTCCGTGTCCGCCTGTTCAGTTAGAAAGGAAATCACATGTCTGTTGCAGATATCAAGAAGTCGGAAGTCGTTGCTCAGTTCGCCCGCGGTACCAACGACACGGGGTCGCCCGAAGTCCAGGTCGCACTGCTGACCGCACGTATCGTCGAACTGACGGGTCACTTCAAGACCCATGCGAAGGATCACCACAGCCGCCGCGGCCTGCTGCGCATGGTGAGCCGCCGCCGCAAGCTGCTCGACTACCTCAAGGGCAAGGATGCCGACCGTTACCGCGCACTGATCGAGAAGCTGGGTCTGCGTAAGTAATCGAGGCGATTGCCGCCAGCAAGATGCCTGTGTCAGTCCGCTGATACAGGCATTTTGTTTTTGCGCGGTGCGTAGCGTCACACGCATCGCAGGCTGTCCGGCACGTTCGTGCGGGGCCGCCGCCACGACCGATACCGGGGCGGGATTTGTGTCATTCCAGCGCGTCGCTGCATGAGCGCCGCGCTGGAATGGCATAAAAAACACACCTTGCTCCGGGTGATTCGGTCGGGACGCCGCCGCGCGGGATCGCCGGCGCGGCGAACGAAATGCATGAATACAAAGGAGCAACCATGTCCATGTTCAACAAGGTCGTGAAGGAATTCCAATGGGGCCAGCACAAGGTGCGCCTCGAAACCGGTGAAGTCGCCCGCCAGGCGAGCGGTGCCGTGATCGTCGACGTCGAAGACACCGTCGTGCTGGCAACCGTCGTCGGCGCGAAGTCGGCGAAGCCGGGCCAGGATTTCTTCCCGTTGACCGTCGACTATCTCGAGAAGACCTACTCGGCCGGCAAGATCCCGGGCGGCTTCTTCCGCCGCGAAGGCCGTCCGTCGGAACACGAGACGCTGACGTCGCGCCTGATCGACCGTCCGCTGCGCCCGCTGTTCCCGGAAGGCTTCTACAACGAAGTCCAGGTCGTGATCCACGTGCTGTCCGTGAACCCGGAAATCCCGGCGGACATCCCCGCGCTGATCGGCGCATCGGCTGCGCTCGCCGTGTCGGGCCTGCCGTTCAACGGCCCGGTCGGCGCCGCGCGCGTGGCGTACATCGACAACGCGTACGTGCTGAACCCGACGCGTGAGCAGCTCAAGGCATCGCGCCTCGACCTCGTCGTCGCGGGTACGGAGCGCGCCGTGCTGATGGTCGAATCGGAAGCCGATCAACTGTCGGAAGACGTGATGCTGGGCGCCGTGGTGTTCGGCCACGAGCAGATGCAGGTCGCGATCGACGCGATCCACGATCTGGTCCGCGACGGCGGCAAGCCCGAGTGGGACTGGCAGCCGGCGCCGAAGAACGAGGCGCTGATCGCACGCGTGACCGAGCTGGCGCAGAACGATCTGCTCGCCGCTTACCAGCTCCGCGACAAGCAGGCGCGTTCGGCGAAGCTGAAGGAAGTCTACGCGGCGACGTCGGCGAAGCTCGAGGAAGAGGCGCTGGCGGCCGGTACGGTCGCGGCCGACAAGGCCACGGTCGGCAACGTGCTGTTCGACATCGAAGCGAAGATCGTCCGCTCGCAGATCCTGAACGGCGAGCCGCGCATCGACGGCCGCGACACGCGCACCGTGCGCCCGATCGAGATCCGCACCGGCGTGCTGCCGCGTACCCACGGCTCGGCGCTGTTCACGCGCGGCGAGACGCAGGCGCTGGTCGTCGCGACGCTCGGCACCAAGGGTGACGAGCAGATCATCGACGCGCTCGAAGGCGAATACCGCGAGCGCTTCATGCTTCACTACAACATGCCCCCGTTCGCGACCGGCGAAACGGGCCGCGTCGGCTCGCCGAAGCGCCGCGAAATCGGCCACGGCCGCCTCGCGAAGCGCGCGCTGGTCAAGTGCCTGCCGAGCGCCGACGAATTCGGCTACTCGATCCGCGTCGTGTCGGAAATCACCGAGTCGAACGGTTCGTCGTCGATGGCGTCGGTGTGCGGCGGCTGCCTCGCGCTGATGGACGCCGGCGTGCCGATGAAGGCGCACGTCGCGGGTATCGCGATGGGCCTGATCCTCGAAGGCAACAAGTTCGCGGTGCTGACCGACATCCTCGGCGACGAAGATCACCTCGGCGACATGGACTTCAAGGTGGCCGGCACGGAGCAGGGCGTGACGGCGCTGCAGATGGACATCAAGATCCAGGGCATCACGAAGGAAATCATGCAGGTCGCGCTCGCGCAGGCGAAGGAAGGCCGCATGCACATCCTCGGCAAGATGACCTCGGCGGTGTCGGGTGCGAACACGCAACTGTCGGAATTCGCGCCGCGCATGATCACGATCAAGATCAACCCGGAAAAGATTCGCGACGTGATCGGCAAGGGCGGTTCGGTGATCCGTGCGCTGACGGAAGAAACGGGCACGACCATCGACATCTCGGACGACGGCGTCGTGACGATCGCGAGCACGAGCAGCGACGGCATGGCCGAAGCGAAGAAGCGCATCGAGCAAATCACGGCTGAAATCGAAGTCGGCCAGGTGTACGAAGGCACGGTGCTCAAGCTGCTCGATTTCGGCGCGATCGTGAACCTGCTGCCGGGCAAGGACGGCCTGCTGCACATCTCGGAAATCGTCAACGAGCGCGTGAAGGACATCAACGACTACCTGAAGGAAGGCCAGCAGGTGAAGGTCAAGGTGATCCAGACGGACGAGAAGGGTCGCGTGCGTCTGTCGGCCAAGGCGCTGCTGAATGAAGCAGCGGCGGCAGCGCAGTCGGATACGCCGCCGCAGCAGTAAGCGGACAGGCGGACCAACGGCCGGCAGTGCGAAAGCGTGCCGGCCGTTTTTTCTGTAGCATCGTTGTGCGGCGCAGCAGCGCCGGCCAGGCGCCCGCGCCGTGCGCATGGGCGTGCCATCCGATTCCGATCCTGGAGCGACTCTCACCATGAAAGCCATCGAAATCACCGAATTCGGCGCCCCCGACGTGCTGAAGCTCGCGGAGCGTCCGCGGCCTGAACCGAAGCGCGGCGAGGTGTTGATCAAGGTGGCGGCTTCCGGCGTGAACCGGCCCGACGTGTTCCAGCGCAAGGGCGCCTATGCGCCGCCGCCGGGTGCGTCGGATCTGCCGGGCCTCGAGGTCGCGGGCGAGATCGTCGGCGGCGATTTGTCCGATGCGGCGCTGAATCCGTTCGGCCTGAAGCTCGGCGATCGCGTGTGCGCGCTGCTCGCGGGCGGCGGCTATGCCGAATACGCGGTCGCGCCGCTGCCGCAGTGCCTGCCGGTGCCCGACGGCCTCACCGATATCGAGGCCGCATCGTTGCCCGAAACGTTCTTCACCGTGTGGAGCAACGTGTTCGACCGTGCGCAGCTCGGCGCGGGCGAGGGCGGCGAACAGGAGACGCTGCTCGTGCAGGGCGGCTCGAGCGGCATCGGCGTCACGGCGATCCAGATTGCGCATGCGCTCGGCTTTCGCGTGTTCGCGACGGCAGGCACCGCCGACAAGTGCCGTGCGTGCGAGGCGCTCGGCGCCGAGCGCGCGATCGACTACAAGACGGAAGACTTCGTCGAAGTCGTGAAGTCGCTGACGCACGATCGCGGCGTCGACGTGATCCTCGACATGGTGGCGGGCTCGTACGTGCCGCGCGAGCTGTCCGCGCTCGCGGACGGCGGCCGTCTCGTGCTGATCGCGCTGCTCGGCGGCGCGAAGGCCGAGGTCAACCTGAACGAGATCCTGCGGCGCCGGTTGACGGTGACGGGTTCGACGTTGCGCCCGCGCCCGGTCGAGTTCAAGGCGCGCATCGCCGCGCAGCTGAAGGCGCGCGCGTGGCCGCTGCTGGCCGACGGTCGCATCAAGCCCGTGATCTATCGTGTGCTACCGGCCGGCGAGGCTGCGCAGGCGCATGCGCTGATGGAGAGCGGCGAGCACATCGGCAAGATCGTGCTTGATTGGGGCGCGAACGCATGACGGCCCGCGCGGCGGGCTTGACATACGCGGTTTGACCGGTTCAAGCCGCGCGCAGTAAAATCGCGGGTTTGCTTCGCCAGATCCAACCTGACGGCCGGGTTCCGGCACGTTAATGACAAGATAGTGACGAGACAGACACGATGTCGAAACAACGAACAAAGCGAGTGATCGGCAACTGGAAGATGCATGGCCGGCTGGCCGGCAACCAGGCGCTGCTGAGCGAAGTGGTGCAGGGTGCGGGCGCGGTGGCGGCTGAAACGTCGATCGGCGTGTGCGTGCCGTTCCCGTATCTCGCGCAGGTTCAGGCGCAGCTCGGCGGCGGCCGTGTCGCGTTCGGTGCGCAGGACGTGTCCGCGCACGAGCAAGGCGCGTTCACCGGCGAGGTGGCGGCTGCGATGGTGGCGGAGTTCGGCGCGCAATATGCGATCGTCGGCCATTCGGAGCGTCGCGCGTATCACGGCGAAAGCAGCGAGACGGTCGCGGCGAAGACGCAACGCGCGCTCGCGGCCGGCCTCACGCCCGTCGTGTGTGTCGGCGAGACGCTCGACGAGCGCGAGTCGGGTGCGACCGAGCAGGTCGTCGGTGCGCAGCTCGACGCGGTGCTGGCCGTGCTGACGGCTGACGAAGCCGCCCGCATCGTCGTCGCGTACGAGCCGGTCTGGGCGATCGGCACGGGCAAGAGCGCGACGTCGGCGCAGGCACAGGACGTGCACGCGTTCCTGCGTGCGCGTCTCGCGGCAAAGGGTGCGGAGGGCGTGTCCGTGCTGTACGGCGGCAGCGTGAAGCCGGACAACGCGGAAGAGCTGTTCGCGCAGCCGGACATCGACGGCGGCCTGATCGGCGGCGCGTCGCTGAAGGCGGAAGATTTTCTGGCGATCTGCCGGGCTGCGCGTTGAGCGGTCCGAGATCGAATTGAACCATGACGGCGGCCGGTCGGTCCGGTCGCTTGATCCAATCGGGTGGGTGTGATGCTGTTATTCAAGACGCTGATTATTGTGGTGCAGGTGCTGTCGGCACTCGGTGTGATTGGGCTCGTGCTGTTGCAGCACGGCAAGGGCGCCGACATGGGCGCCGCATTCGGCAGCGGCGCGTCGGGCAGCCTGTTCGGTGCGACGGGCTCGGCGAACTTCCTGTCGCGCACGACGGCCATTCTCGCGGCGATTTTCTTCGTCGCAACGCTCGCGCTGACGTACCTCGGTTCGTACAAGTCGACGCCGTCGGCGGGCGTGCTCGGCACGGCGGTGACCGCGCCGGCATCGGCTCCGGCAGCATCGACGCCGGCCGTCGCGGCGTCTGCCGCCGCCGGTTCGGCCGCAAGCGCGCCGGGCCAGGATGTCCCGAAATAAAAAGTTAATTTTTTTGCGGTTGTGCGTTGAACAAATCCGGAACTCGGGTTAGAATTTAATTCTTGAAGCGATTCGCGGGAACAAGCAGCACAACCCGAGTTGCATGCAGTGCCGACGTGGTGAAATTGGTAGACACGCTATCTTGAGGGGGTAGTGGCGAAAGCTGTGCGAGTTCGAGTCTCGCCGTCGGCACCAAAGTTACTCAATGCCAGCCGCTTCTAGTGGCTGGCATTTTTCATTTCTGGGGTGTGCTTGCGGTTGTCTTGCGATCGCCTGCACTCCGAAATGATTCCTTCCGCCGGAAGTGGTATTCTCCGGACGCTCAGAACCAACCGATAGAGGATTGCCTTGAACCTCGCAGCCTATTACCCCGTCTTGTTGTTCCTCCTCGTGGGCACTGGTTTAGGTATAGCGCTGGTCAGCATCGGCAAGCTCCTTGGTCCCAACAAGCCGGACGTCGAGAAGAACGCACCGTACGAGTGCGGCTTCGAAGCCTTTGAAGACGCCCGGATGAAATTCGACGTACGGTATTACCTCGTCGCCATCCTGTTCATCATCTTCGATCTCGAAACCGCATTCCTGTTTCCGTGGGGCGTCGCGCTCCGGGACATCGGCTGGCCGGGTTTCATCGCAATGATGATTTTTCTGCTCGAATTCCTGCTGGGCTTTGCCTATATCTGGAAGAAAGGCGGCCTCGACTGGGAGTGATGGGTTAATCGCCGGTTTGCATGGGCGGCCGCGCTCGGTCGCTCGTCTGGAGTGGAAAGCAAATGAGTATCGAAGGGGTCTTGAAGGAAGGGTTTGTCACCACGACGGCTGACAAGCTGATCAACTGGACGCGTACCGGCTCGCTGTGGCCGATGACGTTCGGGCTCGCGTGTTGCGCCGTCGAGATGATGCATGCGGGCGCGGCCCGTTACGATCTGGACCGGTTCGGCGTCGTGTTCCGTCCGAGTCCGCGTCAGTCGGACGTGATGATCGTCGCCGGCACGCTGTGCAACAAGATGGCGCCCGCGCTGCGCCGCGTGTACGACCAGATGGCCGAGCCGCGCTGGGTGATCTCGATGGGGTCGTGTGCGAACGGCGGTGGTTACTACCACTACTCGTACTCGGTGGTCCGCGGCTGCGACCGGATCGTGCCGGTCGACGTCTACGTGCCGGGCTGTCCGCCCACGGCCGAGGCGCTGGTCTACGGCGTGATCCAGCTTCAGGCGAAGATCCGCCGTACCAATACCATCGCCCGTCAATAAAGCCCCGAGCGTCCCCTCAATATGGCAAGCAAAATCGAGACCCTCAAGGCCAACCTCGAAGCCGCGCTCGGCGCGCGCGTGGTGAGCCTCACCGAAGCAATCGGTGAACTGACGCTCGTCGTGAAGGCGAGCGATTACCTCGAAGTCGCAAAGACGCTGCGCGACGATCCGAAGCTCCGTTTCGAGCAACTGATCGACCTCTGCGGCGTCGACTACCAGACCTTCGGCGATGGCGCCTACGACGGCCCGCGCTTCGCGGCCGTGTCGCACCTGCTGTCGGTCACGAACAACTGGCGCCTGCGCCTGCGCGTATTCGCGCCGGACGACGATCTGCCGATCGTGGCGTCGCTGGTCGACATCTGGACCTCGGCGAACTGGTACGAGCGAGAAGCGTTCGACCTGTACGGCATCGTGTTCGAAGGCCACCCCGACCTGCGCCGCATCCTCACCGACTACGGCTTCATCGGTCACCCGTTCCGCAAGGACTTCCCGGTGTCGGGCTACGTCGAAATGCGTTACGACCCGGAAGAGAAGCGCGTTGTGTACCAGCCGGTGACGATCGAGCCGCGCGAAATCACGCCGCGCGTGATCCGCGAGGATCGCTATGGCGGTCTGAAACATTAAGGGGGCGTCATGGCAGAAATCAAGAACTACACGCTCAACTTCGGCCCGCAGCACCCGGCAGCGCACGGCGTGCTGCGCCTCGTGCTCGAGCTCGACGGCGAAGTCATCCAGCGTGCCGATCCGCACATCGGCCTGCTGCACCGCGCGACGGAAAAGCTCGCGGAATCCAAGACCTTCATCCAGTCCGTGCCGTACATGGACCGTCTCGACTACGTGTCGATGATGGTCAACGAGCATGGCTACGTGCTCGCGATCGAAAAGCTGCTCGGCATCGACGTGCCGGAGCGCGCGCAGTACATCCGCGTGCTGTTCGACGAAATCACGCGCGTGCTGAACCACCTGATGTGGATCGGCGCGCACGCGCTCGACGTTGGCGCGATGGCCGTGTTCCTGTACGCGTTCCGCGAACGCGAGGACCTGATGGACGTGTACGAAGCGGTGTCCGGCGCCCGGATGCACGCGGCCTACTATCGTCCGGGCGGCGTCTATCGCGATCTGCCTGACGCAATGCCGCAATACAAGGCGTCGAAGATTCGCAACGAGAAGGCGCTCGCGAAGATGAACGAAGCGCGCAGCGGCTCGGTGCTCGACTTCATCGACGATTTCTTCACGCGCTTCCCGAAGTGCGTCGACGAATACGAAACGCTGCTGACCGACAACCGGATCTGGAAACAGCGTCTGGTCGGGATCGGCGTCGTGAGCCCGGAGCGTGCGTTGCAGATGGGCCTGACCGGCCCGATGCTGCGCGGCTCGGGTATCGCATGGGATCTGCGCAAGAAGCAACCGTACGAAGTGTACGATCGCATCGATTTCGACGTGCCGGTCGGCGTGAACGGCGATTGCTACGACCGCTATCTGGTGCGCGTCGAGGAAATGCGCCAGTCGGTCCGCATCGCGAAACAGTGTATTGAGTGGCTCCGCAAGAATCCGGGCCCGGTGATGACGGACAATCACAAGGTTGCCCCGCCGTCGCGCGTCGGCATGAAGACCAACATGGAAGACTTGATTCACCACTTCAAGCTCTTCACCGAAGGTTTCCATGTGCCGGAAGGCGAAGCGTACGCGGCGGTCGAGCATCCGAAGGGTGAGTTCGGCATCTACCTCGTGTCCGACGGCGCCAACAAGCCGTATCGCCTCAAGATTCGCGCGCCGGGTTTCGCGCACCTGGCGTCGCTCGACGAAATGGCGCGCGGTCACATGATCGCCGACGCCGTCACGATCATCGGTACGCAGGACATCGTGTTCGGCGAAATCGATCGCTAATGGTTGCGCCGCCCGCGAGCGTGGGCGGCGAGCAGTCAGTCACATGCGAAGTCACATGCGGTATGCGCCGAACCGGCGCGGCTTCGCAAGCTGTCAACAGAGTGAGCGCCAGGTCTGCCGTCCATGCACCCCGATGTGCGGCAGGTTGTTCGTTCGGTAGGAATTGAAAGAGTCGTGTCTGAAAATGATCTCAGCTGAAGGCCTGAAGGAAATCGATCGCGCGTTGACGAAGTATCCCGCCGATCAGAAACAGTCCGCCGTGATGTCGGCGTTGGCCGTTGCTCAGGAAGAGCATGGCTGGCTGTCGCCCGAACTGATGCAGTTCGTCGCGGACTATCTCGGCATGCCGGCCGTTGCCGTGCAGGAAGTCGCGACGTTCTACACGATGTACGAGCTCAAGCCGGTCGGCAAGCACAAGATCACGCTCTGCACGAACCTGCCGTGCCAGCTCGGCCCGCACGGCGGCGCGGAAGCGGCTGCCGATTACCTGAAACAGAAACTGGGCATCGACTTCGGCGAGACCACGCCCGACGGCAAGTTCACGCTGAAGGAAGGCGAATGCATGGGCTCGTGCGGCGATGCGCCGGTGCTGCTGGTGAACAATCACAGAATGTGCAGCTTCATGAGCCGCGAGAAGATCGACCAGCTGCTTGAGGAGCTCTCGAAATGACGTCCCTCCACGACCGTCACATCAAACCGCTGATCCTCGCTGGTCTGAACGGCGAGAACTGGCATCTCGAAGACTACGTTGCGCGCGGTGGCTACAAGCAGCTGCGCCGCATTCTCGAAGAAAAGATCCCGCCCGAGCAGGTGATCGCCGACGTGAAGGCGTCGGGCCTGCGCGGCCGCGGCGGTGCGGGCTTCCCGACCGGCCTGAAGTGGAGCTTCATGCCGCGCCAGTTCCCGGGGCAGAAGTACCTCGTCTGCAACTCGGACGAAGGCGAGCCGGGCACGTTCAAGGATCGCGACATCCTGCGCTGGAACCCGCACGCGCTGATCGAAGGCATGGCCATCGGCGCGTACGCGATGGGCATCACCGTCGGCTACAACTATATCCACGGCGAAATCTTCGAAGTGTATCGACGCTTCGAAGCCGCGCTCGATGAAGCGCGCGCGGCCGGGTTCCTCGGCGACAACATCATGGGCTCGGAATTCTCGTTCCAGCTGCACGCGCACCACGGTTACGGCGCGTACATCTGCGGCGAAGAGACGGCGCTGCTCGAGTCGCTCGAAGGCAAGAAGGGCCAGCCGCGCTTCAAGCCGCCGTTCCCGGCGAGCTTCGGCGTGTACGGCAAGCCGACCACGATCAACAACACCGAGACGTTCGCGGCGGTGCCGTTCCTGCTGTCCATCGGGCCGCAGAATTACCTCGAGATCGGCAAGCCGAACAACGGCGGCACGAAGATTTTCTCGGTGTCGGGCGACGTCGAGCGTCCGGGCAACTACGAGGTGCCGCTCGGCACGCCGTTCGCGACGCTGATGGAGCTCGCCGGCGGGATGCGCGGCGGCAAGAAGATCAAGGCCGTGATTCCGGGCGGGTCGTCGGCGCCGGTGATCCCGGGCGACATCATGATGCAGACGGATCTCGACTACGATTCGATCGCGAAGGCGGGCTCGATGCTCGGCTCCGGCGCGGTGATCGTGATGGACGAGACGCGCTGCATGGTGCGCTCGCTGCTGCGCCTGTCGTACTTCTACTACGAGGAATCGTGCGGCCAGTGCACGCCGTGCCGTGAAGGCACCGGCTGGCTGTATCGCGTCGTGAACCGTATCGAGCACGGCGAAGGGCGCCAGGAAGATCTGGACCTGCTGAATTCGGTGGCCGAGAACATCATGGGCCGCACGATCTGTGCGCTCGGCGATGCGGCAGCGATGCCGGTACGCGGGATGCTCAAGCACTACTGGGACGAATTCGCGTACCACGTCGAGCACAAGCACTGCATGGTCGGCGGCCACGCGCACGCGGCGGCAGCCTGAAGCGCACCCGGTTGCGGAATTTGAGCGCACGGTCGGGCCAAGGCGCGAACGGGCGGAAATAGGTTAAGGACCATTCACCATCATGGTTGAACTTGAAATAGACGGCAAGAAGGTCGAGGTGCCCGAAGGCAGCATGGTGATCCAGGCTGCGCACAAGGCGGATACGTACATTCCTCACTTCTGCTATCACAAGAAACTGTCGGTAGCGGCCAACTGCCGGATGTGCCTCGTCGAAGTCGAGAAGATGCCGAAGGCCGTGCCTGCCTGCGCGACCCCCGTGTCGGCCGGCATGATCGTCCGCACGCAGTCCGACAAGGCTGTGAAGGCGCAGCAGTCGGTGATGGAATTTCTCCTCATCAATCACCCGCTCGATTGCCCGATCTGCGATCAGGGCGGCGAATGTCAGCTGCAGGATTTGGCGGTCGGCTACGGCAAGTCGTCGTCGCGCTACTCGGAAGAAAAGCGCGTGGTGTTCCACAAGAACGTGGGCCCGCTGATCTCGATGGAAGAAATGTCGCGCTGCATCCACTGCACGCGCTGCGTCCGCTTCGGCCAGGAAATCGCCGGCGTGATGGAGTTCGGCATGCTGGGCCGCGGCGAGCATTCGGAAATCACGACGTTCGTCGGCAAGACGGTCGACTCCGAAATGTCGGGCAACATGATCGATCTGTGCCCGGTCGGCGCGCTGACCAGCAAGCCGTTCCGCTACAGCGCCCGTACGTGGGAACTGTCGCGCCGCAAGTCGGTGAGCCCGCACGATTCCGTCGGCGCGAACCTCGTCGTGCAGGTGAAGAACAATCGCGTGATGCGCGTGCTGCCGTTCGAGAACGAAGCCATCAACGAATGCTGGATCTCGGACAAGGACCGCTTCTCGTATGAAGGCCTCAACAGCGAAGAGCGTCTGACGAAGCCGATGCTGAAGCAGGGCGGCCAGTGGATCGAAACCGACTGGCAGACCGCGCTCGAATACGTCGCGAAGGGCCTGAAGGGCATCGCCGCGGATCACGGCGCGAACGCACTGGCGATGCTCGCGAGCGCGCACAGCACCGCGGAAGAGCTGTTCCTCGTGAAGCAGCTCGCCAACGAACTGAAGACGCCGAACGTCGACTTCCGTCTGCGTCAGCAGGATTTTTCGGCGCCGGTCCAGGGCGCGCCGTGGCTCGGCATGCCGATCGCCGACCTGTCGAACGTGGACGCCGCGTTCGTCGTCGGTTCGTTCCTGCGCCGCGACCACCCGCTGTTCGCGTCGCGCCTGCGTCAGGCTGCGAAGAACGGCGCGAAGCTGCACTTCCTGCACGCGACCGGTGACGATTCGCTGATCCCGACCGCGCAACGCATCGTCGCCGCGCCGTCCGCCTGGCTCGACGAGCTGGCCGGCATCGCCGCGGCCGTCGCGCAACTGCGCGGCGTCGCGCTGCCCGACGCGCTCGCAGGCGTCGCCGCATCGCCGGCCGCGCAAGCCGTCGCGCAGTCGCTCGCGAACGGCGAGCGCCGCGCGGTGCTGCTCGGCAACGTCGCGGTCCGTCATCCGCAATTCGCGAAGCTGCACGCCGTCGCCCAGTGGATCGCCGACAACACCGGCGCCACGTTCGGCTTCCTGACGGAAGCGGCGAACACGGTCGGCGCGCACGTCGTCGGCGCACTGCCGGGCGAAGGCGGCCTGAACGCACGCGAAGCGTTCGCGCAGCCGCGCAAGGGCTACGTGCTGCTGAACGTCGAACCGGAATTCGACACCGCCGATCCGGCACAGGCACTGGCCGCGCTGAACCAGGCGGAGATGGTCGTCGTGATGTCGCCGTTCCAGCACGGCCTCGACTACGCCGACGTGCTGCTGCCGGTCGCGCCGTTCACGGAAACGGCCGGTACGTTCATCAACGCGGAAGGTACCGTGCAGAGCTTCAACGGCGTCGTGCGCCCGCTCGGCGACACGCGTCCGGGCTGGAAGGTGCTGCGCGTGCTCGGCAGCCTGCTCGGCCTGCCGAACTTCGAATACGAGACCGCGGAAGAAGTGCGTGTCGCCGCGCTCGGCGACGCCGGCGTCGCGGGCCGTCTGTCGAACCGCACGTCGGTCGCGCCGGCTCGTGCCGCGGCGAATGCCGCGAACGGCGGGTTCGAGCGCCTGGCCGACGTGCCGATCTATCACGCCGACGCGCTCGTGCGCCGCGCAGGTGCGCTGCACCTGACGGCCGCCGCGAAGGCGGCGAATGCCGCAGCCCTGCCGGCCGCGCTGTTCGACAAGCTGGGCTTGAAGGAAGGCGACGCCGTGCGCGTGCGCCAGGGCGAGCGTGCGGTGCAGTTGCCAGCCGTGCGCGACGCGAATCTTGCGGAGACGGTCGTTCGCGTGTCGGCGGCGACGCCTGCCGGCGCAGCGCTCGGCAGCCTGTCCGGTGAACTGGTGGTGGAGAAGGCGTAAATGAGCTTGTTCGATACGATCAACGCGGGCGGGGCCGAGCTTCTCGGCTTCGCGTGGCCGACGGTGTGGGCAGTCGTGCGCATCCTCGTCGTCTCCGTCGTCATCCTGCTGTGCGTCGCGTACCTGATTCTGTGGGAGCGCAAGCTGATCGGCTGGATGCACGTGCGTCTCGGCCCGAACCGCGTCGGCCCCGGCGGCCTGCTGCAGCCGATCGCCGACGTGCTGAAGCTGCTGCTGAAGGAAGTCATTCAGCCGAGCGCCGCCAGCCGCTGGCTGTACCTGATCGCGCCGGTGATGACCGTCGTGCCGGCGTTCGCCGTATGGGCCGTGATTCCGTTCCAGGCCGAAGCCGTTCTCGCGAACGTGAACGCGGGCTTGCTGTACGCGATGGCGATCTCGTCGATCGGCGTGTATGCGGTGATTCTCGCCGGCTGGGCGTCGAACTCGAAGTACGCGTTCCTCGGCGCGATGCGCGCCGCGGCACAGATGGTGTCGTACGAAATCTCGATGGGCTTCGCGCTGGTGCTCGTGCTGATGACCGCCGGCAGCCTGAACCTGTCGGAAATCGTCGGTTCGCAACAGCACGGCTTCTTCGCCGGCCACGGCGTGAACTTCCTGTCGTGGAACTGGCTGCCGCTCCTGCCGGCGTTCGTCGTCTACTTCATCTCGGGTATCGCCGAAACGAACCGTCACCCGTTCGACGTGGTGGAAGGGGAGTCGGAGATCGTCGCGGGTCACATGATCGATTACTCGGGCATGGCGTTCGCGCTGTTCTTCCTCGCCGAGTACATCAACATGATCGTGATCTCGGCGCTGGCGGCGACGCTGTTCCTCGGCGGCTGGGACGCACCGTTCGAATTCCTGTCGTTCATTCCGGGCATCTTCTGGCTGGTGCTGAAGGTCTTTGCGCTGCTGTCGGTGTTCATCTGGGTGCGCGCGACGTTCCCGCGCTTCCGTTACGACCAGATCATGCGTCTGGGCTGGAAGGTGTTCCTGCCCGTCACGGTGGTCTGGGTGGTCGTGGTCGGCTTCTGGATGATGTCGCCGCTGAACATCTGGGTGAAGTAAAGATCGGACGAAATCATGACGGCTATCCAACACTTCTTTAAGACTTTCTTCCTGACCGAGCTGCTGAAGGGGCTCGCGCTGACCGGTCGTTACACGTTCAAGCGCAAGTTCACCGTGCAGTTCCCGGAAGAGAAGACCCCGATTTCGCCGCGTTTTCGCGGGCTGCACGCACTGCGCCGCTACGAGAACGGCGAAGAGCGCTGCATCGCGTGCAAGCTGTGCGAGGCCGTGTGCCCCGCGCTGGCGATCACGATCGAATCGGAAACGCGCGCGGACAACACGCGCCGCACGACGCGCTACGACATCGACCTGACGAAGTGCATCTTCTGCGGTTTCTGCGAAGAGAGCTGCCCGGTCGATTCGATCGTCGAGACGCAGATTCTCGAGTACCACGGCGAAAAGCGCGGCGACCTGTATTTCACGAAGGAAATGCTGCTCGCGGTGGGCGATCGCTACGAGAAGGACATCGCCGCGGCGAAGGCTGCCGACGCGCCGTATCGTTGATTGTGTTTGCAGTGCCGGCCCGGCATGAACGGGCCGAGCCGCCGCGACGGGTGCGGGCGTCCCGCAAGCCGCGCCTGACTATGGCCTAACGATGAACCGGTAATCATGGAATTCACGACCGTACTGTTCTACATCTTCGCGCTGCTCCTGGTGGTATCAGGGCTGAAGGTGATCACTTCGCGCAACCCGGTGGCGTCTGCGCTTTTCCTTGTGCTGGCGTTCTTCAACGCCGCCGCGATCTGGATGCTGCTGGAGGCGGAATTCCTCGCGATCCTGCTGGTTCTGGTCTACGTGGGCGCGGTGATGGTGCTGTTCCTGTTCGTCGTGATGATGCTGGACATCAACATCGACTACCTGCGCCGCGACTTCAAGCGCTTCGTGCCGATGGCAACCGTGGTCGGCGCGATCATCGTGATCGAAACCGCGCTGATCCTGTGGCGCGGTTACGGCGACACGCACACCGTGCATGCGATGGCGACGGGCGAGATGGCCAACTGGTCGAATACGCGCCTGATCGGCAAGGTGATCTACACCGACTACATCTTCGCGTTCGAAATCGCCGGCCTCGTGCTGCTGGTCGCGATCATCGCCGCGATCGGGCTGACCGAGCGCAAGGGCAAGGACAGCAAGCGCCAGCGCGTGTCGGATCAGGTCAAGGTGCGCCGCGACGACCGTGTGCGCCTCGTGAAGATGGAAGCGGACAAGCCGCAGCCGGAAACGGCGCAAAGCGAAGCCGGTTCGGGCACCAACGGCTAAGCGGAGGAAAAGAAAACCATGCTGACTCTTGCTCACTACCTTGTGCTCGGCGCGATCCTGTTCGCGATCGCGATCGTCGGGATCTTCCTGAACCGCCGCAACGTCATCATCATCCTGATGTCGATCGAACTGATGCTGCTGGCGGTGAACACCAACTTCGTCGCGTTCTCGCATTACCTCGGCGACGTGCACGGCCAGATCTTCGTGTTCTTCGTGCTGACCGTCGCCGCAGCGGAAGCCGCGATCGGTCTCGCGATTCTGGTGACCCTGTTCCGTAAGCTCGACACGATCAATGTCGAGGATCTCGATCAGCTCAAAGGTTAATTTCAGGCAACGCTGTTATGTCAACGACACTCAATGAAAACCTGCTGCTGGCGATTCCGCTCGCTCCGCTGGCCGGCTCGCTGATCGCGGGGCTGTTCGGGAACGCAGTCGGGCGCAAGGGCGCACATCGGATCACGATCCTCGGCGTATTGATCGCGTTCCTCCTGTCGGCGAAAGTCTTCTTCGACGTGATGGGCGGCGCAAGCTTCAACGCGACCGTCTACGAATGGATGAACGTCGGCTCGCTGAAGCTCGAAGTCGGCTTCCTCGTCGATTCGCTGACCGCGATGATGATGGTCGTCGTGACCTTCGTCTCGCTGATGGTGCACGTGTACACGATCGGCTACATGGCGGAAGAAGATGGCTACCAGCGCTTCTTCTCGTACATCTCGCTGTTCACGTTCTCGATGCTGATGCTCGTGATGAGCAACAACTTCCTGCAGCTGTTCTTCGGCTGGGAAGCGGTGGGTCTGGTGTCGTACCTGCTGATCGGCTTCTACTTCACGCGTGAGAGCGCGATCTACGCGAACATGAAGGCGTTCCTCGTGAACCGCGTGGGCGACTTCGGCTTCCTGCTCGGCATCGGCCTGCTGCTCGCGTTCGCCGGCTCGATGAACTATGGCGAAGTGTTCGCGAAGCGCGCGGAGCTCGCGAGCCTGCACTTCCCGGGCACCGACTGGGGCCTGCTGACCGTTGCCTGTATCTGCCTGTTCATCGGCGCGATGGGCAAGTCGGCGCAATTCCCGCTGCACGTGTGGCTGCCGGACTCGATGGAAGGCCCGACCCCGATCTCGGCGCTGATTCACGCGGCGACGATGGTGACGGCCGGCATCTTCATGGTGTCGCGCATGTCGCCGCTGTTCGAACTGTCGGACACCGCGCTGTCGTTCATCACGGTGATCGGCGCGATCACGGCGCTCTTCATGGGCTTCCTCGGCATCGTCCAGAACGACATCAAGCGCGTGGTCGCGTACTCGACGCTGTCGCAGCTCGGCTACATGACCGTCGCGCTCGGCGTGTCCGCTTACCCGGTCGCCGTGTTCCACCTGATGACGCACGCGTTCTTCAAGGCGCTGCTGTTCCTCGGCGCCGGCTCGGTCATCATGGGCATGCACCACGACCAGGACATGCGCAACATGGGCGGCCTGCGCAAGTACATGCCGATCACGTGGATCACGTCGCTCATCGGGTCGCTCGCGCTGATCGGTACGCCGTTCTTCTCGGGCTTCTACTCGAAGGACTCGATCATCGATGCGGTGAAGCTGTCGCACCTGCCGGGTTCGGGCTTCGCGTACTTCGCGGTCGTCGCGAGCGTGTTCGTCACGGCGCTGTACTCGTTCCGCATGTACTTCCTGGTGTTCCACGGCGAAGAGCGCTTCCGCAATCCGAAGCATCCGGAATCGCCGATGGGCATGGCGGCCGCGCACGGCCACGACGATCATGGCCATGGCCACGGTCATGACGACCACGCGCACGAGCCGCACGAGACCCCGTGGGTCGTGTGGGTGCCGCTGGTCCTGCTGGCGATCCCGTCGGTGATCATCGGTGCGATCGCGATCAGCCCGATGCTGTTCGGCGACTTCTTCCAGCACGGCGTCGCATTCGACAAGGTGATCTTCATCGGCGAAAACCATCCGGCGCTGGCCGAGATGGCCGAAGAGTTCCACGGCTGGGTCGGCATGGGCCTGCACTCGGTGTCGGGCCTGCCGGTGTGGCTGGCGCTCGCCGGTGTCGTCGTCGCGTGGTTCCTGTATCTGAAGCGTCCGGAGCTGCCGGCGTCGATCCGCCGTGCATTCGGCCCGATCTACACGCTGCTGGACAACAAGTACTACATGGACAAGATCAACGAAGTGGTGTTCGCCCGCGGTTCGGTGGCGATCGGCCGCGGCCTGTGGAAGGAGGGTGACGTCGTGGTGATCGACGGCCTCGTCAACGGCAGCGCCCGGTTCATCGGCTGGTTTGCCGGCGTGATCCGCTTCCTCCAATCCGGTTACATCTATCACTACGCGTTCGCCATGATCATCGGCATGCTGGGGCTCCTGACCCTGTTTGTAACGCTCGGCGGCAAATAAGGCGGGGGGACAACACTAATGCACGCTTTTCCGATTCTCAGTACCGCGATCTGGCTGCCGATCGTTTTCGGCCTCCTCGTGCTTGCGGTGGGTAACGACAAAAATCCGGGGACGGCCCGCTGGGTCGCGCTGATCGGTGCGCTGCTCGGCCTCGCGGTCACGATCCCGCTGATCACCGGCTTCGACTCGAGCACGGCTGCGCTGCAGTTCGTCGAGAAGTCGACCTGGATCGAACGCTTCGATATCGCGTATCACCTCGGCGTCGACGGCATTTCGATGTGGTTCGTCGTGCTGACCGCGCTGATCACGGTGATCGTCGTGATCGCCGCATGGGAAGTGATCACCGAGAACGTCGCGCAGTACCTCGCGGCGTTCCTGATCCTGTCCGGGATCATGATCGGCGTGTTCTCGGCGGCTGACGGCCTGCTGTTCTACGTGTTCTTCGAGGCGACCCTGATCCCGATGTACATCATCATCGGCGTGTGGGGCGGCCCGAATCGCGTGTATGCGGCGTTCAAGTTCTTCCTGTACACGCTGGCCGGTTCGCTGCTGATGCTGGTCGCGTTGATTTACCTGTACACGGAAACGCACTCGTTCGACCTTGCGACGTGGCAGAACGCGAAGATCGCGATGACGCCGCAGATCCTGCTGTTCATTGCGTTCTTCCTCGCGTTCGCGGTGAAGGTGCCGATGTGGCCGGTGCACACGTGGTTGCCGGACGCGCACGTGGAAGCGCCGACGGGCGGCTCGGTCGTGCTGGCGGCGATCATGCTGAAGCTCGGCGCATACGGTTTCCTGCGTTTCTCGCTGCCGATCACGCCTGACGCGAGCCATTTCCTGGCGCCCGTCGTGATCACGCTGTCGCTGATCGCGGTGATCTACATCGGCCTCGTCGCGATGGTGCAGGCCGACATGAAGAAGCTGGTCGCGTATTCGTCGATCGCGCACATGGGCTTCGTCACGCTGGGCTTCTTCATCTTCAACCAGCTCGGCGTCGAAGGCGCGATCATCCAGATGATCTCGCACGGCTTCGTGTCGGGCGCGATGTTCCTCTGCATCGGCGTGCTGTACGACCGCGTGCACTCGCGCCAGATCGCCGATTACGGCGGCGTCGTCAACGTGATGCCGAAGTTCGCGGCATTCGCGATGCTGTTCTCGATGGCCAACTGCGGCCTGCCGGGTACGTCGGGTTTCGTCGGCGAGTTCATGGTGATTCTCGCGGCCGTCCAGTACAACTTCTGGATCGCATTCGGCGCGGCATTCACGCTGATCCTCGGTGCGGCCTACACGCTGTGGATGTACAAGCGCGTGTATTTCGGCGCGGTGGCGAACGATCACGTCGCCAAGCTGAAGGACATCGGCCGTCGCGAATTCCTGATGCTGGCCGTGCTCGCCGCGTTCACGCTGCTGATGGGCCTGTATCCGAAGCCTTTCACCGACGTGATGCACGTTTCCGTGGAAAACCTCCTCTCCCACGTCGCGCAGTCGAAGCTGCCGCTGGCCCAGTAATCGCGAGCGGAGGAACTCAAGATCATGCAAAACGCCTCTATGAATGTCCTGTTGCCTGACGCGCTGGTGCTGGCCGCCATCGTCGTCGCATGGCTGAACGACACCTTCACCGGTGCTTCCGGCCGCCGCCTGACCTATCTGATCGCGGTCGTCTCGTCGGTGGTCGCCGGCGTGTGGTTCGCGGTCCAGGCGCTCGACCCGCAGCAGTACTACTTCTTCTCGAAGATGGTCGTCGTCGACTCGTTCGCGAGCATGATGAAGGCTGTCGTGTCGTTCGGGTTCGCGGTCTCGCTCGTCTATTCGCGCAAGTACCTCGAAGACCGCGACATGTTCCGCGGTGACGTGTTCCTGCTCGGCATGTTCTCGCTGCTCGGTCAGCTGGTCATGGTGTCGGGCAACAACTTCCTGACGCTGTATCTCGGCCTCGAACTGATGTCGCTGTCGCTGTATGCGGTGATCGCGCTGCGTCGCGATGCAGCGCAGTCGAGCGAAGCCGCGATGAAGTACTACGTGCTGGGCGCGCTCGCGTCGGGCTTCGTGCTGTACGGCATCTCGATGCTCTACGGCGCGACCGGCTCGCTCGAACTCGGCGAAGTGTACAAGGCGGTCGGCGGCAACACCGACGCGGCCGTGCTGATGTTCGGCGTGATCTTCATCGTCGCCGGTATCGCGTTCAAGCTCGGCGCCGTGCCGTTCCACATGTGGGTGCCGGACGTCTACCAGGGCGCACCGACCGCGATGACGCTGTTCGTCGGCGGCGGCCCGAAGGTTGCCGCGTTCGCGTGGGGCCTGCGCTTCCTGGTGATGGGCCTGCTGCCGCTCGCGCAGAACTGGCAGACCGCGCTCGTGATCCTTGCCGCGCTGTCGCTGATCGTCGGCAACATCACCGGTATCGTCCAGCGCAACATCAAGCGGATGCTCGCGTACTCGGCGATCTCGAACATGGGCTTCGTGCTGCTCGGCCTGCTCGCGGGCATCGTGAAGGGTGACGCGGCGGCGCCGGCGAACGCGTACAGCTCGGCGATGTTCTACGCGATCGTCTACCTGATCACGACGCTCGGCTCGTTCGGTGTGGTGATGCTGCTCGCTCGCCGCGATTTCGAAGCCGAAACGATCGACGACTTCAAGGGCCTCAACAAGCGCAGCCCGGTGTTCGCGTTCGTGATGATGGTCATGATGTTCTCGCTGGCCGGCATCCCGCCGACCGTCGGCTTCTACGCGAAGCTCGCCGTGCTCGAGGCGACCGTCAACGCGGGCCTCACGTGGCTGGCCGTGCTGGCCGTGATCACGTCGCTGTTCGGCGCGTTCTACTACCTGCGCATCGTCAAGGTGATTTACTTCGATGCGCCGCAGGATTCGACGCCGATCTCGGGCGATTTCTGCAAGCGCACGATCCTCGTGCTGAACGGCGTGGCGGTCGTCGTGCTCGGCCTGATCCCGAGCCCGCTGCTGACCGCCTGCCTGCAGGCAATCCGTCACACGCTGCCGCTGTAATGTCGGCAGCCGGCTGGTTCATCGTGCTGTTGGCGCTCGTCTGCGCCAACCTGCCGTTCCTGAACCAACGCCTCTTCGCCGTCGTGCCGTTCGGCGCGACGAAGAAGAATGCGTGGGTGCGGATCGGCGAGCTGATCGTGCTGTACTTCGTCGTCGGCGCGCTCGGCTTCTGGCTCGAGTCGCGTGCCGGCAACCGCTTCGAACAGGGCTGGCAGTTTTACGCGATCACGTTCAGTCTTTTCGTCGTGTTCGCGTTTCCCGGCTTCACGTTCCAGTATCTCGTCAAACGACGCTGACGGCTTCGGCCGTCCGTCGTGCTCATTCAGGAGCCGCCGATGGCCGAACTACCCAATCACGACGCCGCACTAACCGAAACCTGCCTCGAGAGCGAGGCGATCTTCGACGGCGCGTTCCTCAAGCTCAAGCGCGACACCGTCCGTCTGCCGGACGGCAAGAAGGCCACGCGCGAATACGTGCAGCACCCGGGTGCGGTGATGGTGATCCCGCTGTTCGACGACGGCCGCGTGCTGATGGAAAGCCAGTTCCGCTATCCGATCGGCAAGGTGATGGCCGAATTCCCGGCCGGCAAGCTCGACCCGAACGAAGGCGCGCTCGCGTGCGCGATGCGCGAGCTGCGCGAGGAAACGGGCTACACGGCGCGCGAATACGTGTTCCTGGCCCGCATCCATCCGATCATTTCCTATTCGACCGAATTCATCGACCTGTATCTCGCGCGCGGGCTGACGGCCGGCGAACGCAAGCTCGACGACGGCGAATTCCTCGAAACCTTCACGGCGACGCCGGCCGACCTGCAGGAATGGGTGCGCACGGGCCAGATCACCGACGTGAAGACGATCATCGGCGCGATGTGGCTCGACAAGGTGCTGTCCGGCACGTGGCCGCTCGGGCCGGTCGTCACGTCCTGAGCACGGCGTCGGCGGCGGCCGGGGCGCCGCGTTACAATTCCGTGACGCGGCGCGTTCGTGCCGCGCGATCCGGATTTAGCACGATCGTTCACAAAACCGCTTTTTGCGCTACACTCGTCACACGCCCTGATTCAGCATGAAGGTCCTCGATTTACAGTGTCCGCACGGTCATCGGTTCGAAGGCTGGTTCGCTTCCGCCGATGAATTCGAAGCGCAGTTGTCCCGCAAGCTGGTCGAATGCCCGGTGTGCGGAACGACGGAGATCAACCGGATGCCGTCGGCGCCGCGCCTGAACCTGTCGGGCGCGACGCAGGCGCAGCCGGTCGATCCGCGTGCGCTGCAGGCGCAGGTGATGCGCGCGCTGCGCGAGGTGCTGGAGAAGACCGAGAACGTGGGCGAGCGCTTCGCCGAGGAAGCGCGGCGCATCCATTACAACGAGGCGCCGGCACGCAGCATTCGCGGCGTCACGACGCCGGAGGATGCGCAGTCCTTGGTCGAAGAAGGCATCGACGTGATGCCGCTGCCGATTCCAGCCGCGCTGAAAGAACCGCTGCAATAACGTACGCAGTGTGTCCTTGCCGGGCCGGACGGTCGCGGCGAGCCTTGCATGGGATCAGAGTAAGCGCTGAAGCGCCGATGCTGATCGACCGCGAAGCATGGGACCGGAGTAAGTGCTGAAGCACTCACTCCGGTCGACAGGAGACACTGCGCATGGATCTGGATTATTCCCCCGCCGACGACGCGTTCCGCGCCGACGTCCGCGCCTGGCTTGAGGCCAACCTGCCTCACGCGCTGCGCGCCAAGGTACTCGATCACAAACGACTCGACCGCGAAGACTTCGCGAGCTGGCACCGGATTCTCGGCCAGCGCGGCTGGTCCGCGCCCGCCTGGCCGGTCGAATATGGCGGCCCGGGCTGGAACGCGACGCAGCGACACATCTGGGACGAGGAGTGCGCGCGGATCGGTGCGCCGACCGTGTTGCCGTTCGGGGTGTCGATGGTCGCGCCGGTCCTGATGAAATACGGCAGCGAAGCGCAGAAGCGCCGCTATCTGCCACGTATTCTCGACGGCTCGGACTGGTGGTGCCAGGGGTATTCGGAGCCGGGTTCCGGGTCCGACCTCGCGTCGCTGCGCACGCGCGCCGAGCGCCACGGCGATCACTACGTCGTCAACGGCCAGAAGACCTGGACCACGCTCGGCCAGTACGCCGACATGATGTTCTGCCTCGTGCGCACCGATCCGGCTGCGAAGAAGCAGGAGGGCATCTCGTTCCTGCTGATCGACATGAAGACGCCCGGCATCACGGTGCGCCCGATCGTGATGCTCGACGAGGATCACGAGGTCAACGAGGTGTTCTTCGAGGACGTGAAGGTGCCGGTCGAGAACCTCGTCGGCGACGAGAACCGCGGCTGGACCTACGCGAAATATCTGCTCGGCCACGAGCGCACCGGCATCGCGCGCGTCGGCGCGTCGAAGCGGGAGCTCGCGTTCCTGAAGCGCGTCGCATCGAATCAGCGCAAGAACGGCAAGCCGTTGCTCGCCGATCCCGTGTTCGCCGCGAAGGTCGCGGCGCTCGAAGTCGAGTTGATGGCGCTGGAAGTGACGGTGCTGCGCGTCGTCAGCCGCGAGACGAGCGGCAAGGGGCCCGGCCCCGAGGCGTCGATGCTGAAGATCAAGGGCACCGAGGTGCAGCAGGCGCTCACTGAGCTGATGGTCGAAGCGATCGGTCCGCTGGCCGCCCCGTTCGACGTGCCGTTCCTCGACGGCGAGCGCGAACACAGCATCGCGGGCGACGACGATGCGGCGCCGCTCGCCGCGTACTACTTCAATTACCGGAAGACGTCGATCTACGGCGGTTCGAACGAGATCCAGAAGAACATCATCGCGCAGATGATTCTGGGGCTGTGATCAGGGAACGGAGACAACCATGGATTTCAGCTTTACCGATGAGCAGCAGCAGTTCGCCGACGCGCTGCGCCGGTATCTCGGCGAGCAATACGGCTTCGAAGCGCGCCAGGCGATCGTGCGCAGTGATGCCGGTGTGTCGGATGCGCAGTGGAGCGCATTCACCGAGCTGGGATTGACCGCGTTGCCCGTGCCGGAGGCACAGGGCGGCTTCGGCGGCGGCCCGGTCGACATGCTGGTCGTGATGCAGGAGCTCGGCCGCGCGCTCGTGATCGAGCCGTACTGGGCGACGGCGGTCGGCGTCGAAGCACTGCGGATCGCCGGCTCGGGCGCAGGCGCCGACGCCGCGCTGCTGGAGGCGATCGCGCAGGGGCAAAAGCGCGTGGCGGTCGCGTTCCACGAACCGCGGGCGCGCTATGACCTGTACGAACTCGACACGCGCGCGCGCGAGCAGGGCGGCACGTACCGGCTGACCGGTACCAAGTCGGTGGTTCAGCACGGCGCCCAGGCGCATGCGTGGATCGTGCCGGCGCGGGTCGACGGCGGCGGCATCGACCTCTTCGTCGTCGAACGCGATGAGGCCAACGCGAAGGTGGTCGACTACCGGACCATCGACGGCCAGCGTGCCGCGACGATCGCGTTCGACGACACGCCGGCCCGACTGCTGACGGGCGGTGCGCGCGACGCGGCGGCACTCGAGCAGATCGCCGATTACGCGACTTTCCTGCTGTGCGCGGAAGCGGTCGGCGCGCTCGACGAACTGAATCGCGCGACGGTCGAATACACGAAGACGCGCGAGCAGTTCGGCGTGCCGATCGCGCGTTTTCAGGCGCTGCAGCACCGGATGGTCGACATGCTGATTCATGCCGAGCAGGCGCGTTCGCTGACCTATCTCGCGGCGGTGCGCTACGCGAACGGCGATGCCGATGCGCGGCGCAAGGCCGTGTCGGCCGCGAAGGCGCGGGTCGGCGCGGCCGCGCGCTTCGTCGGCCAGCAGGCCGTCCAGTTGCACGGCGGTATGGGCGTGACCAACGAAGTGGCCGCCGCGCACCTGTTCAAGCGGCTGTCGATCATCGAGACGACGCTCGGCGATACCGATCATCACCTCGCCCGCATCGCGGCGCTGCCCGATTTTGCGCAGACCGACGTAGCATGACGGCGACGCGCGAGCGCGCCAGACAAGGAGACTTATCCGTGGGCATCAGTTACGAAGACCTGGTGGTGGGCAGTACGACCGAAGTGGGCCGCTACACGTTCGAGCCCGACGACATCAAGACGTTCGCGAAGCGCTACGATCCGCAGCCGTTCCATGTCGACGAGGAAGCGGGGAAGGCATCGCATTTCGGCGGCCTCGTCGCGAGCGGCTGGCATACGTGCTCGGTGTTCATGAGCCTGCTGGTCCGCAAGCTCGGATCGGATTCGACCAGCATGGGCTCGCCGGGCATCGATTCGATCCGCTGGCTGAAGCCGGTCCGCGCCGGCGATACGATCACGATGTACCAGAAGGTGCACGACAAGCGCGTGTCGGAGAGCAAGCCCGATCGCGGCATCGTGTCGACCGAATGGGTCGGCGTGAACGAAGCCGGCGAGACGGTGATCACCGTCCAGACCAAGGTGATTTTCGGGCTGCGCCATCCGGGGGGCGCGAACCCATGACTGACGTGACCTTGCCGCTGATCGCATCGGCGCAGGCGTTGCGGGCGCGAGTCGGTGCGGAGCCGCTCGCGAGCGGCTGGAGCGAGATCGATCAGGCGCGCGTCGACGGTTTCGCCGACGCGACCGGCGATCATCAATGGATTCACGTCGACCCCGAGCGCGCGCGACGCGAGTCGCCGTTCGGCGGGCCGATCGCGCACGGGTTCCTGACGCTGTCGCTGATTCCCGCGTTGATGACCGACGCAATGCGCTTCGAGCAAAAGATGGGCGTGAACTACGGGCTGAACCGCGTGCGGTTCTTGAAGCCGGTGCCGGTCGGGGCGCGCGTGCGTGCGCTGTTCGCGGTGAAGGAAACCGCCGACGCCGCACGCGGCGGCATCCAGGTGACGTGGTCGGTGTCGATGCAGGTCGAGCGCCCCGACGCGCCGCTGCCGGTATGCGCGGCGGAGTTCATCACGCTGCATTACTTCTGACGCACGGAGCGGCATGCACGAATGCCGCTCCGCTCGTCATACGCTCGTCAGCGTTTCGCGTATTGCGTTGCGCCGAACAGCACTTCGCGCGCCTTGTCGTCCTGCAGCGCCTTGCGCATCGACGCGAGCACCTCGACGCCGCGCTGCACGGCCGGTCGCGCGGCGATCGCCTCGTGCCAGCGCTTCACGTTCGGCAACTCGTCGAGCACGATGCCCTGGTTCTGCCACGAGCGCGTCCACGGGAACGTCGCAATGTCCGCGATCGTGTACGCATCGCCCGCGAGATACTCGGATTCGCCGAGGCGCTTTTCCATCACGTTGTACAGGCGCTTCGCTTCGTTCGTGTAGCGGTTGACCGCATATTCGATCTTCTCCGGCGCATACAGGCGGAAGTGGTGCGCCTGCCCGAGCATCGGACCGACACCGCCCATCTGGAACATCAGCCACTCGAGCGTCGCATAGCGCGCGGCCGGATCGGTCGGCAGGAACTTGCCGGTCTTTTCCGCGAGGTAGATCAGGATCGCGCCCGATTCGAACAGCGAGATCGGTTGGCCGCCGGGGCCGTCCGGATCGACGATCGCGGGGATCTTGTTGTTCGGGCTGATCTTCAGGAACTCGGGCTCGAACTGGTCGCCCGCGCCGATATCGACCGGATGCGCGCGATACGCGAGGCCCGTTTCCTCGAGCATGATGTGCACTTTGTGGCCGTTCGGGGTCGCCCAGCTATAGACGTCGATCATCGTCAACTCCTGTATGGCAAGCGCGAAAACGGCGCCGGCGGCGCCGCGACAGGCGGTCATTAGAGCATGGATCGACACGGGCTGCTGGCGACGGAAACGCGCGCGCCGACGCGCATGCGCGGCCGGCCCGGAGAGCGCCGCGACGTTGCGCGCGGCGGCGACGGGCCGCATCGGATGGACGCGGCGGCGTGGCGCCGGTTCGAAGGCCGACGCGGCGGATCAGCGCTTGTAGCGTGGCTGGCGCTTCTCGAGAAAGGCAGTGATGCCTTCGAGGCCGTCCGCATGATGCAGCGACGCGACGAAATGATCGCGCTCGGTGCCGAGGTGCGCATCCAGCGGTTGCGCGGTCGCGTCGTCGAGCAGCGACTTGATGCGCGTGAGCGCATTCGGCGAGATGCCGGCGAGCGCGTCGGCCCATGCCAGTGCGTCGCCAAGTGCCGAGCCGGGCGCGGCAAGCCGGTTGACGACGCCGAGCGCATGCAGCCGTTCGGCGGCCACCGGCTTGCCTTCGAACAGGATCTCGGCCGCGATCGCACGCGGCAACGCGCGGGCGAGAAACCACGAGCCGCCGCCGTCGGGCGTCAGACCGACGCGCGCATACGACATCACGAATTTCGCGTCGTGTGCCGAGACGATCAGGTCGCACGCGAGCGCCAACGAGAAGCCCGCGCCGGCCGCGGCGCCTTCGACGGCTGCGATCACCGGCTTCGTCGACGCGCGGATCGCCGTGACCCATGCCGCGAGCTGATCGATGCTGTCGGCCTGGAAGGACGGATCCTTCGAGCGATTCTCGAGCAGCCGGTTCAGGTTCCCGCCTGCGCAGAAGAAACGATCGGCACCCGTCAGCACGACGGCGCGAATCGCCGGATCGCGCTCGGCGGTGGCGAGCGCTTCGATGCCGGCCGCGTACATGTCGGGATGCAGCGCGTTGCGCGCGCCGGGATTGGACAGCGTGAGGACGAGCGTCGATTCGCTTTCGGGCGGACGCGAGGCCAGCAGTTCAGCACTCATGCGAGTGTGTCTCCATCGGGTGGCGCGGCGGCGCCGCCGCGTGTGTCGCGCGGACGGGCGGAACTGACGCCGCAGCGGAGGTAATGTTGTCGTGACGAACGCACGACTTGCTTTAGACTAGCACGAACGTGCTTTTCAGCGCGATGAATCCCGATGCGGCCGGCGTCGATGCGGCCGCGCTTCAGCAAGGAAGGAGACGCCAATGCTACAGCTGTGCGGTATTCCGTTGTCCAACTACTACAACAAGGTGAAGTTCGTCCTGCTCGAGCACGACATTCCGTTCGAGGAGGCGGCGTGTGGTTTGCCGATCAGCGATCCGGCCCGGCTTGCCGATTCGCCGCTCGGCAAGATTCCGTTCCTGAAGACCGAAGAGGGGGCGCTGTTCGAGTCGCAGGTGATCGTCGAGTACCTGGCGGCGCGCTATCCCGAAAAAGGCATTTTCCCCGCGAGCCCGTTCGCGGCGGCGAAGGTGCGTGAACTGGTCGAGACGCTCGAGCTGTATCTCGAATGGACGGCGCGCGAGGTGTACACGGAAGCGTTTTTCGGCGGGAAGGTGAGCGACGGGATGAAGGCGCACGTCGAGAAGCGGCTGCCGCGCGCGATCGATGCATTCAAGCAGATGACGCGGTTTTCGCCGTATGCGCTCGGCGAATCGTTCGGCCTCGCGGACATTGCCGCGTGGGTTCATCTGCCGGTCATCGGGATGGCGACGAAGGCCATATTCGGCCGCGACTTCCTGCTCGAGGCAGGCATCGACTGGAAGGCACACGCGAAGACGGTGGGTGAACGCCCGGCCGCGCAACGCGTGGCAGCCGAGCGCAAGGCGTATGTCGAAGCGGCGAACGTCGCACGTTCGTAAGCACGGTTCCCGAAGGGCGGCGCGCGGCCGCCCGTGCGGCGCTTACAGGCGAGCCAGCCGATCGAGCGCGGACGCGAGCGTGCTTTCCTGCTTCGCGAAGCAGAAGCGGACGACGCCCGACTCGTGCGGCTCGTGATAGAACGCCGACACCGGAATGGCGGCCACGCCGATCTCCGACGTGAGCCATTTCGAGAATTCCGCTTCGGGCAGGTCGCTGATCGCCGAGTAATCGACGCACTGGAAGTACGTGCCCGTGCACGGCAGCAGCTTGAAGCGCGTGCGCTCGAGGCCAGCCCGGAAGAAGTCGCGCTTCTGTTGATAGAAGCCCGCGAGCGACAGGTACGGCGCCGGGTCGCGCAGATAGTCGGCGAGCCCCATCTGCATCGGCGTGTTCACCGTGAACACGTTGAACTGGTGGACCTTGCGGAATTCCGCGGTCAGCGCGGCAGGTGCCGCGACGTAACCGACCTTCCAGCCCGTCACGTGGTAGGTCTTGCCGAAGCTCGACACGATGAAGCTGCGCGCGGCGAGTTCCGGGTAGCGCGCGACGCTCTCGTGGCGCGCACCGTCGTAGACCATGTGTTCGTAGACTTCGTCGGACAGGATCAGCACGTTGGTGCCGCGCACGATGTCCTCGAGCTTGCGCATGTCCGCCTCGCGCCACACGGTGCCCGTCGGGTTGTGCGGCGTGTTGATCATGATCATCCGCGTTTTCGGCGTGATCGCTGCCGCGAGGCGGTCGAACGGGATCGCGTAGTCGGGCGCTTCCAGCGTGACGAACACGGGCTTGCCGCCGGCGAGCTCGATCGACGGCAAGTAGCTGTCGTAGGTCGGCTCGACGACGATCACCTCGTCGCCCGGATGCACCGCGCACAGGATCGCCGTCAGCAGCGCCTGTGTCGCGCCGGCCGTCACGGTGATTTCGGTGGCCGGATCGTAGCGCCGGCCGTACACCTGCGCGATCTTGTCGGCGATCGCGTCGCGCAGCGGCGCGACGCCGGCCATCGGCGGATACTGGTTGTGCCCGTTGCGCATCGCGGTTGCGACCGCATCGACGATGCGCGGATCGCAATCGAAATCAGGAAAACCCTGGCCGAGGTTCACCGCACCTTTTTCGGCGGCAAGCGCGCTCATGACCGTGAAGATCGTCGTGCCGACGTTCGGCAGGCGCGAGGGGAAAACGGGCGTCGTTGGCATATCTGAAGGAGCGTTCATCGATACGGTCGGATTCGGATGGGTTGCGTCAGGCGGGCGTCGCCGTGGCGGGCGGCGCGGCGTCGAGTGCGCAGGCTTCCACGAACGGCGCGGGTTGCGCGATCCTGAAACCGAAGTCGCGTGCGGTGCGCTTCGCGAGCTTCAGCAGCGCGCGGTCTTTCGACACGAGCCACTCGGCCTGCGCGGCGCGGGCGAGTTCGAGAAATTTCTGATCGTCGCGGTCCTTGCACTTCGGCAGCGGCGGCGCGTCGGCGTCGACGGGCGGTGGTTCGACGAGGCTCGCGAGCCGGGCGACCGTGGCGAGCGCGTCGGCCTTGTCGATCGCACGCGACTGGAACTGCGGATAGTCGAGCACGTATTCGAGTTCGGTCAGGCAGCGGCCGTCGATCACGGCGGCAAGCATGCCGTGCTCCAGCGCGGCACGGATCGGGCGCGTAGCGGGGTCGTCGAATACGAGGATGTCGATCCAGACGTTCGAGTCGAGCACGACGCGGTGTGCGGCATGCGGGGCGAGAGAGCGGGCCATTCGTTACAATCGGAGGTTTTCGTCTGACCGCAAGGCACGGCGTGCCAGCGAGCCTCTATGATAATCGTTCTCTCTCCCGCCAAATCCCTCGACTACGATACGCCCCCGCACGTCCAGTCTTACACGAAGCCTGCATTCGTCGACGACGCATCGGAGCTGATCGACGGCCTGCGCAAGCTGTCGCCGCAGGACATCGCGACGCTGATGGATATCTCCGATCCGCTCGCGCACCTGAACTTCCAGCGCTACGCCGACTGGTCGCCGACGTTCACGCCGGCCAACGCCAAGCAGGCCGTGCTGGCGTTCAATGGCGACGTCTACGAGGGTTTCGACGCGAAATCGCTGTCGTCCGCCGATCTCGACTATGCGCAGCAGCACGTGCGCGTGTTGTCGGGCCTGTACGGGCTGCTGCGTCCGCTCGATCTGCTGCAGCCATACCGGCTCGAGATGGGCACGCGGTTCGCGAACGCGCGCGGCAAGGATCTGTATGCGTTCTGGGGCGACCGCATCACGCGGGCGCTGAACGAGCAACTCGAGACGCGCAGCGGCGCCGCGCGCGTGTTGATCAACTGCGCGTCGACCGAATACTTCAAGTCGGTCAAGCCGAAGCTGCTGGCCGCACCGGTCATCACGCCGGTATTCGAGGACTGGAAGGGCGGCCGCTACAAGATCATCAGCTTCCATGCGAAACGCGCGCGCGGCCTGATGGCGCGTTTTGTCGTCGAGAACCGTATCGCCGACCCGAAGGCGTTGAAGGCATTCGCGACCGAAGGCTATGCGTTCGATGCGGCCGCATCGAACGATTCGACTTACGTATATCGCCGGCGCGTCGGCGAGTGACCCTGCGGGCCGTTCACGAGACGGCCTGCGCATGCATGAGACTGGATGGGCGGGATACCGTCTGCTTCGGGCTTCGCATGGGACCGGAGGTAAGCGCTGAAGCGCTAACTCCGGTCGACAAAGGAGAGATAGATGGCCCTTTCGATTACCAGTAATTTCGACGCAGGCGCAATCGACGTCGTGTCGTGCGACCGCCCCGATGCAATCCGGCTGCGCGTGCGCGGCGACAATCGTTCGGAATTCGCGCAATGGTTTTACTACCGCTTGACGGGAGCGCGCGGCGAGCGATGCGTGATGACGTTCGAGAACGCAGCCGAATGCGCGTATCCGTCCGGCTGGCGCAACTACCACGCGGTGGCGAGCTACGACCGGGTCGACTGGTTCCGCGTGCCGACGACGTTCGACGGCAAGACGATGACCATCGACCATACGCCGGAGTTCGACAGCATCTACTACGCGTATTTCGAACCGTACTCGGAAGAGCGTCACGCGGCGTTTCTCGGCGCGGTCCAGCAGTTGCCGCAGGCGAGCGTCGTCGAGCTCGGCCGCACGGTCGAAGGCCGTCCGATGTCGCTGCTGACGCTCGGCACGCCGGAAACCGATGGTGCGCCGAAGAAGAAGGTGTGGATCATCGCGCGCCAGCATCCGGGCGAGTCGATGGCCGAGTGGTTCGTCGAAGGCCTGGTCAAGCGGCTGGCCGGCTGGGGCGACTGGGCCGGCGATCCGGTGGCGCGCAAACTCTACGATCGCGCGACGTTCTACATCGTCCCGAACATGAACCCGGACGGCAGTGTGCACGGTAACCTGCGCACCAATGCGGCCGGCGCGAACCTGAACCGCGAGTGGATGGCGCCCGATGCCGAGCGCAGCCCCGAGGTGCTGGCCGTGCGCGACGCGATCCATGCGATCGGCTGCGACATGTTCTTCGATATTCACGGCGATGAGGATCTTCCGTACGTGTTCGTCGCCGGCTCGGAGATGCTGCCGAGCTTTACCGAGCAGCAGGGCAAGGAGCAGGCTGCGTTCATCGACGCGTTCAAGGTCGCAAGCCCCGATTTCCAGACCGAGCATGGCTACGCGGCGAGCAAGTACAAGGAAGATGCGTTGAAGCTCGCGTCGAAGTACATTGGCCACCAGTTCGGCTGTCTGTCGCTGACGCTCGAAATGCCGTTCAAGGACAACGCGAACCTCCCCGACGAGCGCGTCGGCTGGAACGGGGAGCGCAGCGCGGCGCTCGGTGCGGCGATGCTGGCCGCGATCCTGGTGCACGTCGACACGTTCGCGTAAGCGCAGCCGTCGTCGCATGTAAAAAACCGACGCATCTCGCGATGCGCCGGCTTTTCTGCTGCTGTCGTTGCCGCTCCGCCGTATCAGGACTTCTTCGCGGTTTTTTTCTTCACGGCTTTGTGCTGGCCGCTTGATTTCTTCGTTGCGACGGCCTTCTTGCTGCCGGTGCGGCCCGATGCCTTCGCCTTGGCTTTGCCGCGGTGCGACTTGCCCTTGAACTTCTTCGTCGAAGACGACGAACGCTCGACGCGCGGCTTCAGCGGCGGAACCGGATCGTTCCAGCTGAACGCGAGCATTTGCTGGCCGACATAGCCGCAACGGAATTTCAGCGGCGTCGGATCGCTGCCGTCGCTGTGGATGCCGAGCCCGTCGACGGTGACGATATTGTCGACTTTCACGCGCTGCTTGCCTTGGTCGAACGAGTCGTTCCACGGCGTGATCGTCGCGTTGCCGCTGTCGAATGCATTCGGCGCGAAGTCGACTCGGTCGAAGGCCGTCGACGTGCTGGCGATGAAGCTGCCGTGCGCCGCACAATCGGCAGCGAGCGGATCGGCATGCATCTCGTTGACGAATTTGTTGATCAGTTCGGAGCGCTGGTCGAGCAGGTCGGCGAATACCGGAGCGGGAAGCGCAAGCGACAGGCCCGCGATACAGGCTGCCAGCTTGCCGAGCGCCCGGAAAATCCGGAGCGAGGCAGGTGAGCTGTCCATCTGGTTATTGGTGAGGAGCGAAGGAGACATCGGGCACGTATAGATGCCCGATGAAGAACAGGAGTTCAATCTTAGCGTAAAAAAGTTGTGCGGCAGTAGGTGACGTATTCGGCGCGCGCCGCGGAAGCCCGTCGGTATGCGGGTGCGCCGAGCCGATCCGGAGGAAATTCAGGCGCGCGGGCCGCCGAGGCGGTAGCGCCGGACGTCGAAGGTCGTGACCCACGCAGGGCGATAGACGGCGATGAGTGCCGTTGCCATGCCGGTGAACCATGCTTCGCCGAGCGCGAGCAGCGCGGTGTTCAGCAGATAGCCGGCCGGAATCACGACGGGCACGCCGTCCGCGAGCGCGAGCTGGACACCGGCTGCCGCGGCGGCGACCGCGACGATCGCGATGGCCGGCGACAGGAAGCCCTGCCCGGTGATGAACGACGCGAGGTTGTGCGGCAACCACGCGAGCGCGGCGCGTTGCAGCAACGCCGACACGCCGACAGGCAACGCACCGTAGATCAGATAGGTCAAGCCGATGCCTTGCCACGGTGCATCGAAGATGACCGCGGCAATCGCCGTGACGGCGCCCATGGCGACCAGTGCGAGTGTCCAGTCGAACAGCGTGACGAGCAGCGTTGCGCCAAGCAGATGCATGACGATGCCATCTTCGAGCCATGCGTTCGAGGCCCACAGGACCGTGATCGCAGTGACGAGCGCAAGCCACACGTGCTGAAGCGTGGCGTCTTGCAGACGGACGAAGGGGCGATTCCAGATCGCGAGCGCGAGCAGGGCCACGGCGGCGATCCAGCCACCGATGCCAACCCAGAGCGGAAGCGGTGTGAAAAGAAAACCCATGCGTCCATATTACTCGTTGAGCATCAAAGGTGGGAGCCTGCGCATGCCCGACCGTCGCAATATCGAGACTGTTTGCCTAGCGTCCGCGCCGGAACCGTGCCGGCGGCTCGGCGGCGAGCGGCAGGTCCTGCGTGCCGGCATTCGCGATGGGCAACGGGTACGGATGGTCGTGCCGTTGCGTACGCAGCGGAGCCGGGCCGTGTTCGCCGACGGCCGGCTTGCGGGCGCGGTTGCGGTTCGCCAGCAGCACCTCGAGATGGGGCGACAGCCAGCCGTTGTAGATCGCGACCGCGGCGGCGCGGTTTGCGGCGCCGAGCTGCTGGAAGATGCTCGCGAGGTGGATTTTCACAGTGCCTTCGCTGATGCCGAGCGTACGCGCGATCATCTTGTTCGTGCTGCCCATGTGGACGAACCGCATGATCTGCGCTTGGCGCGGCGACAGGAGGCCGCTCGGCGGGCGCCGGGGCAGCGAGCCGGCGAGCGTCTGGAAATGGGCGTCGTGGCGCGCCGTCGCCGTCGCCGTGGACGGCAGCAGGCTGAGGGCGATCGGCGGAATGTAGTATCCGCCCAGCAGGACGATCTCGAGCGCTCGCACGATCAGGTGCGGCCGCGTGGAGTGCGGGATCACGCCCGCGACGCCGTAATTGAAGAAGCGTTGGATGGCGTCGGGCGAGATGTCGTCGACCAGAACGGCGACCGGTGTCGGCGAGCACGCGTTGCCGAGTGCCTGAAGCTCGCTGAGCCGACCCACGTCCAGCCAGTCGATCGCGACGAGGTCGAAACGCTGGGTGCGCAGCAGCCGGCGCGCCTGGAAACCGTCAGGCGCATCGTTGATGCTGGCGTGCCGGTCGATCTGCCGCAACAGGGTCTTCAGTCCGTCACGCCGTTCGGCGTCTGAGTTAAGTACCAAGAACCGCATATTCAACCTCCGTAAAGTGAGTCATTCACTGCTGTCGGGTATTAGCTGGCCCCGATAATGACAAAGACCTTACACGATGTCTGCTTGGCTGAAAGGCTTAGGAAAAGTTCGAAATTTTGGACGACCGGCGTCGGATAAGAAAAAAGCCGCTTCGGTAGGCACCGGAAGCGGCTTTAAGCAGGGCAGGCCATCGAGGCCTGCGGGGTGGGTCAGTGGAAGTGCGGCTGGGCGGGCGACGCGTCTTCCGGCATTTCCGCATGGACGATTTCGCCGAGCGGATCGGCGTAAAGTGGCACGCCGCAGTCGTCGCAGTATTCGGGTTCGAAGCGACCCGCGTGCCGGCGGATGTCGGTTACGCCGCATTCTTTCAGCAGGCTCACGATTTCCTCGAGCGGCCCTTCGATCGGGGCTTCGCCTTCGAGCGTCGCGTTGTCGATCGATACGTCGCCGTTTTCACGGCCGTAGAGCGGCCACACGACGCCGTAGATCACGTCGTTGCTGGCACGCCGCGTGAAGCCGACGCGATACTCGTCGATACGACGTTCGCCGAAGCCGGCGACCACCGCGCGCAACTCCTGCGGCGCCGCACCAAGTGTGTCGAATAGATAACGAATGGCCGTTCGGACGGTGTGCGGACGCACGCGTTCGTCCGCATCGCGACAGGCCGAGTAGTACGCGTCCGGAAGCAGGCATTCGAACTCGCAGCCGGGCAACGCGATCGACAGGTTCGGGCCGCCTTGAGCCGTCCATTGTTCGAGGCACTGGCCGCGCTCGATCCGGCTGCCGTTTTCTTCCTCCTGCCAGCGGAACAGCGGCGAGCCGGCCGGCGCGGCGACGACCGCCAGCAGGAAGCGCGGATCGGCCAGGATCGGTGAGGTTTCCGGCAGATCGCCGAAGCTCAGCTTCGGGGGCTGCTGGCCGATCGCCGCATGGGCGAGTTGCTGAGCGAGCCGATAGGTTTCCACGTGATGCCGCGGCAACTGGTCGATGCTGTAGAGGAACGGTGCGAGGCCGACGAGGGTGCCGTTCGCGAGCACATGCGCCTGCAGGTGCGTTCGCAGCGCGTCGGCAACGTCGCTCTTGAGCGGGCCCGACGGAATCATGTAGCGCGTCCAGGCGAGAACCGGGACGGCGACCAGCAGCGCATCGTAGGGTTGGCCGTCGTGTTCGATCATCATCGACTCGCTGTGCGTCTCGGCCATGTCGGCGAGCGCGCCGTAGGCGTCGGGATGATTTTGCTGAAGATGGTCGAGCGCGGCGTCGAGCGTGGTCTGATTGCCGTTGCGGACAATCTTGGCGAGCAGCGCATCGAGCTTCGCTTCCCAGAAGCGATCCTCGATGCGGCTGCCCGACGCGAAGAGCGCAAGTGACAGACCGACCAGTTTGTCGGCATCGGGGGGGAGGCGTTTGGCGATTCGCTGGCGCATATTAAAGACGTATATAGAAAGAGGCGAAGAACCTCACATTCTAGTCCGTTCTTTGCACCATAAGCGGCATTGTGCCCAGGCATGGCCGGACGGCCGAATTCCGGCGTTTGTAAAAAAGTTGCTTCAAACCCCTTGCGCTCACGGTGTGGGCTGAATAGAATCACGCCTCTTTCGCGCTAACGGAAACGCGGCGCGGGAGGAAGGGAAGCAGTGCTGTTGGGGTTCGGAGTAACGAGCCCGACGGCGCAGGAAGATGGCCCCGCAGTCGCAACGATGTCGTGCAGAAAGTTGTTGACGCGCTGCGAAACACGGTTCATAATCTCGCTTCTCTGCTGCTGAAAACGCAGCGCTGCCGGGAAACTTCAGGATCCCTCGCAGAATGCTCTTTAAAAATTAACAGCCGATAAGTGTGGGCGCTTGATGAAAGCGAGCTGATCCTCGGATCAGATAGCAAAAGTATCAAGAGTCTCACACTAAAGTAAGTCAGGTTTATGAAGTGATTCATATTCCTGTCAGCTTTGAGTGAGCGACCGGTTCTTAACTGAACCGAAAACAGTAACAGGTTTGAACTGAAGAGT
>NZ_LPMU01000062.1:0-1864 GCF_001534535.1 Burkholderia sp. MSMB1459WGS
CGGAATCGGCATAGGGGACGGCCATGAGGCCGTACCCCTGCCACACCACCCGGCATGCGGGTCCGCACCGGGCGGTTCGGGAAGTTGAGGTTATGAGAGTCGGGGCACACCCAGCCGATCGAAGTACGCGAGGGTCAATACGCTATTCAGGAGCTTGCCGCTGTTACGCCACCAGCGACAGCTGTTCGCCGCCACCTGTTGCGCCACAGCGGACGGTGCGCCCAACGCACGCAGTTCCCGGTAGATGGTCGGACCGCGGCGCCAGTGTTTGAGCTGGATGACACGCAGCCGGTGACGCATCCACTTGTCCAGATCCAGCCAGACTCGTGGCGTCTGCGCCATCCGGAAGTACTCCTTCCAACCCAATACATAGGGCCGTAACCGTTCCACCACGTCCTTCATGCTGCGCCCGCCGCTACGGCCGGTCAGTTCGCGAATGCGGCGTTTGAACGCCAGCAGCGGTCTGGCCGCCACCTTGCGCTTGATGACACCGCCGGACGCTACCCATAGGCTGTAGCCCAGAAACTTGCGACCGAACACACTGGCGACTGCGCTTTTGGTCTCGTTGACCTTCAACCGCAGTTGCCCATACAGACGACGCAGCAGCGCCATCACCCGCTCGCCAGCACGGCGGCTACGAACATAGACATTCGCATCGTCGGCATAGCGCGCGAAGCAGTGGCCTCGCCGCTCCAGTTCCTTGTCCACCTCATCGAGCAGCACGTTGCCCAGCAACGGTGATAGCGGCCCGCCCTGTGGCGTGCCCTGTTCGCGCTGCTGAACCACGCCGCCATCCATGATGCCGCTGTTCAGATACGCCCGGATCAGCCGGATCACGCTGGCGTCCCCAATACGTTTCTGCAGTCGGTCGATCAGGATGTCGTGGTTGACCCGGTCGAAGAACTTCTCCAGATCAACATCCACCACGATTCGCCGACCCGACTGCACGTACGACTGCGCGGCAAGCACCGCATCGTGCGCACGCCGTCCAGGCCGGAAGCCGTAGCTGTGCTCGCTGAAGCCGGGGTCCAGAACCGGTTGCAGCACCTGCAGCAGCGCCTGCTGGATCAGCCGGTCCGTCACCGTCGGGATGCCAAGCTCGCGCTCGCCTCCGTCCGGTTTCGGGATCGTCACCCGCCGTACCGGACTGGGCCGGTACGTCCCCTTGAGCAACTGTTCACGGATCGCGGGCCACGCCGTCACCAGATGGCGCGACGTCTGGTCCATATCCAGACCGTCCACGCCAGCGGCTCCCTTGTTGGCCCGTACCCGTTTGAACGCCTGCTTCAGGTTCTCCCTCGTCAGCGCCGCCATCAGCAGCGACGACCCTGTGTCCCCGGATTCATGGCGCGGGCAACAGCCTTCGTCGCTCACGGGCATAGACGCAGCTTCACCGCGTATGCTTCCCGCTCGCCCCGCTCGCACGGGCATCTGACGCATTGCCTGTCGCATCGACATGACGCTGGACACTCCTTCCCGTTCGGCCCTTCGTCACCAGCTTCAGCCTCATCGACCTGTCCTGTGACTACTACGACCTCTGCTGACTTCTCGCTCCGGCTCGACGCCGTCGCCCTTTCAGGCATAAGGCGAGATCTCCCCAGGTAAGAGCGCACTCCTTCATCGCACAACCGCCGCATTTACGCTGCTTCGCCTTGGTCACGAGAGCTTCGCGGTGCGTTGCCCGCTCGCCCTGCACGGCAGCGCCTTCTATGCAGTTCTTGTCCATCGGCTCACGATTTACGCTCCACGCTTCCTCTCCACATTCGGTCGCCCTCATGCAGTTGCGCTTCACTTCATTCGCTGTGACCAGCTTATGGCGGGACTTGCACCCGCAGGAGTGCGCCCATGCTGGGCGCACAACGAC
>NZ_LPMU01000063.1:0-14245 GCF_001534535.1 Burkholderia sp. MSMB1459WGS
CGGGAAGAACACCTTGCCGAGCGTGACGGCGATATAGCTGTAGACGCCGAAGTCGAACCATTCCATCGCATTGCCGAACGCCATCGCGCCGACCGCGCGCTTGAGGACGGCAGGGTCGACGATCGTGATGTCGTCCAGCTTGACGGACTTGCGCGAAGGCCGGGCTTTCGCGGGGTGCGCTTGCGACGGGCTCAATGAACTCTCCTGGAATTGCCTTGGCAACCGGCCGGCGGGAATGCGGCGAGGTCGTGCGGACCGACGGACAGCGAAGGCGGATGTCTCGGGGATGCCTCGATGCCGGTGGCGTGACGCGCGCGGCGGACGACACCGGGCAGGTGTGTTGTGCGAACCAGTTTAGAGAAACGGGCGCGAGCGGCTATCGGTCATGCGCCCGGAAACCGGTGGTAAACGACACGCCCGGGGGAGCGGCGCCAATGGCGCCCCGCCGGGCGGAGGCGCGGCGTGGATGGTCATCTCGCCATTCATTTCGCCATTCGCCGGCGCGCGGATACCAGCAATGCGACGAACGCTGCTTCATCCGCCCGCAGGCCACGCGGCGTACGCCGGACCGAGAGCGCGGCGAGCGTGCCCGCCTCGAATGCGTCGAGCACGGCCGGGTGGATGTAGCAGCGCCGGCACACGGCCGGCGTGTTGCGCAGCAGGTCGGCCACCGCGCGCACGGTCTCGACGATCTGCTTGCGGGCATGCGTGACACCGCGGTGCTCCACGCGCCGCAGCAATGCGAGCGCGTGCACGCTGCCGGCCCAGGTCCGGTAGTCCTTTGCGGTGAAATCGGCGCCGCCGGCCTCGCGCAGGTAGTCGTTCACGTCGGACGACCCGACCGGATGGCGTGCGCCGTCGTCGTCCACATACTGGAACAACTCGTGACCGGGCAGTTCCGCGCAACGCCGCACGATGTGCGCGACCCGCGCGTCGTCGACCGTCACGTCGTGCTCGATCCCGCTCTTGCCGGCGAAGCGCAGCCGCACCTGGCCAGGCTGGATCTTCAGATGGCGCTTGCGCAGCGTCGTCAGCCCGTACGAGCCGTTTTCGCGCGCATATTCCGCGTTGCCGATCCGCGCGAGCGTCGTGTCGAGCAAGCGGACGATCGTCGCCACGACCTTGTCGCGCGGCATGCCCGGCAACGCCAGATCGCGCGCGACGCGCGCGCGGATGCGCGGCAGCGCCCGCGCGAACGCGGCCATCCGCGCGTACTTGTTCGCATCGCGGGTCGCGCGCCACTGCGGGTGATAACGATACTGCTTGCGGCCGCGCGCGTCGCGGCCCGTTGCCTGCAGATGGCCGAGCGGATCCATGCAAATCCAGACGTCGGTGTACGCGGGCGGAATCGCAAGCGCGTCGATGCGGGCGATTTCGTCGGGATCGCGAACCCGCGCACCGTCCGGCCCGTAATACGCAAAGCCGTGGCGAAGCCGCCGGCGCGTGTAGCCGGGGCGACGGTCGTCGACATGGCGCAGTGCCGCGATAGCGCTCGAAGCGGGCTGCTTCATGTCGCGAGGCGCCGGCCGGCGGCGACGTCGGTGCGCGGCGACCCGCGCTCACGGGCGGCGATCATGCTCGTCTCCTTTGGGTTCGCGTGATGGGCGGGAGCCTGGCATGGGGTGCGAACCGCCATTGCGGCGAGCAAGAACCGTGCGCCGTGCCGCACGGCCGATCCGGTGGGTTAGGTGTTTATACGTATGTCGATTCCGGCATCGCCTCAATCCAATATTTCATTGGAAGGTTATCGGACTTGTTCCTAGACTGATGCGGGGCTCGTATACCGCGCCGACCGGACACACCGGTCGGCACAGCCCGATCCGCGCCAGCGCCACGCAGAAACACAACAGCGCCGCGGCACACAACGACATCATCGGAGACGGACCATGACATTCATCAGGAAGCTGGCGGCCACCGCGATCGTCGCGGCGACGGCGGCGTTGGCCACCGGCGCGCACGCGCAGCAAAAGCCGATCACGCTCGGGTTCTCGCAGGTCGGCGCCGAAAGCGCATGGCGCACCGCGAACACCGTGTCGGTGAAGAGCGCGGCGAAGGACGCCGGCATCAACCTGAAGTTTTCCGACGCGCAGCAGAAGCAGGAGAACCAGATTCGCGCGATCCGCTCGTTCATCGCGCAGAAGGTCGACGTGATCGCATTCTCGCCAGTCGTCGAATCGGGCTGGGAGCCCGTGCTGACCGAGGCGAAGGCCGCGCATATTCCGGTGATCCTGACCGACCGCGCGGTCGACGTGAAGGACCCGTCGCTGTACGTGACGATGATCGGCTCCGACTTCCTCGAGGAAGGGCGGCGCGCCGGCCACTGGATGGAAGAGCGTTACAAGAACGACGCGGGCCCGATCAACATCGTCGAGCTGCAGGGCACGGTCGGCTCCGCGCCGGCCAACGATCGCCGCGCAGGCCTGCTCGAAGTGATCAAGAACAACCCGAAATTCAAGGTGATCGCGTCGCAGAGCGGCGACTTCACGCTCGCCGGCGGCAAGCAGGTGATGGAAGCGTTCGCGAAGACCTATGGCAAGCAGATCAACGTCGTCTACGCGCACAACGACGACATGGCGCTCGGCGCGATCCAGGCGATGGAAGAGGCCGGGATCAAGCCCGGCAAGGACGTGAGCGTCGTGTCGTTCGACGCGACCAAGGGCGGCTTCCAGGCGATGATCGCGGGCAAGATCAACGTCGACGTCGAATGCAGCCCGCTGCTCGGCCCGCAACTGATGAGCGCGGTGAAGGACGTCGTCGCCGGCAAGCAGTTGCCCAAGCGTATCGTGACCAACGAGACGGTGTTCCCGATGAACGTCGCGGCGCAGGTGCTGCCGACCCGGAAGTACTGACCTGTGCGCACGGGCGGCGGCCTGACGGCCACCGTCCGGCGACGCTTCGACGGAGGATGCATGGAGAGTGCGCCGGTGGTCGAGATGATCGGCATCGACAAGTCGTTTCCGGGCGTCAGCGCGCTGCAGCGCGTGGACTTCCGGCTGTTTCCGGGCGAGATCCACGCGCTGATGGGCCAGAACGGCGCGGGCAAGTCGACGCTGATCAACGTGCTCACCGGCGTGCATGCGCACGATGCGGGCGAGATTCGCGTCGGCGGCCGGCCCGTGCGCTTTGCCGCGCCGCGCGAGGCCGAGGCGGCCGGCATTCAGACGCTGTATCAGGAAGTGAACCTGTGCGCGAACCTGTCGGTCGCCGAGAACATCTTCGCGGGCCGGCAGCCGATGCGGCGCGGCGCGATCGACTGGAACACGATCCATGCGCGCGCGCGGGCGGCGCTCGCCGAACTCGACCTGTCGCTCGACGTCACGCGCTCGCTCGACGCGTATCCGATCGCGGTGCAGCAGATGGTTGCGATCGCGCGTGCGGTGTCGGTCGACGCTCGCGTGCTGATTCTCGACGAGCCGACCTCGAGCCTCGATGACGGCGAGGTTACGCGGCTGTTCGACGTGTTGCGCCGGCTGAAGGCGTCGGGCATCGCGATCCTGTTCGTCACGCATTTTCTCGAGCAGACCTATGCGGTGTCCGACCGGATCACCGTGATGCGCAACGGCGAGCGCGAAGGCGAGTACCTTGCGCGCGACCTGCCGGTCGACGCGCTGGTCGCGAAGATGACCGGCCGCGAGCGCATGTCCGACACGCTGCAGGCCGGCGCCGCGGCGGTCGAGCGTACCGCCGCGGCCGCCGCGCCGTTCCTGTCGATGCAGCGGGTCGGCCGGCGCGGGATGATGAGCGCGCTCGATCTCGACGTGCGCCCCGGCGAGATCGTCGGGCTGGCCGGGCTGCTCGGCTCGGGCCGCACCGAAACGGCGCAGCTGGCGTTCGCCGCGGCGCGCCCGGATACCGGCGCGATCGAGATCGACGGCGCGCGCAAGCGGCTCGCGTCGCCGCACGATGCGGTGCGCAACGGCATCGCGTATTGCCCGGAAGACCGCAAGAAGGAGGGCATCGTCGCCGCGCTGTCGATCCGCGAGAACATCGTCCTCGCGCTGCAGGCGCGGCGCGGCTGGTGGCGGCTGATCGGCCGGGCACGGCAGCGCGAGATCGCCGACACGTATATCGCCCGGCTCGGCATCAAGGCGCGCGACGCGGAGCAGCCGATCGGGCTGCTGTCGGGCGGCAACCAGCAGAAGGTGCTGCTCGCGCGCTGGCTCGCGACGGACCCGAAGCTGCTGATTCTCGACGAGCCGACGCGCGGCATCGACGTCGCCGCGAAGTTCGACATCATGGAGCGCGTGCTCGCGCTGTGCGCGCAGGGGCTCGCGATCCTGTTCATCTCGTCGGAGATCGGCGAGGTCGTGCGCGTGAGCCACCGGATCGCGGTGCTGCGCGACCGGCGCAAGGTCGCAGAGCTGACCGGCGCCGACGCATCCGAAGAGCAGGTTTACCGGTTGATCGCGGGAGGCCAGTCATGACGTGGCTACGCATGCTGTTTCGTCATTCGCTCGCGTGGCCGGTGCTGACGCTCGCGCTGCTGTTCGCGCTGGACGTCGCGCATCGTCCCGGCTTCCTGTCCATCGCGCTGCTCGACGGCCATCTGTTCGGCGCGCCGATCGACATCCTGAACCGCGCGGCGCCGCTCGTGATCGTGTCGCTCGGGATGACGCTCGTGATCGCGACGCGCGGGATCGACATCTCGGTCGGCGCGATCGTCGCGATCGCCGGCGCGGCGGCCGCGACCGTGCTCGAGGCGGACCCGTCGCGGGTCGGCGCGGCGCTGGCCGCCGCGCTCGGCGTCGGGCTGCTGGCCGGTGCGTGGAACGGGCTGCTCGTCGCGTTCGTCGGGATGCAGCCGATCATCGCGACGCTGATCCTGATGGTGGCCGGGCGCGGCGTCGCGCAACTACTGACGGGCGGCCAGATCATCCCGATCGGCGCGCCGGGCTACCTCGCGCTCGGCGGCGGCTATCTCGCGACCGTGCCGTGCGCGGTATGGATCGCGCTCGCGACGATCGGCGCGACCGCGCTGCTGGTGAACCGCACGGCGCTCGGGCTGTTCATTCGCGCGATCGGCGTGAACCCGGTCGCGACGCGGCTCGTCGGGTTGCGCTCGGGCGCGGTCGTGTTCGGCGTGTATCTATGCTCGGGCGTGATGTCGGCGCTTGCGGGCATCCTCGCGAGCTCGAACGTGCGCAGCGCCGACGGCAATAACGCGGGGCTGCTGCTCGAACTCGACGCGATCCTCGCGGTCACGCTCGGCGGCACGTCGCTGCTCGGCGGCCGCTTCAGTCTCGCCGGCTCGGTGCTCGGCGCGCTGATCATCCAGACGCTCACCTACACGACCTATTCGATCGGCGTGCCGCCGGAGGCGACGCTCGTCGTCAAGGCGGTCGTCGTGATCGTCGTGACGCTGATCCAGTCGGACGCGGCGCGTGCGCTGCTCGTCCGGCACGCGTCGCGGCTGCTGCCTTCCGCGCGATCGCGCGCCACCACCACCGGAGCAACGCCGCGATGAACCGTTTCCTTGGCCGGCTCGCCGATCCGCGCACGCTGCCGATCGTCGTGACGATCGTGCTGTTCGTCGCGCTGTTCAGCTTCGGATCCGTGATGTACACGGGCTTTTTCTCGATGCAGGTGCTGACCGGGCTGCTCGTCGACAATGCCTTCCTGCTGATCGTCGCGATTGGGATGACGTTCGTGATCGTGTCGGGCGGCATCGACCTGTCGGTCGGCTCGGTCGTTGCGCTGACAACGATCTTCTGCGCGGTCGGCGCCGAACGGCTGCACTGGCCCGTGTGGGCGATCGTGCCGCTCGCGCTCGCGTTCGGCGCGCTGTACGGCGCGGCGATGGGCGCGCTGATCCACTATTTTCGGTTGCAGCCGTTCATCGTCACGCTCGCCGGAATGTTTCTCGCGCGCGGCGCGTGCTTCCTGATCACGACGCAGTCGATCACGATCAACGAGCCGGCGTTCCATGCGATTGCGGGCATCAGCGTGCCGGTCGGCGGCGGCACGCTGAGCGCCGGTGCGCTGATCGCGCTTGCGACGCTGGCCGTCGCGATCTACGTCGCGCATTTCACGCGCTTCGGCCGCAACGTCTATGCGGTCGGCGGCAACGAACGCTCGGCGCTGCTGATGGGCTTGCCGGTCGCGCGCACGAAGATCGGCGTCTACGCGCTGAGCGGCTTCTGTTCGGCCCTCGGCGGCGTGGTGTTCACGCTGTACGTGCTGTCGGGCTACGGGCTGCAGGCGCAGGGAATGGAGCTCGACGCGATCGCCGCGACCGTGATCGGCGGTACGCTGCTGACGGGCGGCGTGGGCTACGTGATCGGCTCGGTGTTCGGGGTCGGCATCCTCGGCACGATCCAGGTGCTGATCACGTTCGACGGCACGCTGAGTTCCTGGTGGACGCGGATCGTGATCGGCGCGCTGCTGTGCGTGTTCTGCGTGCTGCAGCGGGTCATCGAGCGGCACGCGGCGCGGCGCCGCACCGGCGGCACGGGGCTCGGCGCGCAGCGGCCGACGCACGCCGCCCCCGCGCGGCCGGCGCCACCCGAAGAAGACATCGCGCTGGTATCGACGATGCGGCGCTCGTAGCGGGACGTGCGGCGGAACGATGTGCGCGGCGCCGTCAGGCCGTGCCGGCCGCGTCCGCCTCGGTGTCGAACGGCGTATCGGCGACGCGCATGCGTTTCAGCGAGCCGGCCAGTTTTTCGATCGCGTGCAGGTCCAGCGCATCGAGGTGCTCGCGCATTTCCTGCACGAACGGCGCATGGTCCGGCTCGTCCGCATACTGGCCGAGCCATTCCTCGATATCGGTCAGCCGGCCTTCGCCGGCGAGCGCGATCAGCTCGGCGAGCGCGTCGGCGGGCGGGCTGCGCATCGCGGGCGCGGCGCTGGCCGGTTCTGCTTCGTCGGCGGGGTGAAACCGCCTGACGAGCCCCGACACCGGCACGAGCGCATGACCGAGGGCTGGCGCGTCGACGGCGAACGAGAACGTCGTGCCGCTTCCCGGCTGGCTCGCGACGGACAGCTCGCCGCCCATCACGGCGACGATGCGCTGCGCGATGAACAGGCCGAGCCCGGTGCCGCCGTTCACCGCCTGCACCTGCTGGTACGCGCGGAAGATGTCGGTGGTTGCGGTGATGTCGATGCCGATGCCCGTATCGGCGACCTCGAACAGCAGGCGCCATGCATCGCCTTCGCGCGACGCGTGAACCGACAGCGTGACCGTGCCGTTGCGCGTGAATTTCGATGCGTTGGACAGCAGGTTCAGCAGCACCTGTTGCAGCCGGATGCCGTCGATCAGCACCGTGCGCGGCAACGGCGTGACCGGCTGATAGACGAACCGGTTGTCCTGCTGCGAACACAGCGCGAGCGCGTAGTGGCCGATGTCGTCCAGCAGCCCCGGCAGGTCGGTGCGGTCGGGCGCGACGCCGAGCGGCTGGAGTTCGGCCTTCGTGAACGCGAGCAATTCGTCGATCAGCGCGAGCTGGTAGCGGATGCTGCGGTCGATCGACCGGATCAGCCGCGCCTGGCTACGCGTCGCGCCTTGCAGCAGCAGCTTCGCGTAGCCGTTGATCGTCGACAGCGGCGCGCGCAGATCGTGGCTGACGTAGCCGAGCGTCTCGATCTTCTGCTGCATGTGCGTTTTCGACTGCTGCAACGCATCGTTGAGCGCAACCGTGCGCCGCGCGACCTCGTCGCGCAGCCGATCCTGCTCGGTGAGCTGCCAGTGTTCGAGCCGCTTGCGTGCCTCGGTGCGCTGACGGCCCACGTGGTGAATCCACGCGGCCAGCACCAGCAGGTGCGTCGCGAGCCCGATGATCGCGATGACGGGGTTCGGATAGACGTCGGACCGGATCCACGACAGCACGGGCGGCAATGCATCGCGGCCGTCGAGCATGCGGATCAGCATGTTGAACGTCGCGAACGCGACCGCGATCAGCATCACGCGGGCCGTCGGCGTGCGCCGGATCGCGAGCATCAACGCCAGGCTGATGTTCACGATCGCGAGCACGGTGTTCAGCCACAGGCAGAACCACGCGAAGGTCGCCAGATCGCCGAACGCCGCACCGGCTATCCCCGCGCATTCGAGCGCGAGAAACACCACGTACACCGCGCGCATCGGCATCTTCGCCTTCTCGCGATGCGCGACCATCAGGATGAAGACGATGAAGCAGGCGACCGACAGATACGCGAAGATCGTTTCGCCGCGCGTCGACCACTCGCGCGCGCCGGGCGACAGGAGCATCGCGAGATAGCCGCGGTATGCCGCTTCGAACAGCGCGGTGTTGAGGGCCAGTGTGGCCAGCACGTGGAACACCCCGCTGCGCGAGAAAAAGCCGATCAGCAGCGCGCACCAGACGAGCGCGAGCAGCCCGCCGAAGAATCCGAAGTTCCACATCGACGCATGCAACTCCTGCGCGATCCACGCGTCGCGGGTGAACGCGACCGGCGCAAGGCGCATTTCCTTGCGCGACGTGATGCGGATCAGCACGGGAAGCTGTTCGCCCGCGCGCAGCGTGACCTCGAGGGTCGGGTAGCGCGACGGCGCGTCGCGCGCGTCGCCGCGATCGGTCGGGAAGCTGCGCTCGAGCATCCATTGGCCGTGCCGGCCGACGTAGAAGTCAGCCCGGTCGACGCGCGCATCGCGAATCGCCAGCACCAGCGGGCCCGTGTCGCCGTCGCGGTTGATCAGCGTCGCGCGGACCCACCAGGCCGAGCGCGAAAACGTCACGTTGAATGCAGTGCGGGCCGTGGCGGCTGCGTGACGCGACGGCTCGGCGAGCCGGGCGGCGACCTCGTCGACGGACAGCGTCGTGCCGGCGTCTTCGAAAACCGATACGGCTTCGAGTTGTGCAGGATTCGGTGTCGTTGCGGCGCTCGCCGTCGCGCACGAGACGGCCAGCGCCGCCAGAAGCAGGAGCAACGTGCAACATCCCGCCGCCCATGCCGCGCAGTGCCTACGCATCGCCGTGGCGCCCCCCCGGTGCGGCCGGCGCGTCGACCGCGTGGCGCTGGCGCCGCCAGTCGGACGGCGTGATGCCGAAGCGTTCGCGGAACGCCGTCGCGAAATTGCCGGGGGTGGAAAAGCCGATTTCCTCGGCGATGTCGCCGATCCCCATCGACGTTTCCGACAGGAAATGCATCGCGGCGCGCAGCCGCGTGTCGCGCAGGTACTCGAATACGGTCTGGCCGAGATGGTCGCGGAACGCGCGCGACAGCCGTTTTTCGTGCGTGCCGACCTGCTTCGCGAGATCCTCGAGGGCCGGCGGATGGCGCAGGTCGCGCAGCAGCACGTCGCTTGCCGCGCGCACGAGCGCCGCGTCGCGGTTGTCGGGCAATTCGGGCAGGTGCGCGAATGGCTGGCTGCGTCGCACGCGCTTCAGGTGATTGCGGATTCGCGCGATGACTTCCGCCGGTTCGAACGGCTTGACGATGTAGTCGATCGCCCCCGTTTCGAGCCCCGCGATGCGATCCTCGAGATCGCCGGCGGCCGTCAGGATGATCACCGGAATGGATTGCGTCGACGGGGTGGACGCCAGCAGCCGGCTCGCGGCGAAACCGTCCATGCGCGGCATGCGGACGTCCATCAGGATCAGATCGGGCGCGATGGCCTGCGCACGATGATAGGCCTGCAGCCCGTCGAACGCGACGCTGATCCGGCACTGCGCGGTGCGCAGGATTTCGGTCAGGAGCCGCAGGTCGTTCGGGCGGTCGTCGACGATGAGAACATGGGCGCCGGCGAGATCCGGCGTGGTGCGTGGCGACGCCGAACTGGACAAGCGGGATGACATGGTTGCGAACGCGGTGGAAGGGGAGTGGCCTGTCAGGTCGGAGGCATCGCAATCTGTACGATTGTTGCAAAAAATTATATGTCGACAACAGCGTCGAAGGTGGGATTCCGTGCGGCGCGTGTGGGCTTGTCGCATGGGCATCGCAGGGGCGTGGCGGTGTGGCCCGCTTTCCCGGAAAATGAATCGGAAAAATGTGCCGAATCTATTCGTAAAATTACGGTCGTTATTTCCGGTTTAATGATTTCATGGGTGAAAATGGCCCGTCTGATGAATTGACGCTTGCGGTGTCGAAATTCGCTGGAGGCCGCGTAAATCGAATTATCCGATTCATTGTCGCTCGACTGAATTCGACGTAATGCCGGTGGGTATTCATGTTTACGGAAAAATCGGATTTCCTGCAAATATGTATGAATGTAAATGCTGTCCGCTACGGAAAAGTATTTTTCCGCTACGGAAAAGGTTTGTTTGGACAAATGTCGGCACACTAGCCCCAGCGCGGCTGGAATCGGTTCTTTGGACGCTTCCTGCTGCCATCGAAATGGCGGTCGCCGCTGCATCTTCGGGCAGCCAATATCCAATGTCACATTGAATAATGGTATTCCCGGATAATGAGAAGGTGGTTACAAAAGAATAACGGGCACGAGGGTAATGAAGGCGTCATAATTCGCGGAATTTTTAGATATACAAGATGCGCCGTGAAATGACGAGATGGGGCTGGTTGGTGAGGCATCGGGCGAGGAAAATCGTCAGGCAAATTCGATCGATTAATTCGATGCCGGGGTCGTTCGGCGAGTGGCGGTTTTTTCCGGAAATCCGGAAAAAAACCGTTGCCGGCCGGACGGAAAGGGGTGAGTGACTTCGCGTGCGCCGCCGGGCGTCTGATCGATCCGGAGGCCGCGCGTGGTGCTCTATCGAATCAGGCGGATACGAAAAACATGAATACGACAAGCATGGCAGGTCGGGGTGTCGGGTCGATCGATCCGGTGCCGGCTGTCAGCGTCAGCGATCCGGCGGCGCATGCCGCAAACCCGGGGACAGGATGGCGCCTTTCGCCGCCTGAATGAAAGACGACAGGCCGCCCGCGATGCGGGCCGGCGTCCGTCCGTTCCGCGTCCGAGCGACGCTTTTCCGAATGAGATTCGAAGTCGCCCTTCGGCGGGTGCGACGGGGTGCGCGCGTGCGGATTCGCGACGCGTCGTGCGCCATGTCGCCGCCGGGCAGGCGATGTCGACTTCCGTGAATCGATAACCGGCGATCGCCATCGCGCATCGTGCCAACGGGCATGCGCGGCGAATCGATCGTGCACTCGCGATGGGTGTCGAGCGTGTCGGGCAACGCTGTTCGTAGTTTTTATTAGTAATGCGAAGTGAGAAGCGGGGCATCGCGAAACAGACGAAAGCGGAGAGGGTCCGCGTTTCGCCTGACGCCGCGTTCGCCGTTGCGTCATCCAGCACATGAGAACCGAGGGAACACAAGATGAACAAGTCGTTCAAGTCGATCTGGAACGAAGCATTGGGAGCCTGGGTTGCGGCTTCGGAGCTTGACCGGGCACGCGGCAAGCGTGTGGCGTCGTCGCGGCGCACGGCGGCGCATGCCGCGAGCGCAGGCGGCTCGACGCGCGCGGGCATGCCTTCACCGCGACGGCTGGCCATGCTGATGGCGTCCGCGTATCTCGCGTTGTTCCATGCAGGCGCACATGCGCAGTACGCACCGGATGGCGGTACCGCGTCGGGCGGCGTGACGGCGATCTCGATCGGCCTCGGTTCGACCGCCGCGCAACAGAATTCCACCGCGGTGGGCAACCTGTCGACGGCGCAGGGCTTGTCGGCCACGGCGCTCGGCCCGGGTGCGCATGCGATGGCCGACGGTTCGACGGCCGTCGGCATCAACTCGCAAGCGAACGGTGTCAACAGCGTGGCGATGGGCGTGCAGGCGATCGGCTCGGGTCCCTATGCGGTCGCGATCGGCAACCTGTCGAGCGCGACCCAAAGCGGCGCGGTCGCGATGGGCAGCGGCGCCGCGGCGACCGGCGTTTCCGCCGTCGGGTTGGGCAACAACGCGCTGGCGTCCGGCCAGTACGCGGCGGCAATGGGGCTCGGTGCCAGTGCGGCGGGCGCGCAGAGCGTCTCGCTCGGCTATGCGTCGCATGCCACGGACACGGGCTCGGTCGCACTCGGCAACCAGGCGACCAGTTCGGGCGCGGCAGGCGTGGCCGTCGGCAGCGGGGCGCTGGCGACCGGTAATTCCGGCGTCGCGATGGGCGTCAACAGCGGCGCGAAGGGCACCTCGTCGATTGCGATCGGCTGGGGCGGTACCGCGGGCGTGCCCGGCTCGGGCACGCAGTCGCTCGGCACGAGCTCGATCGCGATGGGCTCGAACACGAGTGCCGGCGCGGACAATGCGCTGGCATTCGGCCTGAACGCCAATGCGTCGGGTCTCAGTTCGATCGCGACGGGCGTGCAGGCGACCGCGACGCAGCAGTTCGCGACCGCGCTCGGCAATCTGGCGCTGGCGACCGGCGTTTCCTCCAGCGCGCTGGGGCCCGGGGCGACGGCGTCGGCGACGAATGCGACGGCGATCGGCATCAACAGCGTCGCGGCTGCCGGCTCGACCGTCGCGATCGGCGATTCCAACTCGGTCGCCGCAACCGCCGGTGCGGGTTCGATCGCAGGCGGCAACGCGTCGAAGGTGCTTGGCGGCACGGGCGCCGTCGCGCTCGGCTTCGGCCAGACCGTGAGCGGCAACGGCGCGGTCGCGATCGGCGATCCGAGCAGCGCGATCGGCACCGGCGCGGTCACGATGGGTTCGAACAACACCGCGAACGGCGACGGCGCGGTGGCGATCGGCAATACCAACAACGCGCAGGGCACGGGTTCGCTGGCGCTCGGCAATACGTCGACGGCAGCGGCGGCGGGGGCGGTCGCGTTCGGCGCATCGGCCGTGGCCAACAACGCAAACGATGTCGCGCTCGGCTCGGGATCGACGACGGCCGCGCCGAATCCGACGGCCAGCGCGGTCATCGGCGGCGTCACGTACAACTTCAACGGCATCAACCCGACCAGCGTCGTCAGCGTCGGCAAAGCGGGCAGCGAGCGCCAGATCACCAACGTCGCGGCCGGGCGCATCGATTCGTCGAGCACGGACGCGATCAACGGGTCGCAACTCGCGGCGACGAACACGGCACTCGATTCGCTGTCCACGTCGACGGCGTCGAGCATCACGTCGCTGTCGACCGGGGTTTCGTCGTTGTCGACGGGCCTTAGTTCGACCAATAGCGCGGTGACGTCGTTGTCGACTTCGACGTCGACCGGCATCAGTTCGCTGTCCACCGGTCTCAGCTCGACCAACAGCACGGTGACGTCGTTGTCGACTTCGACGTCGACCGGCATCGGTTCCCTATCGACCGGCCTGAGCTCGACCGACAGCACGGTCACGTCGCTGTCGACGTCCACGTCGACGGGCCTGTCGTCAGCCAATAGTTCGATCGCGTCGCTGTCCACGTCGACCTCGACGGGTATCGGTTCGTTGTCCACAGGGCTGAGCTCGACCGACAGCACGGTGACGTCGCTGTCGACTTCCACATCGACGGGTCTGTCGTCGGCCAATAGTTCGATCGCGTCGCTGTCCACGTCGACGTCCACGGGCATCGGTTCGCTGTCCACTGGCCTCAGTTCGACCAATAGCGCGGTGACGTCGTTGTCCACGTCGACCTCGACGGTCGTCGGTTCGCTGTCCACCGGCCTGAGCTCGACCAACAGCACGGTGACGTCGTTGTCCACGTCGACCTCGACGGGTATCAGTTCGCTGTCCACTGGCCTCAGTTCGACCAACAGCACGGTGACATCGTTGTCCACGTCGACCTCGACGGGCATCAGCTCGCTGTCCACCGGCCTGAGCGCGACGAACAGCAACCTGACGTCGCTGTCCACGTCGACGTCGACCGTCGTCGGCTCGTTGTCCACCGGCTTGAGCTCGACCAACAGCAACCTGACGTCGCTGTCCACGTCGACGTCGACCGTCGTCGGCTCGCTGTCCACCGGCTTGAGCTCGACCAATAGTTCGATCACGTCGCTGTCCACGTCGACCTCGACGATCGTCGGTTCGCTCTCCACCGGCCTGAGCTCGACGAACAGCAACCTGACCTCGCTGTCGACCGCCACGTCGACCGGGATCAGTTCGCTGTCGACGGGCCTGAGCTCGATCGCGAACAACAACACGAACCTCGGCAACAGCACGGCCGGCGCGATTGGCGGCGGCGCCACCTACGATCCGACCACCGGCGCGATCTCGGCGCCGTCGTACGTGACGTACAACAGCGACGGTTCCACGACGATCAACAACAACGTCGGCTCGGCGATCGACAACATCAACGCGCACGGCATCAAGTACTTCCATGCGAATTCGACCGCACCGGACAGTCAGGCGGTGGGCGTCGACAGCGTCGCGATCGGCCCGAACGCGATCTCGAAGGTGGACGGCAGCATTGCGCTCGGCTC